>JBJXGH010000185.1:0-31302 GCA_046153685.1 Alphaproteobacteria bacterium
CCCGCGAAGCGGGTCTCGCGGTCGCACGTCTTCCGGGCGGGGCGATTTCGAAAATCGCCTCGATATTGATGGTCATGTCGATCGGCAGTGAAGCCAAGCCGAGGGCGAAGCGCGTGTGCTTGCCCGCTTCGCCGAGCACGGCGACGATCAGGTCCGAGGCGCCGTTCATGACCTGGCTGTGCGCGGTGAATCCGGGCGCGACATTGATGAAACCGCCGACACGGATGCAGCGGCGAACGCGATCGAGATCGCCGTCGCAGGCATGGCGCAATTGGCCGAGAATATTGATCGCCACCAGACGCGCGCATTTTTGCGCGTTCTCGACGGTGACTTCCGCGCCGACGCGTCCCGTGTACACGGCCTTGCCGTTGACCAGCGGGGCCTGAACCGACCACACCAGATCGCCGGTCTTCACATACGGCACGTAATTGCCGAGCGAGGAGGACGCCGTCGGCAGTTCGATGCCGAGCTCCTTCAGCCGCTTCTCCACCCGTCCCGTCATAATCGGCCCCCATTTTCCGTTTCGCTATCCTAACCAGGGGCGGCTCTCGGCGCGAGCCTCGGTCTTGGGCGAAAGAGCGTCCGTAATGGTCGATCCTGGTCTTGCATCTGGCCAAGAACACTGGTTTACCGCTATCGTGATTCCGAAGCCCGGGACGCATCGGTCGAGGAGGCCGCAGCGTGCGCCGAAAATTCCGGAAAATAGAGTCGGAAAATAGAGAAGGAAAAAACCATGCCTCGATTTGCGCGCGTCATGAGCACGGGTATCAAGAAGGAAGTCATGGACGAGGCCATCGCCGAATGGCGCGTGCACCTCGCGCCCTATCGCAAGTCGGGCATGGAGAAGGCGATCATGCTGGTCGATCGCGCGACCGGCCAGTATTTGTCGGTCACGATCTGGGAAAGCGAGGACGCCCAGAAAAATAACGTCTCCAGTCCCGAACAGACTCGCGGCCGCGAGGCGATGACGAAGAAGTATTTCACCTCGCCCCCCGTTCCCTCGACTTTTGAAGTCGCGGCGGTCATCGAGTAGCGCCGTGCGCTTTCACGGGCAGCGCGCGGTCCTGATCGGCGCCTCGGCGGGTATCGGCCTCGAAACCGCGAAACGCCTAGGTGCGGAAGGCGCGGAATTGGTGCTCGCCAGTCGCTCTCTCGAACGGCTCGAAAACGCGACCTCGGGCTTGCCGGGCGTCGTCGGTCGCCATCAAGTGGACGCGACCGACGAGGCGGCGGTGAAGGCATTGTTCGCCGAAATGGCGCCGTTCGATCACCTATCGACCTTCGTGCCGGCGGCGGAGGACGCGGCCATGTCGGCGCGCTTCGGGCGTTTTCTCGACATGGATTTGGCGACGATACAAAGAGTGATGACCAATCGGTTCTGGTCGCATTGCTTCGTCGCGCGCCATGGCGCACCCAAGCTCCGGCCCGGCGGCTCCATTGTCTTCGTGTCGAGCACCATGCCGCGCAAGGCGATTCCGGGCTACGCGGCTTCCTCGGCGGCTGCGGGGGCGCTCGAATCGCTCGCGCGCGTGCTGGCGATGGAACTCGCGCCGGTGCGCGTGAATATCGTCGTGCCGGGTTTCATCGCCTCGCACGGCACCGACAAGATACCCGAAAGCCGCAAGGAGCAATGGGCGCGCCTGATATCGGCCCAAGGCGTGAAGCGCTTGGGGGAGGTCGGAGAAATCGCCGACGCCATCCTGTTTCTCATGTCCAACGCTTATGCCACGGGGGCCTTGCTGACCGTGGATGGCGGCTACACGCTGACCTAGAAATTCGCGACCTCGAAATCAGTGATTTGGAAATTGGCGATCGCGAGCCTTGAGGAGTAAGTCATGAAACCGATCACGGTCCTTGCGCCCACGGGCTCGCTTGGCTACGGCTTCGGCGAGGCGGCGCTGAAGCGTGGCTTGGCGTTTGAACCCGACGTGATCGCGGTCGATTCGGGTTCAACCGACCCAGGACCGCACTATCTCGGCTCGGGCGAGTTCCTCGTCTCGCGCTTTGGATACAAGAAGGAACTCTCCCAGCTCATCGCCGCCAGCCGGGCCGCGGGCGTGCCGCTGGTCGTCGGCAGCGCCGGCGGCTCGGGCTCGAACGTGCAGGTCGATATGATGGTCGAGATCGTGCGCGAGATCGTGCGCGAGCAGCGTCTCAATAAGGTTAAGCTCGCGCGCATCTATGCCGATATTCCGAAGGGCCGAATCAAGCAGGCGATCGCCAAGGGCGAGATTCGCGATTTTGAGGCCGGGTTCGCGCTGACGGATGACCTGGTGGATTCTTCGTCCCATATCGTCGCCCAGATGGGCTTCGAGCCCATCGGTAAGGCGCTCGACGATGGCGCGGAGATCGTGATCGCGGGCCGCGCCTGCGATGATGCGGCGATCGCGGCCTTTCCCATTGCGCGCGGCGGCGACAAGGGCTTGGCCATGCATATGGGCAAGATCCTCGAATGCGGCGCGTTCTCGGCGGTCCCGTTCGCCATGGACGTGATGCTGGGTTTTCTCGGCCCCGAGTCCTTCGAGCTCGAGCCCGGCAGCGACCAACGCCGCGCCTCTCTCACCTCGGTCGCGGCGCACACGCTCTACGAGCGGGAAAATCCGATTCACCAGCAAGGCCCTGGATTCGCGGTCGATCTGTCGAATTGCAAATTCGAGCAATCGAGTGACCGCCGCGTGCGCGTCTCCGGCGCACGATTTATGCCCGAGAGCGATTATTGGGTGAAGCTCGAGGGCGCCAAGCGCATCGGCCACCGCGCGATCTGCATCGCCGGCGTGCGCTGCCCGACGATGATCAAGCGCATCGACTCAATTCTGCGCGCAGCGCATGAAGAAGTCGTCTCGTACATGAAACCGCACGCGATCCGGGTTAATTTTCACGTCTATGGCCGCGATGGCGTGATGAAGGGCCTTGAGCCGCAAAAATCGATCACCTCGCACGAACTCGGCCTGGTCATGGAAGTCCTTGCGGACGACGCCGAAATCGCGCTCGCTGCTTGCCATCATCTGAGCGGCGGTTTGCTTCACGTTCACTACGAGGGACAAATCAACACCTCGGGCAATATGGCATTTCCCTATTCGCCCTCGGATTTCTCGGTCGGCCCGGCCTATGTGTTCTCGGCCTATCACCTGATGAAGGTGGCGGGCGCCCACGAGATGTTCCCCATTCACCATGAGACGGTCTGAGCCATGACCACGCTTGCGGAATTGGCGGTCATCGTTCGCAGCAAGAACGCCGGCCCCTATCGTCTGACCTTCGATATCCTGATGGGCGACGCGGAACGCTTTCGCCGCGTGCGCGACGGCAAGGTTTTGACGCGGGAATCGGTCGCGCGCGCGCTTTCGTTGAAGCCCACGGACGTGACCTCGTTGTTCGAGCTCGAACAGGCCCATGCCTTCAAGGTCACGATCCGCCGGCCGCTTGGCCAAAACGATCTGGGCGAGAGCGATACCTATGGCTGCCAGCAGCACGTGCCGCTGATGGAGTTGCGCGTGCCCTAGGCGCGGCGACGAGACGCCGGAGAGTGCCATATAGGCAGTATTGCTTTGGCGGGGCGATCCCGCCAAAATGCCTGCTTTGCGAGGAGGGTCGAACAACGGCCCCAATAAAATCGCGCAACAACTGGCTCGGGCGATGCCCGGAGACCAAATAGGGAGGATAGCGCACAATGCGTCATGTATTGGCATTTGGGATCGTCGCCGGCTTGGCCGTGGCCGCGCCCGCGATGGCCCAGGAAAAGATCGTCGCCGCGCATTACGGCGGCGTATGGGGTAAGACGATCGAGACCTGCATGTTCGACACCTTCGCCAAGGCGTCGGGCATCGTGGTCACGCCCGAGCCGGGCGTCTCCACCGCGAACAAGGCCAAGCTGCTCCAGCAGAAGGGCAATCCGGCCATTGATATCACCTTCATCGACGGCGGTATCTCCGAATTGGCGCTGGCGGACGGTACGATCGCGACACTCGACCCGAAGAAGATTCCGAACCTGGCCAATGTGATCGACGAGGGTGTTTACAAGCGCAAGGACGGCTCCATCTATGCCGTGAGCGCCGGGTACTACGCCGTCGGCATCGCCTACAACACGAAGGAAGTGAAGAACATCCCGAGCTCCTGGTGGGACCTCTGGAACAAGGACTACGAGGGCAAGATCACCATGCCCTCGCCGACCAACGCGGCCGGCGTGCCCTTGTTCCTCCACTGGAATCGCCTGCTCGGCGGCAATCCGGCAAACCTCGATCCGGGCACGGCGAAGGTGAAGGATCTCAAGGTGGCGAATTATTTCGACGCCTCGGGTCAGGGCGAAGCGGCGCTGCAAAGCGGCGAGGCGATCATTGCCGCGCACTATGCGTCGGCCGCCTGGGGTCTGGCCGACAAGGGCTTGCCCATTTCTTGGATCCCGCCCAAGGAGGGTGCGTCGTCCTCGGACATCCGCATCCATATCGTCGAAGGCACGAAGAAGCGCGACGCGGCGGAGAAGTTCGTCAACCATGCTCTCAGCCCGGACGTCGCGAAGTGCATGAGCGAGGCGCTCTACGTGGCGCCCATGGTCAAGGGCGTGCAGCTCAGTGACAAGGCAAAGAGCCGCATGCCGTGGGGCCCGACTGGTTCGATCAAGAACCTCGTCGTCTTCAATTGGGACGAGGTAAACCAGGTCCGGTCCGGCGTGGTCGAGAACTGGAACAAGCGCGTCGTTAACAAGTAAGCCCCCTCACTTGAGGCCGGCCCCCGCGGATCCTGTACGGATCCACGGGGGCCGCGTATCCCATGTCACAAGACCTTATCGAGATCCGCGGCCTGGTGAAGCGCTACGGTGCCGTAACGGCGCTGGCGGGCGTGTCCATCAACATCCAGCGCGGCGAGTTTCTCTCTCTCCTCGGTCCGAGCGGCTGCGGCAAGACCACGCTCTTGCGTTCCATCGCCGGGTTCATCGATCCGACCGAGGGCGAAATCCTCATCGATGGCAAGCCCGTGATCGGCGTGCCGCCCAATGAGCGGCCGGTCAACACCGTCTTCCAGAACTATGCCCTGTTCCCGCACATGACGGTGGGCGACAACATAGCCTTTGGACCGCGCCGAAGGCGCGTGCCGCAAGCCGAGATCAAGAACATGGTCGCCGAGGCGCTCGAGATGGTCGGCATGGGCGCCTATGCCGAGCGCATGCCCAAGGCGCTTTCGGGCGGCCAGCAGCAGCGCGTGGCGCTTGCGCGCGCCATCGTCAACCGGCCCCAGGTTCTGCTCTTGGACGAGCCCTTGGGTGCGCTGGATCTCAAGCTCCGAAAGCGCATGCAGGTTGAATTGAAGCGCCTGCACGAAAAGCTGGGCCTGACCTTCGTTTACGTGACGCACGATCAAGAAGAAGCGCTCGTCATGTCGGACCGTATCGCGGTCATGAGCGAAGGCAATATCGTGCAATTGGGCTCGGGCGAGGACATCTACCGCACGCCCAACTCGCGCTACGTGGCCGATTTCATCGGCGAGGCCAATCTGATCGACTGTGTCGTGGGCGCGGACGGTCGGGTGCGGTTGACCGTCGATGGGCCGGCCCTACCCTATGAGGGCGGCCGGTCCGCGGGCGAGCGCACCACGCTCATGATCAGGCCCGAGGACATAAAGCTCGGCGATGGCGCGGTCAGCATCGAGGCCAAGCTGCGCGACAAGGTGTTCGCCGGCATGAGCTGGCGTCTCTACGTGACGCTTGCCAACGGCCAGGAAATCTCGGTCCAGCCCGGCTCCATCGCCGCGGCCGAGAGCCTGCGCGTCGGCGACACGCTGCGCGTCGGCTGGTTGGCCGAACGCGGGCGCGTGCTCGCCCGCTAGACGGCGCAGGAGACGGGGCCATGCGGATCGGACGGCTGAGTCTTGCGTTCCTTCTCGGCGTTCCTGTCGCCTATCTGATCGTCTTTTTCCTCGTTCCCTTCGCCTCGGTCGTCGCCACGAGCTTCTCGACGAAAGAAGGGGCGACGACGCTCACCAATTTTGCCCGCGTTCTGACCGATGCCTATTATTTGGAGACGCTGGTCTTTTCCTTCAAGCTCGCGCTGTGGACGACGTTCATCGTCATCGCGATCGGCTATCCGCTCGCCTACACGATGACGTTCCACGTCCGGAGCAAACTGTGGCGCCGGTTCATCTTCCTCGTGGTCGTGACGCCGCTGTTCACCTCGTCCATCGTGCGCGCCTTCGGTTGGCTGGTTTTGCTCGGCCGGCGCGGATTCGTCAACGAAACCCTCGTTTGGATGGGGCTCGCGGAGAAGCCGATGCAGCTCCTATTCAACGAGTTCGGCATCGTCGTGGGCCTCACCTACATCATGGTGCCATTCATGGTGTTGACGGTGGCGAGCGTGCTCCAGAACCTCGAGCCCGCGCTCTTGGAAGCCGCGCGCGATTTGGGCGCCAATCCCATCGTCGCCTTCTTCAAGGTAACCTTGCCCCTCAGCTTGCCGGGCGTCGTCGCGGGTTCGCTCATCGTGTTCACGCTTTCGGTCAGCGCCTATGTCACTCCGTCGATCCTGTCGGGCGGCAAGCGCACCGTCATGTCCATGCTCATCTATCAGCAATACAACACCGTCTTCGATTTCAACTTCGGCGGTGCCTTGGCCGTCGTCCTCCTCGTCTCGACTCTCGTCCTGATTGGCGCCTATCTCGCCATCATCGAGCGTTACGGACGGACGACCTAGATCATGGCGAGACTCTCCGACCGCATAGGCCGCGGCGCCCTACTGGGCGCCAGCGCGTTGGCGCTTGCGTTCCTCGCCTTTCCCCTTCTCGTGGTGATCGCGATTTCGTTCACCACGACCGAATATCTCAAGTTTCCGCCCGTCGGCTTCACGCTGCGCTGGTACGAGGCGTTCTTCACCGATGCATCCTTCGTTCAATCGCTTTGGACCAGCGCCAAACTGGCCGCCTGTGCCACGCTGGGCGCCCTGGCGCTAGGGATTCCGGCGGGCCTCGTCATCGCGCGCAAGGAATTCTCGGGTAAGCGCGCCGTCACCGGGCTGTTCCTATCTCCTTTGGTGCTGCCGACCATCGTCATCGGCGTCGCGATTTTGCAGTACGCCTCGCAACTCGGCATCGCGCGCACTTTCTGGGCGCTGCTCCTGGGGCACATCGTCCTGGTCATGCCTTATGTCATGCGCACGACGCTCGCCTCGCTCGCCGGTTTCGACGTCTCGCAGGAAGAAGCGGCGCAGGACCTTGGCGCCACGCCATTCAAGACCTTCTTTCTGGTGACGTTGCCCCAGATCAAGCCGGGCATCATCGCGGGCGGTTTGTTCGCCTTCATCATCTCCTGGATCGATGTCGAGGTCGCGGTGTTCAACTCGACGCCCGACCTCATCACGATTCCGGTCAAGATGTTCAACTACGTCCAGTACAATATCGATCCGATCCTTGCCGCGACCTCGGCCATCACCATCTACGTCGCGATCATCACCGTACTGGTCATCGACATGGTGATCGGTATCGAAAAGGCGACGACGCGGACGCGCGGCTGATCCTTCGATGGCGAACGGCGCGCTGGCCGATATCAAGGTCTTGGAAATCGGCTCGATGTTCGCCGGGCCGTTCTGCGGCGCGCTGCTTGGCGATTTCGGCGCCGAGGTCGTCAAGCTCGAGAAACCCGGCAAGCCCGATCCCTTGCGCGAATGGCCACCGACCAAGGACGGCACCTCGATCCTTTGGGCCACGATCGGGCGCAACAAATGTTTCGCCACGCTCGACATATCCAGGATCGAGGCCCGCGCGGCCACGCTGGCGCTCATCGGCCGCGCGGACGTGGTGGTCGAGAATTTCCGCCCCGGCACGCTCGAAAAATGGGGCCTGGGCCCCGCCGAACTTGCCGCGCAATTCCCCCGCGTGGTGTGGGTACGCGTCTCCGGTTACGGCCAAACCGGGCCCTACAGCCAGCGCGGCGGCTACGCGACCATCGCGGAGGGCTATTCGGGCCTGTCCTCGTTCACGGGTTATCCCGATCGCGGGCCGATGGTGTCCTCCTTTCCGCTCGGCGATTATCTTGCGGGGACTTACGCCGCTTTCGGCGCGCTCACCGCCCTGAACGCGCGCCGCGCCACGGGGCGCGGCCAGGTCGTGGACGTAAGCCTGTTCGAGCCGCTATTGCGCATCATCGAATCGGCCGTGGTGCGCTACGACCAGACGGGCGAGCTGAAGCCGCGCCTGGGCAATCAGATGGAAGAGGACGTGCCACGCAATATCTACGCGACCAAGGACGGTTTCGTGTCGATCAGCGTGGGATCGAACGCCATCATGGCCAATCTCGCGGCCGCGATGGGCCGACCGGAGATCATGGCCGAGCCGCGCTTTGCCTCCATCGAGACGCGGGTGCGAGAGCGCGATTCGGTGGACCGCGATGTGGGCGCGTGGTTTGCGACCTTGACGACAGACGAGGCGATGGCGCGCGCCGAGGCGCATAAAGTTGTCCTGGGGCGAATCAATTCGATGGCCGAGGTCTTCGCGGACGCGCATATCGCGGCGCGGGGTGCTCTTGCTTCGGTCGCCGATCCGCATTTCGGCACGGTGCGCATGCCCGCACCCACGCCGAAATTATCGGAGACGCCGGGCGAAGTGCGCTGGACCGGCAAGGCGCCGGGGGCGGACAACGACCATGTCTTTCGCACATTACTGGGGATGGATGCGCGCGCGCTCGATGCGCTGCGCGCGGCTGGGCTGATTTAATTCTTCAAGTTTCGGATCGTGAGCGTCATGCGGGATAGAACCAATGGCTAAAAGCGATATCGGCATCGTCGGCTGCGGCCAGACGCCTTATTCCAAACGCGCCCAAGGCACGCTCGTCGGCTATCTCGCGGACGCCGCGCGCCGGGCGCTGGATTCGGCGGGGATGGCGCGCGGCGATATTGACGGCTTGGCGGTGGCCGCTTTCCAATTGCCGCCCGACAATGCGGTGACGCTGGCCGAGCAGTTCGGGATCACCGTGTCGTACGCGGATTATTTCACGGCCGGCGGGGCCGGCTCGGTCGCCATGATGCTGGCGGCCAAGCGCGCGATCGAGGATGGCCAGGCCAAGGCGGTGCTCTGCGTTGCGGGCGATCTCTATGATGTCGGCGCGCATTACCGCCTGATGGGCAATTTCAACCAGGCGCTGTCGAATTACGCCCAGCCGCACGGCTTTGGCGGGCCGAACGGCTTGTTTGCCCTCGTCACGCGCAAGCACATGGAAGCCTACGGTACGACGCGCGAGCAATTCGGCCGCATCTCGGTGGGGCAGCGCGCCAGCGCCGCCCTCAACGACAACGCCCTGCTGCGCGGTCCCATGACGATGGACGACTATCTCAACGCGCGCATGATCGCCGATCCCTTGCGCCTTTTCGATTGCGTGTTGCCGTGCACTGGGGCGGAGGCGGTGGTTGTCGCGGCGGTTGACCGCGCACCCAAGGGCAAGGGCGTGCGCGTGCTGTCGGGCGCCGAGCAGCACAATCATCCGCCGGGCGAGGTGGCGCCGCTCCATATCGGCGCGGCGCTCTATCGCGACCGGTTATGGGCGCGGGCCGGATATGGTCCCAAGGACATGCAGTTCGCGCAAATCTACGACGACTACCCGGTCATGGTCGCGATCCAGCTCGAGGATTTGGGCTATTTCGGAGCAGGCGAGGCGCCGAGCTTTCTTGCGCGGCACGATTTCGCCTGGAACGGAACCTTGCCGCTCAACACGGGCGGCGGCCAGCTCTCGTGCGGCCAAACAGGGGCGGGCGGCGGCATGATCGGGTTGTGGGAGGCGGTGACGCAGCTCCGGCACGAGGCGGGCGCGCGGCAGATTCCGAAGGTCGAGCGCGGTCTCGTTGCGGGTTACGGCATGGTCGGTTACGGCCACGGCCTGGGTTCGGCTTCCGTTGTATTGGAGAGGGCATGATGGGCGACATGGCGAATCCTCCAACCTATCCCCAGCCGCGCGAGGACGCGACCAACGCGCCTCTGATCGCGGGTTGGCGCGAAGGCCGGCTCATGCTCCAGCGTTGCGGCGATTGCGGACGCGCGTTTTTCTATCCGCGGCCCATGTGTCCGCATTGCTGGTCGGAGAAGCTCGCGTGGTTCGAGGCCTCGGGCCGGGGACGAATCGTGGCCTATAGCCACGTCTTCAAACCCCACCATCCGGCCTTCGACGCCGAAGCGCCCATCGTGCTGATCGAGGCGGCGCTCGAGGAAGGCGCGCTCATGCTTACCCGCGTCGTCGGCGAGGATCGCACGAACGCGCGCAGCCGCATGGCGATCGCGCTCGTTCCCATGCCCGAAGCCGCGCGCTATCCCTTGCCAACTTTCGTATTGGCCTAGGGACGATCGCCCTCGGACGCTCAGCGTTGCGAGGCAAGCAGGAAAATCAGCGTCGCCGCGAGCCCAAGCACCGTTCGGATGGCGTGAAGTCGGCCCCACCGCACGATCAGCACGCGCAACTCTGGTCCGGCGTTGGCGGGGTCGATGGCCATCAGCCTTATATTCGTCGGCATGATCGCGAACAGGGTGTAGGGCCAGTTCGCGACGAGGATGACCGCGCCGAGAAGCCAGGCCCAATCTCCCGTCTGCCACCACGCGGCGGCCCCCGTCAGGAACCCCGCGACCGCCAGGGTCGCTTGCATGGCAAATCCGCGCTTGTACGAGGGCTTCCATTGCGCGAGGAGGGACCGGTCGTCGAGGAGGAGGCGGGCCGGGTGTTCGGCGACATTGATATAGAGGGCCGCGCCCGCGAAGACGGCGGCGATGGCGAGCGCGATCTGGCCGGACAGCATGTCGGACTCCCATGGCGCAACATGCGCGATATCGCGCACGGAAAAGGACTATGCGCTTCATTGAAGGGCGGGCGAAGGGCCGCTTGGCGCTCCGGCCCGAGCGTGGGTGCTCCGGGCTAGTACATCCTGAGCCCGCCATCGGCGATGATGGTTTCGCCGACGACGAAGCGATTGCGGTGCGAGGCGAGAAATAGCACGACCTCGGCGATGTCCTCGGGCGTGCCGGCGCGCCGGATGGGGATGTGCGGCACGCGCTCGACGAGCCAGGGCGCGCCCGCCTGGCGTTCGGTCGCGACGCTGCCGGGCGAGACGGCATTCACCAGCACTTGATGCGGCGCGAGTTCGAGAGCGAAGCTCTTCGTGAGCGAAAGCACGGCGAGTTTTGCCGCCGCATAGTGGGGCAGGCCGGGATTCGGCACGTAGGCTCCGCTCGAGCCGATATTGACCACTCGCCCGTAACGCCGCCCGATCATCGTGTCCATGAAGGCCCGCGTGACGACGAATACGCTCCAGGCATTTACGGCGAAGACGCGCCGCCAATCCGCTTCGTCGATGGTGCGAATCTCGGTCGTCGGGAAGATGCCCGCATTGTTGACCAAGACATCGACGCGGCCCGCTTGTTCGAGAACCCCGTCGCGCGCGCGCAGGACCGCGCGCTCGTCCGTCACATCCACAGTGCTTGCCGAGACGGCGAGTCCTTTGGCCGAAAGCGCGGCCTCCGCCGCGCCCAAGGCGGCCCTGTCCATGTCCCACAGCGACACGGCCGCACCCCGCTCGGCCAGCAGGCGCGCGATGGCGAGGCCAATGCCGCGCGCCGCGCCGGTAACGACCGCGATCTGTCCCGCGAATTCGGTCGTGCGGGTTGTTCCGGGCGCCATGCGATCAGACGCTAGTCGATGACGAAGCCTTCGTTGATCGGATCGTCCGGCGTCATCAGCCATTTGGCGTAACCGACCACGTTCGCCGTGCCCTTGACCGTGGGCACGAAGCCGCGATGATTGCCGACCTTGGTCTCGCGCACGAGGCAGCCCTCGAAGGTGCCGCTGCCGAGCAGGCCCTCGGAACGGATCGTTTGGCCGACCTTCATGCGGCCGTGCGATTCGAGCATCGCCATCATGGCCGAGGTTCCGGTGCCGCCCGGCGAGCGGTCCATCTTACCGTCGGCAAAGACGTGTACATTGCGATACAGCGCCTCGGCCCGCGTGGAGTCGTGATAGAAGGTGACGAAATCGGTGTGCGAGATGTGCGGCTGGGTCGGATGCTGCACCTTGACCTTCTCGCGCAGCATCATTTTCAGCCGGTAGCCGAGATCGGAGAAGAATGCGCCGTTCTCGGGCGCGACGCGCGGGGTGCGCTTGCCCCAGTCGAGAGTGAAGAAGTAATTGCCGCCGAAGGCGAGATCGACCATCGCCCGGTCGCCGCCCGGCAAATCGACCGGGATGTCGCGCTCGGCGACGTAACACGGCACATTCTCGAAGCGCGTCGAGTGCGCGCGCTCGGAATCGGCATCGACTTCGGCCGTCACGGTGCCGGCGGTGGTTTCAAAGCGGATGATCGTGCGCGCGCCCGTCTGGCGCACCAGGCCGTTGGCCACCATCGCCATGCCGAGAGCAATCGTGCCGTGGCCGCACATGTCGTGAAAGCGCGTCGAGTCCATCCAGATCATGCCGGCGTCGTGATCCGGCGTGGACGGCGGCGTCACGAAGACGCCGAACATGTTCCGATGGCCGCGCGGCTCGCGCATCAGCGCACGGCGCAGCCAATCGTAATGCTCGACCAGGAATTGCCGCTTGCCAAGAATATCGGTGCCCGCGGGATAGGGAATGCCCGAATGCACGATGCACGTCGGCTCGCCTTCGGTGTGGGTGTAGATGCAATCGACATGGTGGGTCTTGAGCATGACGTCTCCGTTCGTTTCTTGGCTGATAGCGGTCTTGGATGATAGTGGCCGGAAGCCATCTTAGCGATAAGCTCATCCGGGTCGAGGCTGGGCCTCAGCCAAACCGGGCCGGATCGAACGCGGCGGGGGCCGTGGCGCCGGCGACGATGTCCGCGACATGGCGCGCGGTCCAAGCGCCTTGCGTCAAGCCCAGATGGCCGTGACCGAAGGCGCAGATGACATGCCGCAACCCCGGTGCCGCGCCGATGACGGCTAGGGAATCGGGGGTCGAGGGGCGATGGCCCATCCAGCGCGTGGCGCCCGCACCCCCGAGGCCGGGCAGATAGCGCCGCGCGGGTTCGAGGAAGCGGTCGGCGCGCGCCCAATTGGGCGGGGCGTCGATGCCGGCGAATTCCGCCGTCCCGCCGAGGCGCAAGCCGGTCTCGAGCGGCGTCATCATGAAGCGGTGATCGCCGGCACCCACCGGGCGGCGCAGGCGCACGCCGGGATCGGGCAGCATCAGATGATAGCCGCGCTCGGATTCGAGCGGTATGCGAATCCCGAACGGGCGCAGCAGGGACGGCGACCAGATGCCGGCCGCGAGCACCGCGCGATCGAAAAGGCGCGCGCCCGATTCCAAGCGCAGGCGCGGCCGGCCCTCGGGATCGATCTCGATGACGCGTACCGCTTGGCGCTCGAGCGCTCCGCCCTCGGCGAGGTACGCGGCGATAACGGTTTCGGTCACGCGGCGCGGATCGGCGACGTGCGCGACATCGGGGAAAAAATAACCGCCCGCTAAATCGGGCGCGAGCGCGGATTCCATCTGGCGCAGTTCCTCGGGGCCGATGCGCGAAACGCGCGCGCCCGCGCGCGCGCGCAGCTCCTGTTCGGGCGCTCCTTGGGCCAAGGCAGACGCGCTGCGATAGACGAATAACAAGCCCTCGCGTCGGATAAGCGCGTCGGCGGACGGCGCGCCGAGCAAGGCGCGCCACTCGGGCTCGGCTTGGGCGGCGGCGGCTGCGAGTGCGGCGGAGATGCGCGCGACTTCCGCCGGCCGGCTTGCGCGCAACAAGCGCCACAGCCACGGCATGAGCGCGGGCATGTGCCGCCATCGTATTGCGAGCGGGCCGAGCGGATCGGCGAGCATCGCTGGCACCTGTTTCCAAAAACCGGGCAGGGCGAAGGGCGTGATGTGGCTCGTGGCGATCAGTGCCATATTGCCCGAGGATGTCAGGCTGCCGGGCGGCTCGGGATCGTACAAGACGACCTCGTGTCCGCGCCGGCGCAGGGCAAGCGCGCACGATGCGCCCACGATGCCGGCGCCGATCACGGCATTTTTCGATTTCTCGGCCACGGATTTTTCATGTCTCGGGGAGAGGGCAGGGCATCATGGCTTGGCGCAGGGCCTGGGTCGAGGCGCGCGGGGCCTGAGGCGCGGGTCTTCCGGCGCGACCATGTCCGTCGATTGCGAGCGGTTGCACTCAGGGAAAAGCCTTCGGGCCGTTTTTATTGATAACTACATATAGTTCCAGGTGAGTCTTCGGTTTACGGTTTTAGATGTGTTTTGAGTTGATGTTGATAGTGACGCCCTTCTCAACCGCCCATGTCCGGGCGCGGTATCTCTCACCAATTCTAGGTACTTAAACTTACCCTTAGGGCCTTAATTCATATAGATTTTTCTGTAACGCGCAGAGATTGTTTTTGATAGCGCAATCAAAAATTGGTAAGTTGGCATTGCGCTAGGTTTTGCGTCATGTGAACTAGCGATAATCTTATAAGTATTTCTTTTTTCGTTTTGCACTGCTTGCTCTGTGGGAGACCGCGACGATGGCAAAGATCAAGGGCACCAATCTCCAAGATTTGCTGAATGGCACATCTGGTGCGGACGTCATCGATGCCGGCGGGGGCAATGACACGGTCAATGCGGGGGCCGGCAACGACACGGTCACGGGCGGCACGGGCAACGACCTGATTTACGGCGAGGCTGGGCACGACAAGCTCTCGGGCGATGACGGCAACGACAGGCTCGATGGCGGCGCGGGGGACGACTCGCTCGATGGCGGCTCGGGCAATGACGTGCTCTTGGGCGGCGAGGGCAACGACACCATCGCTGGCGGTACAGGCAACGACACGCTGTTCGGCGGCGCGGGCAACGACAAGATCACGGGCGGCAAAGGCAACGATTCCATCGATGGCGGCGCGGGCGACGATTCGATTTCGGGCGGCGGCGGCGCCGACCTTATTTCGGGCGGCGACGGCAACGACAAGATCACGGGCGGCAAGGACGACGACGTGATCGATGGCGGCGCGGGCGACGATTCGATTTCGGGCGGCGGCGGTGCGGACCTGATTTCGGGCGGCGCGGGCAACGACAAGATCACGGGCGGCAAGGGTAACGATTCCATCGATGGCGGCGCGGACAACGATTCCATCGACGCCAAGGGCGGCAACGATGTCGTTCTCGGCGGCGCGGGCAATGACACGGTTTCCGGCGGTGCGGGCGCGGACTCGCTGTTCGGTGGCGAGGGGGCCGATGTGCTACGCGGTGATGGTGGTGGTTCGGGTTCCGGCAGCGGCCAGAGTTTCAACGATTATCTCGATGGCGGCGCGGGCAATGATCTTGCCATCGGTGGCCAGGGCAACGACGCCGTTCTTGGCGGCGCGGGCAACGATGTGTTGTACGGCGATGCGGGTGCTGGCTCCGGTAGCGGCGCCGGTTCGGGCCGCGCCGGTTCGGGCCGCGGCGGTTCAGGCCATGGCGGTTCAGGCCATGGCGGTTCGGGTTCTGGCGGTTCGGGTTCTGGCAGTGGACAAAGCTTCAACGATTATCTTGATGGCGGCGCGGGTAATGACGCGCTGTACGGCCAACAGGGCAACGATATCGGCAATTACACGGGCGTCGAAAATTTGGGCGCATCGGATTATTACGATGGTGGCCTCGGCGTCGATACGCTGCGCCTCACCCTGACCTACGGCGAGTATACCTCGGCGGCCTTCCAGGCCGATCTGGCGGCGTTCAACGCCTTCCTCGCCGTCAACAGCAATCCCAATGGCGATAACGGCCCGCTATTCCAGTTCACTTCCTTCGATCTCGATGTGCGCGATTGGGAAGGCGTCAATCTGGTGCTGACCAATGTCGGCCCGACGGCGAACGCCGACGCCAATGCGACGACGGAAGACAATATCGCCACCGGCAATGTCCTGGGCAACGACACCGATCCGGATTATCTCGACCAGCTATCCGTCGTCTCGTTCCAGGCGGCGAGCGCGCTGGGCGGCACGGTGACGGTCGCGGCGAACGGCGGCTATTCCTACGACCCGACAGCCGTGCTCCAGCACCTGGCGCAAGGCGCCGTGGTCACCGACACGTTCAGCTACACGATCTCCGATCTCGCGGGCGCCACGTCCTCGGCGACGGCGACGATCACGGTCACGGGCACCAATGACGGGCCGGTGGCGGTGGCCGACACGGCTGCGGGCACGGAGAACCAAGCGCTGCTGATCGACGTGCTGGCCAACGACACGGATGTGGACGACGGCCATGTCCTGAGCGTCGCGAGCGTGGACTCCGTCTCCGGCGGCGGTTCGGCCTCGGTGAGCGCGAACCAAGTCGCGTTCGATCCGGGCGCGGATTTCGATCACCTGAATGTGGGCCACACGGCCTCGGTCACGGTGTCCTACACCATGGCGGACGAGCACGGCGCGACCTCGTCGTCCACGGCGACGATCACGGTCACGGGCACGAATGACGGCCCGGTGGCCGTGGCCGACACGGCGGGCGGAACCGAGAACGAAGCGTTGCTGATCGACGTGCTCGCCAACGACACGGATGTCGATGACGGCCATAGCTTCACCTTGTCGAGCGTGGATTCCGTCTCGGGCGGCGGCGCGGCCGCGGTCGATGCGAACCAGGTCTCGTTCGAGCCGAGCACGGATTTCGATCATCTCAATGTCGGCGACACGGCCTCGGTCGAGATCGCCTACACCATGGCGGACGAGCACGGCGCCACGTCCTCGGCCACCGCGACGATCACGGTCACGGGCGTGAACGACGGCCCGGTGGCAAACGACGACGAATACACGGCCACGGGCGGGGGCGGCGGTACGAGCGAGGTGCTGAGCTTCGACGACTACTCGCTCTTGAACTGGAACTGGACCACCAATCCCGACGGCGTCAACGGTTTTACCTACGGCGATTACGTCTTCGGCACGGCCGCCTACTACTACGACTGGAACTTCGGCACAGGCGGCAACGGCGCCGATACCGCGGTCGCGTGGGCCGACTACGGCTATTACGCGCCGTCCATCGCGCGCATCGACGGCGCGGATTTCGGCGTGTCCTCGCTCAATGTCGGCCAGGCCTATTATGATTTCGGCCCGGGCGGCTTCGGGCTTGGGATCGAGGGTTATCGCGACGGCCAGCTGGTGGCCTCGACCTTGGCGTATCCGGAATATGCCGGGTACTACTACTATTCCGAACCCTTCACGCATGTGGATCTGCCGGCGGAATTCGGCCAGATCGATCTGCTCGTGTTCCGCGACGCCTTTGATTCTTACGGCGGCTACGGCAATTACATCACCTACGACGAAATCGTGATCGGCGGCGGCAACACGACCGAAAACTTCACGGCCGATTTCGACGTGTTGGCCAACGATACCGATATCGATGACGGCGCGGTTTTGTCGGTCGTGTCGGTGCAGGGCACGAGCGCGCTGGGCGCCACCGTCACGATCAATCCGGACGGCACGGTGCACTACGATTCGACGAACGCGGCCGCAGCCGACGCTCTCGCCGAGGGCGAGACGGCGGACGACACCTTCAGCTATGTCATGACCGACGAACACGGCGCCACGTCCTCGGCGACGGTGACCGTGCATCTCACGGGCGTGAACGACCGTCCGGTGGCGAACGCCGATGTGGCGGCCGGCGACGAGAACGAGGCCCTTCTCATCGACGTCCTCGCCAACGACACCGATGTGGACAACGGCCATTCCTTCACGCTGGTGAGCGCGAGCGCGGTCTCGGGCGGCGCGGCTTCGGTCGATGCGAACCAGGTCGCCTTCGATCCGGGCACGTCCTTCGACTATCTGAACGTCGGCGACACGGCGATCGCGACGGTCAACTACACCATGGCGGATGAGCACGGCGCCACGTCGTCCTCGACCGTGACCATCACGGTGACGGGCACGAATGACGGGCCGGTTGCGAATGACGACTCGCTGACGGGCGTTCCGGACGGCTTCACGCTCAACCCGGACAACGGCCATTTCTACCAATGGGTGACTGCGGGCATGAGCTTCCATGACGCGATGGCGAACGCCCATGCCTTGGGTGGCTATCTCGCGACAGTGACGAGCGCGCAGGAGAACGCGTTCCTCGACGCACTCATGTTCAATAGCGGCAATTTCACCTGGATCGGCGCCTCGGACGCCGCGTCCGAAGGCGATTGGCGCTGGGTGGACGGCCCCGAGGCCGGTCAGCAATTCTGGGTGGGCGGCACCGGCGGCACGGCGACGCAATACGCCGCGTGGCAACCCGGATCGGAGCCCAACAACGCGGGTAACGAGGATTACGCCCATATGTGGGGCGGCGGATACTGGAACGATCTTTACGATGCCGGACTGTATTCCTTCGTCGAAATCGGCGGCATTCCGGGCGATGCGACGGGCAACGGCTTCACGGACGAGGACACGGCGCGCACGTTCTCCGAAAGTTTCTTGCTGTCCAACGACACGGATGTGGACCAAAGCCATGTCCTGAACGTTGTATCGGTTTCGTCCGCCAGCGCCGCGGGTGCCTCGGTATCGCTGAGTGCCGGCCAGATCACCTACGATCCGCTTGCGCTCTTCCAGCACCTGGCCGAAGGCGAGATCGCGACCGACACCTTCACCTATGTCGTGGCCGACGAGCACGGTGCTACATCCTCGGCGACGGTGACGATCGAGATCGGCGGCGTGAACGACGGCCCGGTGGCGAACAACGACACGGCCTCGACGAACGAGGATGCGTTCGTTGCGATCGCGAGCGCGACCTTGCTCGCCAACGACACGGACGCGGACGGGGGCGACACCAAGACCTTGGTGTCCGTGGGCGGCGCTGTGAACGGCGCGGTGTCGCTGGCGGGCAGTGTGGCGTATTTCACGCCGAACGTGGACTACAACGGCCCGGCTTCGTTCACCTACACGATGCGGGACGCGGCGGGGGCGACCTCGTCCGCCACCGTTTCCGTGACGGTGAACCCCGTCAACGACGCGCCGGTGGCGAATAACGACACGGCCTCGACGAACGAGGACACGCCGCTGACGATCTCGCATGCCTCATTGCTCGCGAACGACACGGACGTGGACGCGGGCGACACGAAAACGATCACATCCGTCGGCCTCGTGGTGAACGGGACGGTGGGCATTTCCGCGGGCTCGCTGCTGTTTTCGCCGGCCGCCAACTTCAGCGGCACGGCCTCGTTCCGCTACACGATGCAGGACGGAGCGGGGGCAACCTCCTCGGCGACCGTTTCCGTGACGGTGAACCCCGTCAACGACGCGCCGGATATCGGACATTCGGTCCTGGGCACGCTGGTGAACGGCTCGTTCGAAGCGGGTTCGGCCGGGTACTACACCGGGGGCTCGACGGCGCTCACGGGCTGGACGGTGACGGGAACGGATATTGACCGCGTGCCCTCGAGCACCTGGCAGTCCGCGAATGGGACCTACAGCCTGGATCTCAACGGCTTCAATAGCGGAGGCGTGAGCCAGAGCCTCGCGACGACGGCGGGCGTCGAGTACGCGGTGACGTTCTCCATGGCGGCGAATCCGAACTCGACGAGCGCGCGCACGGTTCAGGTGAGCGCGGGCTCGGAGTCCGCGACTTTCTCGGCGACGGCCGGGACACATACCAGCATGGGCTGGACGCCGCATACCTTCACGTTTACGGCGACCGGGGCGGCAACGACGCTTGCCTTCGCGAGCCAGAACGGCACGGCGAACGGTCCGACCTTGGACGCGGTGAGCCTGACGGCCTTGGGCGTGGGAACCAATGAGGACATTGCGGTCACGGTCGGCGGCTTGAGCGTCTCCGACATCGATGCGGGTTCGAACCCGATCCTCGTGTCGCTGAGCGTGGCGCACGGCGATCTGGCGCTGGTCTCTTCGGCGGGGCTGACTTTCGTGGATTCCAACGGCAGCGACGGGACGCTGTCGTTCACGGGCAGCCAGGCGGCGCTGAACGCGGCGCTGGCCTCGGGCGTCGTCTATGCGCCGGACGCCAATTACAACGGCACCGACGCGCTGGTCGCAACCGTCAATGACCAGGGCCACACGGGCGCGGGCGGGGCGGGCGCGGATTCGACATCGGTCGCCATCAATGTCCACGCGACGAACGACGCGCCGGTGGCGGAAGCGGACAAGATGGTCATTCTGCCGGCCGGAAAGTCCGTGTCCTCGCTCAACATCTCCGCGCCGACCGATCTCGACGGGGATATCCTGACCGCTCAAGTTCTTTCGCTGCCGACGAACGGCACGATTCGGCTGGGCGGTGTGGCGGTCACGGCCGGCCAGTCACTCTCCATGGCGAATCTGGCGGCCCTGACGTTCGACGCGGGGGCCAATCCGTCGAACTCCAGCTTCACGTACCAGGTCCAAGACGGCCATGGCGGGACCGACACGGCGACCATCAATACGGTCGTTCTTTACGAGTACGAGACCCCCGAGACGACCGTTCTGACCTTCGACGATATCGCCGGGGGCAGTGCGAACGTGCCGACCGGCTATGGCGGGTTCGACTGGTCCGTCGATCAACTCGGATTCGGCTCCCTGGAGGACATCCTGGCGGGCGGCGGGTCCCCCGCCCAGTCTGGGAACTCCGCCTGGAACGGATATGGCAGCAATGTGGGCCATATCGTTTGGCAAGGCAGCGATGCCATCACGTTTGACGGCGCGTATTTCTTGAACTGGTCGGGTGCCAGCAGCGTTACCGTCAAGGGCTACAATAACGGGGTCGAGCTGTTCTCAACCAGCTTCGCACCCGGCGGCTGGCGCGATTTCGATTGGGTCGGGATCGACGCGCTGACGGTCGATGCCGGCGCCGACAGCCGGTGGTGGACCATCGATAACTTCACGTACTCGACGCAAGTCGCCGATACGCTTGCAACCGTTCTGACCTTCGACGATATCGCCGGGGGCAGTGCGAACGTGCCGACCGGCTATGGCGGGTTCAACTGGTCCGTCGATCAACTCGGATTCGGCTCCTTGGAGGACATCCTGGCGGGCGGCGGGTCCCCCGCCCTGTCCGGGAACTCCGCCTGGAACGGATACGGCAGCAATGTGGGCCATATCGATTGGCAAGGGACCGGCACGATCACCTTCGAAGGCGCGTATTTCTTGAACTGGTCCGGCGCCAGCAGCATTACCGTCAAGGGCTACAATAACGGGGCTGAGTTGTTCTCAACCAGCTTCGCACCTGGTGGCTGGCGCGATTTCGATTGGGCCGGGATCGACGCGCTGACGGTCGATGCGGGCGCCGACAGCCGGTGGTGGACCATCGACAACTTCACGTTCTCGACAGTGGGGTTCGACGACCTCACTCTCGTCGGCGGCGCCGGCAACGATGTGCTGGCGGGCGGCGGCGGCGACGACACGCTGACCGGCAACGCGGGTAACGACTCCTTTGTCTTCTCCGACGGCGGCAGTCAGGATCGCATCGCCGATTTCCAAGGTGGGGCCGGTGCGGGCGATGTGCTCGATCTTTCGGGCGTGGCGGGGCTCAACACCTTCGCCGATGTCCAGGCGCGCATGAGCCAGGTGGGCGCCGACACGCTGATCGACTTGAACGGCACCGACGAGGTGCGCCTCGTGGGCGTGACCGCGGCCAATCTTGTGGCCGACGATTTCCTCGTCTAGGTCGGTCGGTAATATTTTCTAGCGAGCGGCGCCGGGGAAACCCGGCGCCGTTTTGCGTTCGGGGCAGGGCCTGGGCCGGCGGGGCGCAGGGGTGGACTGAAGACGAGCGCGATCATTGCGCGACGACGACCATCGCCGCCGAAGGCGTCTTGGCGTCTCCGCGATAATTGTGCGGCAGGTTCGAATCGAAATACATCGCATCGCCCTCGGCCAAAGCGATGTCCCGCCCGTCCACGGTGACGACAATCGCGCCCGATATCACGTAAATGAGCTCCTCTCCCTCGTGCGCGTGCGACGGCGATGGGCGCGACTCGTGGGGGAACACGGCATGGAATGCATGGATTTTCCGGTTGTTCACCGGGAAGTCGAGACTCTCGAAGAAATATGCCGGATGTCCTTTGCCCGGCTGGTTGGGCAGGCGGATGCGATCCGCCTTGCGCACCACCGCCAAGATCCGGCGCTTCTCGGCATCGACGAAGAAATGGTCGAGGCCCAGGTCGAAGACCATCGCTATCCGCAGCAGCGTCGGTAGCGTGGGAAATAATTGGCCGCGCTCGATTTTCGACAACATGGCCGATGACAGCCCGGTATGGGCGCCAAGCTGGACAAGGGAAAGCTTCTTGCGTTTGCGCAGCGCATGGACCTTTGGGCCAATCCGGTAGTGAGACAGCCCCGTGCGCAATGTGTCCATCCGACATTCTTCCCTTTTTGCTTCCCTTTTTGGGGCGGTTTTCTACCTGGAGGAGAAATCCCGCAAGCGTATTCATCCGTAGTGATAATCGGAGCCCGCTGCAAGAAATTATCTTGAAACGATAAATTATTATCACCAAATGACATTTCGTTAGCAAGGATTACCCCCTCAATCACCTAAAGGAGACCAAGTGATGGTCGTTCAAATGAAAAAATTAGCGCTAGCGATGTGTGCTGCCGCCGGAATCGCGCTCGCGGTCGCCCCGGCCCATGCCACCGGGAACAAGGATGTCGTTGATACGGCGGTGTCGGCCGGGCAGTTCAAGACCCTTGCGACGGCGCTCGGCAGCGCCGGGCTGGTGGAAACGCTCAAGGGGCCGGGGCCGTTCACGGTCTTCGCGCCCACCGATGCGGCATTCGCCAAGCTACCCGCCGGGACGGGTGAGAATCTGCTCAAGCCGGAAAATAAGGAGCAGCGTGTCGCGATTCTCACCTATCACGTCGTCGCCGGTAATGTGAAAGCCGCCGATGTCGTCAAGCTCACTCAGGCCAAGACGGTAAACGGCAAGATGATTACCGTGAAGACCGCAGGCAAGAACGTGATGATCAACGACGCCAATGTGACGAAGACTGATATTGCGGCGTCGAATGGCGTAATTCACGTCATCGACACGGTGATTATGCCGCCGAAGTCCTGACGCATTCCGCCTGACGCCGATGGCCGGGCCCCGAATCCCCCTCGGGGCCCGGCCTGATTTTTTGTCCAGCCCCTCGGCGTCGCCGACATGGCACGGATCGCTCGGGAAGGCTTGCGGCGCTTGGTCGGTTCGCGTGGCGACAAACGGGCGGGTGCGTGGCTTCGGCCGTTCCAGGCGGCAAATGATGGCCGGAATGGCCTAGCAATCGAGCCTGAAATTATGAGGGATCGGGCACGCGAAAGCTTCCATGCCTGAAGGGGCTCATCGCCACAGGGCTCATTGCCACAGGGCCCATCGCCATAGGGCCCGTCGTTTCGGGGCGCTCCCCGCGCGCCCTGACAAGCTGGGGCAAGGCGCTATAATCGGCGCGTTCCATGGCCGACCGTCCCGATCATCGCCGATCCACCGCGCGCCTAGCCTCCTGGCTGGTCGAGCCGCGTCCGCTTATCGGTGGGGCGAAAGATGCCCCGCCATCCGGGGAACCAGATTTGGTGGCAAGGCCAGGCGTGGGTGGTGGACGAGCAAGCGCCCCCTTGAGTCCAGAGCCGGATGCGCCCGTGCCCGGAAAAGGCTCGGGCGGGGGGGGCGGGCGCGTGTTCGGTGTTGTGCGCTGGTTCGGCCGCTTGGCCGTGCTCGGCCTTGCGTGCGCGGTCTTGGGCGCGGTGGGCGGGCTATATCTGTTCTGGCATTACGGCCGCGACCTGCCCGATCACGCACAATTGGCCGATTATCAGCCCGCGATCGTCACGCGGGTCCATGCGGGCGACGGGCGCTTGCTGACCGAATTCGCGACCGAGCGCCGCGTCTTCGTGCCCGTCGCGGAGGTGCCGCGGCGCGTCATCGATGCCTTCCTCGCGTCCGAGGACAGCGAGTTTTACAGCCATCCCGGCGTCAATGTGTTTTCGATCGCGCGCGCCGCGATGCAGAATCTCTCGAACGTCGCCGCCGAGCGGCGGCCGCGCGGCGCCTCCACCATCACCCAGCAGGTCGCGAAGAATTTCCTTCTGACCAATGAGGTCTCGCTTGCGCGCAAGGTGAAGGAAGCCATCCTGGCGACGCGCATCGAGCGCGCGCTGTCGAAGGATCGCATCCTCGAGCTCTATCTCAATGAAATCTATCTCGGCTTTGGCTCGTACGGCGTGGCGGCGGCGGCGGTGAATTATTTCGGCAAGGCGCTCGACGAGTTGACGGTGCCCGAGGCCGCCTATCTCGCGGCACTGCCCAAGGCGCCGAACAATTATCATCCGGTCCGCTATCCCCAGGCCGCCGTTGCGCGCCGCAACTGGGTGCTCGAACGCATGCGCGACGAGCGATTCATCTCGACCGCCGAGTACAAGGAATCGCTCGCCGAGCCTCTTATTACGCGCTCACGCGACGAGGACATCGTGCGGGCGCAGTATTTCTCGGAAGAAGTCCGCCGCCTCGTTCAAGGCAAGTTCGGCGAGGACGCCATCTATCGCGGCGGTTTGGTGGTGCGCACCTCGCTCGATCCGAAATTGCAGGCGATCGCCGACCGGGTGTTCCGGGCGGGCCTGCGCGCCTATGACCGCCGCCATGGCTGGCGCGGGCCGGTCGCGCGCATCGCCCCCGGCGCGGGCTGGGAAAAACGCCTGGCGGAAGTGCCGCACCCTGCGGGGCTCTGGCCGTGGCGTCTGGCGAGCGTGCTCGAGCTCAAATCCGAGCGCGCCGAGATCGGCTTTGCCGACGGTACGCGCGGGACCGTTCCGCTAGCCGAACTCGCCTGGGCGCGAAAATTCATCAATGTCGATGCCCAAGGCCCCGCCATTCGCCAGCCCTCCGACGTGCTCGCCCAAGGCGACGTGATCTGCGTCGAGCCAGTCAAATCCGTAGAATCGGCCAAGGCTGGCGAAGCCGCGTCGTTCGCGCTACGCCAGATTCCAGCGATTCAAGGCGCGGCGGTCGCGCTCGATCCGCATACCGGCCGCGTCCTCGCCATGGTCGGGGGCTACAGCCAGGACATCAGCGCCTTCAACCGCGCCACGCAAGCCAAGCGCCAGCCAGGCTCGGCCTTCAAGCCTTTCGTCTATCTCGCCGGTTTGGATGCGGGTTATACGCCCTCGACGATCATCCTCGATGCGCCCATCGTCATTGATCAGGGTCCGGGCCTGCCAAAATGGAAGCCCGAGAATTATTCGGGGCAGTTTTACGGCCCCGTCCCGATGCGGATCGGCATTGAGCTGTCGCGCAATCTCATGACCGTGCGCCTGGCTCAGGCCATCGGCATGGAGCGCGTGGCGAGCCTGGCCGAGCGCTTCGGCGTGACAGACAGCATGCCGCGCTTTCTCTCGCAGTCCCTGGGCGCGGGCGAAACCACGCTGATGCGTCTTGCCACCGCCTACGCCATGTTGGCCAATGGCGGATGGAAGATCTCGCCGACCCTCGTCGATCGGGTACAGAACAAGGAAGGCCGCAATGTTCTGGTGGCGGACTCGCGGGCGTGCCCGGGGTGCAAGAGCAAGTCATGGCAAGGCGGCGAGCCGCCCGATCTTCCCGATGCGCGCGAGCAAATCGCCGATCCGATTTCGGTCTTTCAGGTCGTCTCGATGATGGAGGGGGTTATCCATCGCGGCACGGGCGCGCGCATCGCCGAGCTTGGCAAGGTGCTCGCGGGTAAGACCGGTACCACGAACGATTCGCTCGATGCCTGGTTCATCGGTTTTACGCCCAACCTCGTGTTCGGCGTCTATATCGGCTTCGACCAGCCCGAATCCCTCGGCGCGAAGGAAACCGGCGCCTCCGCCGCCGTTCCGATCTTCAAGGAGTTCATGGTCGAGGCGCTGAAGGACCGGCCTGATGTGCCCTTCCGCGTTCCCGAGGGCGTACGCCTGGTGCGCATCAATCCAGCGACCGGTCAGCCGGCGCGCGGCGGCGAAAAATCGATCCTCGAGGCCTACCGGGCCGACCGTCCGCCGGGCAGCGGCCCTGCGGGCATGATCGAGGGAGTAGGCAGTTCCGACGACACGCCTCAGGGTGGCTTGCCCGCTCAGGGCACGGGCGGCCTCTATTAGGCGCCGCGCGGCCAGCAACGCGGCGCTTGTCGGAATGCGCGGCGCTCCACTACAGTCCGCGTCACGCCAGCGGAGAACGTCATGCGCGCCGAAATGCAGAGTGTCGTAGATCAAATCAGGCAGTCGTTAGAGCTGCTGAGGAGGTCTCTTTGACCTCGACGCTTCCAAGGCGCGCCTCGCGGAGCTGAATGCCCGGGCCGAGGAGCCCGAGTTGTGGAGCAAGCCCGAGGACGCGCAAAAAGTGATGCGCGAACGCACCGCGATCGCGTCCGCCATCGAGGGCTTCGAGCGGCTTGAGGGCGCGTTCAGCGAAAATCTAGAACTTCTGGAAATGGCCGAGACAGAGGGCGATGAAGGCGTCGCCGCGGATGCCGAAAAGGCGCTCGCGGCCTTGCGGGTCGAATCGTCCAAGCGCGAGCTCGAGGCCTTGCTGTCGGGCGAGGCCGACGGCAATGATTGCTTCGTCGAGGTTCACGCCGGCGCGGGCGGCACGGAATCCCAGGACTGGGCCGAGATGTTGTCGCGCATGTATGTGCGCTGGGCCGAGCAACGCAGTTACAAGCTCGAATGGGTCGAGGAAAGCGCCGGCGAGGGTGCCGGCATCAAGAGCGCCACGTACAAGGTGATCGGGCAGAACGCCTATGGCTGGCTCAAGACCGAATCGGGCGTGCATCGCCTGGTGCGCATCTCGCCCTTCGATTCGGCGGCGCGCAGGCATACTTCGTTCGCCTCGGTGTGGGTCTATCCCGTGGTGGATGATTCGATCGATATCGAGATTCACGAGAAGGACCTGCGTGTCGATACTTACCGCTCCTCGGGTGCGGGTGGACAACACGTCAACGTGACCGATTCGGCGGTGCGCATCACCCATATTCCGACCAATATCGTCGTTCAATGCCAGAACGAGCGCAGCCAGCACAAGAACCGCGCGACCGCCATGGCGATGCTGAAGGCCCGCCTGTACGAGGCCGAATTACAAAAGCGCGAGGCGCAGTTCCAGGCGCAGCAGGCGCAGAAGACCGATATCGGCTGGGGCCACCAGATCCGGTCCTATGTCCTCCACCCCTATCAACTCGTGAAGGATCTGCGCACGGGGGTGGAGACGGGCAATACCCAGGCCGTGCTTGATGGCCGGATCGACGAGTTTCTGGAAGCGTCGCTGGCGGCCAAGTTCATCGGCGGCGAAAAGCGTCCGGGGAAGAAAGGGTAGTTGACCCCAATCAGGTTGCGTAGCTCTGCACCAGCGAGCCCGCGACCATGTACCAGCCGTCCACGAGCACGAAGAAAATGAGCTTGAACGGCAGCGAGATCATCACCGGCGGCAGCATCATCATGCCCATGGACATGAGGATGGAGGCCACCACCATGTCGATGATGATGAAGGGCACGAACAGCAGGAATCCGATCTCGAAGGCCCGCCGCAGCTCGCTAATGAGAAAGGCCGGAATCAAGGTCTGAAGCGGAACCTTGTCGGGCGATTCGAAGCTCTGGCCGGTCACGTTCACGAACAATTCAAGATCGCGGCTGCGGGTGTGGCCGAGCATGAATTTGTGCACGGGAGCGCTTGCGCGCGCGAAGGCCTCGGCCTCGCTGATCTTCTCGGCCATCAATGGCTTGATACCGTCATTGTACGATTGCTCGGCGATCGGCGCCATGATGAACGCCGTGAGGAACAGGGCAAGCGAGATCAGCACGACATTGGGCGGGGTCTGCTGCAAGCCGATGGCGCTGCGCAGGAAGGACAGGACGATCACGATGCGGGTGAATGAGGTGACCATCACCAGGATCGACGGCGCAAGCGACAGAACCGTGACCAGCGCCAGAAGCTGAAGCAAGCGCCCCGTAACCGTGCCTTCATTGCCGAGGTCGAGCGAGAGCGTTTGCGCGGCGGCGGTCCCGGGCGCAAGGACATAGGCGCCAAGGCCGAGAGCGGCGAGGGCCGCGACAGCGAGAAGTGCGGCTTGTCCGAAAGCCCTAATGCGGCGGCATCCAAAGGTCGGGGACGGGTTGGTCATGCGCGCCGCGCGTGGCCGGCGGCC
Source organism: Alphaproteobacteria bacterium (assembly GCA_046153685.1). GTDB lineage: Bacteria > Pseudomonadota > Alphaproteobacteria > CADEGL01 > CADEGL01 > CAMAPP01. Next base: position 27,985 of record JBJXGH010000185.1, read on the forward strand.
TTGAGTTTGGCTGCGTGCGCGATGCGTTCGACGAGTTTCAAGGCGTCGAAGATTTTCGGTGCATCACGGATGACGGGCGTTCGTTCCGTCGCGTCGCGCGGCTTGGCTGCTCCGGGCGGTTCGTGGCCGCGGTATTGTCCGTCCGCCGTTTCCCGGTCTGGCGAAGTCGGGCCTGGTGCGGTGATTGCGCGCGCGTCGCCCGGGATCGCGGTCTCGATCACGAGATCGCCGGCGGTGCCGAGGAGCACGAGATGTTCGACGTCATCGCGGCGCAATAGGACCAGGCGCCGCTTGGTGTCGAGCGTGATCTGTTCGACGATCGCGATGCGCCGCGCGACCTTTCCGCCGCGCGTTGAATAGGCGCCGAAGCCGTAACGCCGCACTGCCCAGCCCGCGACCGCAATCAGGGCGAGGACGAAGGCAAGCGAGGCAACGAAACGCAGGTAAACGTCCATGTCCATGGAAAGATCAGCCGAGACGGCCGTAGGCCGTCGCGGCGCCGTGGCGGATGTCGAGATTCTTCAACTCGTGGGACAAGACCACGTGCTGGCGGCAGATTTCGTCGCGAAGGCGGTCGAATTCCTCGACGAGCAACAGCAGGGCAGGCTTGATGGACCGGGAATCGTCGAGCCGGCTCACGCGCAGCTTGTCGGTGACCGCGCGCACTTGTTGCGCGAGGCCGGATAGATCGACGATGCGGCCATCGGCCAGGATCGCGCGCGCGGCGAGAACCAAATCGGTCAGCCGGCCGATATCGCGGGCGTATTCATGCGTCATGTTCATGGGTGCGTTCATCGGTTTTCGGCCGCGTCGGTGGGGGCGGCGCTGTGGATGCGGACCAGGAGCGCGGCCACCGCGCCAAGCGTGAGCTGGGGAATATTGCCGCGGATTTCGGCAGTTTTGAGGTTTGCTTCCGGCGCGCTGTCCGTGGGCGCCGAGGTGAAACGGGCGATGGCAAGTGCGAGGATTTGCTCGGCCGGCGAGGTGGGGGCCGGTGGGCCGGCTGGCGGGGCAAGCGCGCCCGCATCGCCCCGAACGCCGTTCTCGGGCTCGGTTTTGGACATGGCTTCTGACATAGGCGCCATGCTGGCCTGTTATGTTTAAGAATTGGTTGATCTTACCGGCGCACGCCAAGGGGAAGTGGCCGGCCCGCGCGCGAGCGCCGCTAGCGCGCGGTCTTCACCGCCCAAAGCCGCGCGCCGCCGCCCAATAAATAGATGAATGGGATCGCGGCCAGAGCCGTCAGCGCGACCAGCAGAAATGCGTTGTTGAAGGCGATGGTCGTCGCTTGGGCTACGATCTCGGAATCGAGGGCTTTCAATCCGCCGCGCGTGCCCATGTCCCACATGTGCGGAAAGCTCTGGCCTTGAAACAGCTTGTTGAACGGCGTCACATGGGTCGCCAATTGTTCGTGGCCGATTTGCACGCTTTTCGTGAACACCAGGACCGCAAGTGTAATGCCGACGCCGCTGCCCATGTTGAGCAGCAGATTGAAAAATGCCGTACCGTCGGTGCGAAACGCCGTGCTCAACGTCTGGAAAGTCAGCATGCTGAGCGGCACCCATGCCAAGGCGATGCCGAAGCCGAAGCCGAAGGCGGTGACGATGACCTCATGTTCGGCGGCGTGCATCGGCCAATGCGACATGTACCAGGTTGCCAGGGCGACGAAACCGAATCCGGCCGAAACGATGTATTTGGGGTTGAGAATCCTGAGCAGCGGGCCGACGAGAAACATCGCCAGCACGCCGCCAAGCCCGCGCGGCGCCATCAGGAATCCCGCAGCCATGACGGGATAGTTTTCGAGACCTTGCAGGCGAAGCGACAGGAGGACGAGCGGCGAGTGAAGAACACACCCCCAGGCGAAGATGAGCGCGAAGCCGAGCATCACGTTGCGGTTGCCGAGGAGGGCGCGATCGACGAAGGGGCGCGGCGTCGTCGCGGTGTGGATCGCGAACACATAGAGGCCAAGCAGGAAAGCGGCGGCCGACAGCGAGATTTCGAGCGATTCGAACCAATCGAGCCGTTCGCCGCGGTTGAGCAGGAATTGCAGCGCCGCGAGCGCCACGGATAGGGCGGCGAAGCCGAGCCAGTCAAGTTTGCGCCGGTTGCGCTGGGACGTATCGGGTAGGAACGCGACGATGCCCAGGGTAGCCACGGCGCCCACCGGTAGATTGAAATAGAACACCCACGGCCAGCTCGCCGTTTCCGTGACATAGCCGCCGAGAATGGGGCCAAACACGGGCCCCACGGTGATGCCTACCCCCCAAAGGCCAAGCGCCATGCCGTGGCGCTCCTTGGGATAGATATCCAGGACGATCGCTTGCGAGAGTGGGATGATTGGGGCGCCCGCGGCCCCCTGGAGGGCGCGAAACAAGACCTCGGTTTCAAGCGTCGAAGCAGTGGCGCAAAAGAAACTCGCGACGGTGAAACCCAAGATGGAAAGCACGTACAGGCGCTTGCGTCCGAAGCGGCCGGCCAGAAACCCGGTGGCCGCGGTCATGATCGTCAGCGCCAGGATGAACGAGGTCAGAATCCAGGTGATCTGGTCCTGAGTCGCCGAAAACGTTCCCTGCATGTGGGGCAAGGCTACGATCACGTTCGTCTGGTTCATGATGAAGATCACCGTCGCCATCATGATGAAGGTCATGATGAGCGCGCGGCGGGCCGGTGTGATTTTCTCCGCGCCTTGCGGATCGGCCATTCGCATTTCCCCCTCGGCTCATTCTCGCCCAGGCGGGGGGTGGGCGCCACCCTTAGACCTTGCGTCCGGCGCGCGGAGGTCGGCTCAAGAGATAGAGGAAGGGAATGATGGCGGCCGCATTGAAGGCCATGAGGCGGAAGGTTTGGTTGAAGGCAAGCGCCGAGGCTTGCACCATCACTTCCTTGTCAACCGTGGTGAGACCCGATTTGCTGCCGAAATCCCACGCATGCGGCAACAGATGATCGCGGAACATCTGGCTAAACTTGCTCACATTGGCGGCCAGGATTTCGTGGTTCATCTGAATGTTCTGCGACAGTACGATTACGGCGATCGCGATGCCCATGCCTGACCCCATGTTGAGCATCAGACTGTATAATGACACTCCTTCCACGCGAATCGCGGCCGGCAAGGTCGCCATCGCCATGACGGTCAACGACACATAGGCCATCGCGACGCCGGTACCCATGAAGAAGCCTGCGACCGCCACCTCGCGCAGATTGGCGTGCATGGCCCAACCCTGCATGATCCAACTGGAGAAGGCGATCATTACGAATCCGAAGGCCGCGAGAACCTTTGGGTTGAAGCGAGCCAGCATGAGTCCGACCAGCATCATCGAC
>JBJXGH010000005.1:0-46861 GCA_046153685.1 Alphaproteobacteria bacterium
CGATGACGGCACGGCCTATCGCTGTTTTTGCACGCCCCAGGAACTCGAAGCCATGCGCGAGCAGGCGCGCGCGGCCGGCAAGCCGCCGCGCTACGATGGCCAATGGCGCGACCGCACCGATTGGCCCGACGCGCCCCATGCCATCCGCCTCAAGGCACCGCAGAGCGGCGAAACCCAAGTCCGCGACCTCGTCCAGGGCGAGGTGCGGGTGGGCAACGAGCAGCTCGACGACATGGTGCTGCTGCGCGGCGACGGCACGCCGACCTACATGCTGTCCGTCGTAGTCGATGACCATGATATGGCCATCAGCCATGTCATTCGTGGGGATGACCATCTGACAAACACATTCCGCCAGGTGCAGATTTACAAGGCTATGAATTGGGACGTGCCCGCCTTCGCCCATATCCCGCTCATCCACGGCTCGGACGGGGCCAAATTGTCGAAGCGTCACGGTGCGCTCGGTGTCGAGGCCTACCGCGAGCTCGGCTATCTGCCGGAAGCGGTGCGCAACTATCTTTTGCGCCTCGGCTGGAGCCATGGCGACGAGGAGATCATCTCGACCGCCCAAGCGGTCGAGTGGTTTGATCTCGGCCATGTCGGCCGGTCGCCCGCGCGCTTCGATTTTCAGAAGCTCGACAACGTGAACGGCCATTACCTGAAGCAGGCAGACGATGCGCGCCTGGCCGACCTCGTCGCTCCCTTTGTCGCCGAAACACTCGGACGACCCGTCCCGGCAGAGGGGCGCGAGCGCCTTGAGCGGGGAATGGCGGGGTTAAAGGAACGCGCGAAAACTATAAAAGAACTATCTGAAAACGCAATATTTTATGCCAAAGAGAGGCCGCTATCCTACGACGAGAAGGCGCGCGGGCAGCTCGGCGCCCAGGGACGCTTCGTGCTCGAAGCCTATGCCGCGCGCATCGTCGCGGCTTTGCCCGCCGGCGCGCAATGGCGCCACGGGCGACTTGAGGAAGAGGCGCGCGCCGAGGCCGAGCGCAACGGCCTGAAATTGGGCCAATTGGCCCAGCCCCTGCGCGCGGCGCTTACGGGACGAACGACGTCCCCACCCATCTTTGAGGTTCTCGAAGTCCTGGGCCGGGAAGAGAGTCTGTCGCGCATTCGTGACGCGCTTGCCTTGGAGGGGTAACGCGCCGTTAACCATATATCTGCTATATTGCTCGTTCGATTCCGAGGACCCGAAGGCAGAGGAGAACGCGGGCCATGAGCCAGGTTCTAAAGGCAGTTGCCACCGACCGGCGCAACACGGTGACGGTTACCGATAACCGCACTGGCAAGACCTTCGACCTTCCCATCATGGACGGCGCGACCGGCCCCTCGGTGGTCGATGTCCGCAAGCTCTATGCGGACACGGGGTATTTCACGTTCGATCCGGGCTTCACCTCGACCGCAAGCTGCCAATCGGCGATCACCTATATCGACGGCGATGCAGGGATTTTGTTGCATCGCGGCTACCGGATTCAAGATCTGGCCGAGCACAGCGATTTCACCGAGGTCTGCCACCTCCTGTTGTTTGGCGAGTTGCCGAACGCAACCGAAAAGATCAAGTTCGAGGGCGACATTACCCGCCACACCATGATCCACGAGCAGTTGCAGCGGTTCTATCAAGGCTTCCGCCGCGACGCCCATCCAATGGCAATCATGGTTGGCGTGATCGGCGCGCTCTCGGCCTTCTATCACGACTCGACCGACATTTCCGATCCCAAGCAGCGACTGGTCGCCTCATACCGCCTCATCGCCAAGATGCCGACGATCGCCGCCATGGCCTACAAGTACTCGGTCGGCCAGCCCTTCATGTATCCGCGCAACAGCCTCAAATACGCCGAGAACTTCCTGTACATGACCTTCGGCGTGCCGTGCGAGGAGTACAAGATGAACCCCGTCCTGGCGAAGGCCATGGACCGTATCTTCATCCTGCATGCCGACCACGAACAAAACGCCTCGACATCGACCGTGCGCTTGGCCGGCTCTTCGGGAGCCAATCCGTTCGCCTGCATCGCTGCGGGCATTGCCTGCCTGTGGGGCCCCGCCCATGGCGGCGCAAACGAAGCCGTGCTGACCATGCTCCATCAGATCGGATCGAAGGCGAACATTTCCGAATACATCGCGCGCGCGAAGGACAAGAACGACAATTTCCGACTGATGGGTTTCGGTCACCGAGTCTATAAAAATTACGATCCCCGCGCGGCCGTGATGCGCAAGACCTGCCATGAAGTGCTGAACGAGCTTGGCGTGCGCAAAGATCCGTTGCTCGAACTCGCGATGGAGCTTGAGAAGATCGCGCTGAACGATCCGTATTTCGTCGAAAAGAAACTCTATCCGAACGTGGACTTCTACTCGGGCATCATCCTGCAGGCCATGGGATTCCCGACATCGATGTTCACGGCGCTGTTTGCGCTCGCGCGCACCGTCGGCTGGATCGCGCAGTGGATGGAAATGATCGACGATCCCTCGCAGAAGATCGGCCGGCCGCGCCAGCTCTACACGGGCCAGATTGAGCGCGCCTACGTCCCCGTCCATCAGCGCGCTTGAGCATGACCAGCGGCGGCCGTTCGCGCACCAAGACGGTTTCGCCCCAAGGCATCGCGCTGACCCGCGTCTTGCCCCAGGGCGGGCTGGCGCCCATGGCGGCGAACGACAATCCGAGCAAACCAAGACATCCGGCGGCCGACCCCTTGCGTGGGATGCGATGGCTCATCGCTTTGGCGGCTTTGGCATTTGCCGCCGCAGCGATCGTCCTTCTCTAACCCCGCTCGATCAACTCAATCTTGTAGCCGTCGGGATCCTCGACGAAGGCGATCACCGTCTTGCCGTGCTTCATGGGTCCGGGCGGGCGCACAATCTTCACTCCGGCCTCCTCCAATACGGCGCATGCCCGATGGATATCGGGCACGCCCAGGGCAAGATGCCCGAAGCCCTCGCCTAGCGCGTACGCCTCCACGCGCCCCCAGTTGTGGGTGAGTTCGATCACGGTGTTGCTATCCTCGTCGCCGTAGCCGACAAAGGCCAAGGTGAACTTGCCGTCCGGATAATCGGTCCGACGCAAAAGCCGCATCCCGAGCAGCCGCGTGTAGAAATCGAGCGATTTCTCGAGATCGCGCACGCGCACCATCGCGTGCAGCAACCGATACGACGGCGACATCCTCAACCTCCCCTTGTTTCAAGCTCTTCGAGTATGACGCGGGCGGCCCGAACCGAAGGAAGCACGCCGCCCGCGCCCAGGCGCGCAATGGCCTCGCGCACGGCGGCGATTTGCGCGGCGCGCGCGGACGAATCATCAAGGAGGCGCGCAACCGCCGGCGCCAATAAGCGCGCCCGGCAGCGAGCCTGGATGAATTCCGGCACCGCCTCACGGCCGAGCACGATATTTGCGAGCGTCGCATACTCAACCTTAATCAACGGCTTGACCCAGACATGGGTCAAGGGGTGGATGCGGTAGGCGATGACCGTCGGCAATCCCGCGAGCGCCAATTCGAGCGACACCGTGCCCGAGGCCGCGAGTGCTGCGGTCGAAGCGGCGAAGGCGTCAAACTTCTCGGCCACGCCTTCGACGACGATCGGTGTTCCGGGCCAGGTTGAGATGGCCCGCCGTACATCCTCGGTCACGTTTGGCACGGTTGGTACCACGATTCGCAATCTCGGCCGTTCCCGGGCGAGCACTGCCACCGTTTCGCCGAACACCGGCAGCAGCGTGCGCACCTCGCTTCCTCGACTACCGGGTAAAACCGCCAGCACGGGCGCGTCCGAGGCCAAGCCATGGCGCGCGCGAAACGCCTGGCCATCGCCCCTGTCGGCGCCTGCCTCGACAACGGAATGGCCGACGAAACTCGCGGCCAGTCCTTCGCGTTCGAAATACGGCGGCTCGAATGGCAGCAAGCAAAGCACGCGGTCCAGAAAGCGCGCGATGCGCTTGGCGCGCTTGGGTCGCCAGGCCCAAACGCTGGGCGCCACATAATGGATACGCCGCGTCGAGCCCGGCACAAGGCGTTTTTGGACGCGAAATCCGAATCCCGGAGAATCGATCGTGACCACAGCCGCGGGTGCCTCGGCCTCGATGGCGCCGACTGCCTGGGAAATGCGCCGAAGCAAGAGCGGCAGGCGCGGTAGCACCTCCGCAGCACCCATGACCGCAAGATCGGCCATCGGAAACAGCGAACTCAGGCCCTCCGCCGCCATGCGCGGGCCGCCGATGCCGGAGAAGCGAATGTTCCCGCCCGATTCGCGCCTTAGCGCGGCCATGAGGCGCGCGCCCAGCGCGTCTCCCGAAGGCTCGCCTGCGGCCAGGAACACCAATGGCGCCATCAATGTATTCCGCCGAGGGCCGCCGCTATCTGCTCAACGGACACCGCGCTGGCCTCCACCGCCAGAACGAAAAGTCCCAAGCGATCCGCCTCCGCCGCGACCTCGGCACGCCCGAGCACGAGCGCCTGCCCGGCCTCGACCACGATGCCGCGCAGACCCGAGGACGCCGCGCGCGCAATTGTCGCAACGCCGATAGTCGGCAAATCGGCGCGCCGGTCCTGTCCGGGCTTGCAACTCTTGATCAATACGCCTCCGGGCCCTTCGCGCTTCAAGGTGCCGCCGCGCGCCAGCAGCGCGTCCGTGCCCTCGATTGCCTCGACGCCGAGCACCAAGCCCTGCTGGACGATAACTCCCTGCCCGACATCCAAGCGACCCAAGGCGCGCGCGATTTCGAGACCGCGTGCGATATCCCCGAGCGCCCCGTCATCAGGCCGCACGCGCGTATAAAGGCCGGGAGGCGCTAGAAGATCGGCCAAAATCCCGTCGGCGCCGATCACGCGAAAGCCTTCGGCCTCGAGCTCGCGAATGACGGCCGAGAGCAATCCGTCATCGCCCAGCGCCGCAATTCCGACCTTAGCGAAGAAACGCACGGCCCTGAGATCGGGGCGCAATTCCGCAAGACTCGGGCGGCGAATGGCCCCGGCCATAACGAGCTCGTCCACGCCTTCCGCCTTGAGCCTCTCCATCGCGGCCCCGGCCGCGCCAAGGCGAAACCATGCATGGGGCGTGGAAGCGACCGTTGCGGCACTCGTCTGACCTTCGAATGCGACGATGAAATGGCCCCGGCCCAGCGCGCGGCAGGACGCGGCGAGCAAACCCGGCAGTTCGCCCTGACCAGCGAGGATGCCGAGCTTTCCCACTAGTCCGCTTCGCCCGCCTTGGGCTGGCACACGGCCCGATTGGACGAGCCGCGAATGAAGCGCACGACGTCCATGACGCCTTCATTTTCCCGGTAGAGCTGCTCCACGTCATCCACCCGCTCGGCGAGCGTGCCCTCTTCCGCGAACAACAAGCGATACGCCGTGCGCAGCGCATGAACGTCCTCGCGCCCGAAGCCGCGGCGCTTTAGGCCGACGATATTGAGGCCCGAAAGATGTGCCCGGTCGCCCGTGGCCGAGCCATAGGGAATGACGTCGTTCTCGACTCCCGACATGCCGCCGATCATGGCGTGCCGGCCGATGCGCACGAACTGGTGCACCGCCGACAACCCGCCGAGAATGGCGAAATCGCCGACATGCACATGTCCGGCAAGCGTAGCGTTGTTCGCGAGAATGACGCGGTCGCCGATGACACAGTCGTGCGCCACATGCGCGCCGACCATGAAAAGGCAATGGTCGCCGACGCGCGTGATCATTCCCCCGCCCTCGGTACCCGGATTCATCGTCACGTGCTCGCGAATCATGTTGTCCGTGCCGACGACCAATTCGGATGGCTCGCCCTTGTATTTCAGGTCCTGCGGAGGATGGCCAATCACGGCGAAGGGAAAAATCCTCGTCCGCGCGCCAATCCGGGTCCGCCCCGCAACGACCGCATGGGACACAAGCTCAGTACCGTCGCCCAATTCCACGCCGGCACCGACGATGCAGTAAGGACCGATCTTGACACCAACGCCCAACTTGGCGCCCGGCTCGACGATGGCCGTCGGGTGAAGCTCAGTCATCCAGAATCATCGCCGAATAGGTCGCCTCGGCAACGATCTTCTCGTCCACCTTGGCCTCAGCGTTGAAACGCCAAACATTGGCGCGACTACGGTCCTTGACGACGTGGACTCGCAGCGTGTCGCCCGGAAAGACCGGTTTGCGAAAGCGCGCGCTGTCGATGGACATGAAATAGACAAGCTTGCCTTCGGCCGATGCGCCCAGCGAATGGACGACCAGCACGGCGGCGGTCTGCGCCATCGCCTCGATGATGAGAACTCCCGGCATGACCGGTCGGCGCGGAAAATGTCCTTGGAAATGGGGCTCGTTGATCGACACCTGCTTGACGCCGATCGCGCTCTGCCCCACCACGGCCTCGACCACGCGTTCGATCATCAGGAAGGGATAACGATGGGGAATCATTTCCATGATCCGCCCCACATCGAATTCCACGCCTACGGCGCGCTTATCGACCCCGCTCGCTTCCATGGATTATTTGCCTTTTTCTTCCGCCAGACGCTGAAGGGTGGCATAGCCGCGGAAAAACTGCTTGATCGGCATGGCGGGACTGCCCATGACGGTGGCACCGTCCGCCACATCGCGGGTCACACCCGATTGCGCCCCGATCCGGGCGCCCTTGCCGATCGTCAAATGGCCCACCACACCCGATTGTCCGGCAATCATCACGCCGTCCCCAATTCGCGTGCTGCCCGACACTCCCGACTGCGCCACCAATACGCAATATTTACCGACGCGGACGTTGTGCCCGATCTGCACCAGATTATCAATCATGGTGCCTGCTCCAATGACCGTATCGGGTCCGGAACCGCGATCGACCGTGGAATTGGCGCCGATCTCCACATCGTCCTCGACGATCACGCGACCGAGCTGAGGGACCTTGATTACCCCCCCCTTGCCCATGGCGAATCCAAAGCCGGGCTGCCCGATACGCGCGCCAGCGTAAATCACCACGCGAGAACCGATGAGGCAGTGGCTTAGGCTCGCATTGGCACCGATCGTGGTGTCATCCCCGATCGTCACGCAATCACCCACGACCGCATTCGGCCCGACACGGCAGCGCGCGCCCAGAATCGCCCCCGCACCGATGACGGCGCCGGCGCTGATTTCGCTTCCCGCGCCAAGAATGGCATTTGGCGCAATTACGGCCGAAGGATGGACGAAGGGTACCGGCGGGGGCTCGGGATAGAATGCCTGTGCCGCCCGCGCATAGGCCCGGTAGGGCTCGCTGGACAACAGCAAAACCATGCCGGCGGGCGCGAGGTCCTTGAATTCCGGTGCCACCACGCACACTCCGGCGCGGCTGGCGGCAAATGCTTCCACATAGCGCCTGTTGTCCAGGAAACTCAGGTCTTCGGGTCCGGCGCTATCGAGCGGCGCGACGTCGCGCACGTACCGCCCGGCGCAAGATGGATCGGAAAGCGTGGCCCCGATCCGGCGCGCAAGCTCGGCGAGATCGAATGGTCCGGAGACCGAAAAGAAGCGGTTATCCGCCATGGATCAGTTCGTGGAGACCACGACCTTGACTTGCGGCAGCCTCTGATTAAGCCGCTTGAGCGTCTCTTGGGTGATATCGAGGTCCTTGTTTACCTCAAGTGCAACCGCCTTGGGCAGCACCAAGGTGACACCTTGTTCTTTCATTTGTTGCTGGACGATATCGGAAAGCGCGTCGCGAAGCTGCTTTTGAGCTTGGCCGAATGCGTCATCGAGCTGGCGCTTGCGCTTTTGAACCAATTCCCCAAGCGTGGCCACCCGCTTCTGAAATTCCTGCACCTGAACCTGGAATGCCTCGGGCGCGAGGATCACCTTCTTCTGGGCCAATTCCTGATCCGCGGCGCGCAGCGTGTTTTCCTGCGCCGCGATCTCGGTCCGGAAGGCGGCTTCCTGTTTTTCCAATTGCTCGCGGATGCCCTTGGCGGCGCTTGAATCGCGCATCACCTGATCGACATCGATAACCGCGATCACCGGCGCGGGCACCTTGGCGCCGGCCGGCAACGCGACGAGACACACTATGGAAAACGCGGCAAGCAAGCGAGCGATCATGGGTCAGAACCTGGTTCCAAAGCTGATACGGAAAGTTTCGGTCTTGTCTGGAGCTTCCTTGAGCACGGCCCTGGCGAGATCGATTCGAATCGGCCCGAAGGGCGACCGCCACCCAAGGCCAAAACCGATTGCGGCGCGAATCGACGGCTCGTCGAAAAATGCGCCGCCCTTGATGTCGTTGGCGCCGATCGTGCCGACATCGGCGAAAATCTTGCCCAAAACCCCGAACTCCTTGGGTAAGCCCAGCGGGAAGCTTAATTCACTCGTGCCGGCGACGGTATAGGTACCGCCCAAGGCAAAGCCCGAACTCAGGTCGCGCGGGCCCACGCCGGCGACGGCAAAACCACGCAGCGAGTCGCCGCCGAGAAACAGGCGCTGATTGCTGCGCAAGGCATCGTCGTTGAAGTTCTCAATCCAGCGCGCCTCAGCCGTGTTCGTCAACGTCCAATCGCCGCCGAGCGGAGTATAGACGCCACCCTCGATTCGATTGCGCAGAAACTTGCTGGTGCCGCCCAAACCCGCAATATCGGTGCTGAGGCGGGCAAAATAGCCATCCGTCGGATCCAATCTGTTATCGCGCTGATCGTACAACAGCGCTTGGCCGACCTCAGAAGTCGTGCCGCTCGGTTTCTGACTGCGAATGAAGCGCGGCGTCGTCGAATTGACGCCCTCGATCTTGTCGGCCGAGAACAGATAGTGCAGTTCCTGGCTCCACGGATCGACGATTTCGTAACCAAGTCGCAAACGACCGCCGGTTTGGCGCTCGTCATAGCCGGTCTCGTCACTCCGGAATCGCTTGACTCGGAACAAGTCGGCGCCGGCCGCCAAATTACGGTCAAGGAAATACGGCTCCGTGAATCCCGCGTCGATTTCCTGCGTGCGCTGCGAGATGGTAAAAGTGCCCTTCAGGTCCTGCCCGTTGCCCATGAGGTTGCGTTCGCGAATACCGAAGCTGCCGATGGCACCCTCGGTGGAGGAAAACCCGGCGCCTAGGGAAAGCTCGCCGGTGGACTTTTCCTTCACCTGGACGTTGACCTGGGTCTTGTCGGCCTCGGTGCCGGGCACATTGGCGACATCGACGGTCTCGAAGAAGTTCAAGTTGCGCAGGCGCTGCTGCGAGCGGCGCATCTTGGCGGTATTGAAGGCATCGCCCTCGACAAGCTGGAATTCTCGCCGAATTACTTTGTCGGTCGTGCGCGAATTGCCAACGATATTGATGCGCTCGACGAAAACCTTGGGGCCTTCGCGAACCTCGTAGGTCACGCCGATCGTCTTCGCCTCGCGCTCGCGCGATACGACGGGGCGGACATCGACGAAGGCATAACCCAACGTGCCCGCGAAATCGGTGATGGCGCTGACCGTGCCTTCGACGTCATCGGCGTTATACCACTCGCTTTCCTTGCCGCGCACGAGGGCGCGCAATTGCTCGCCCTCGAGATTGCGTAGCGTCGAGGTGATCCGCAACGGACCGAACTTGTAACGCTCGCCTTCCTCGACGGTGAAGGTCACGTAGAAACCGTCGCGATCGGGCAGCAATTCGGCTACCGCCGAGGCCACTCGGAAATCGGCATAGCCATTGGCCAGGTAGAACCGGCGGAGCTGGTCCTTGTCGAAATTGAGCCGGTCGGGGTCGTAGGTGTCGTCGGTCGACAGCAAGCGCCACCAACGCGTTTCGACCGTCTGAATAGTTTCGCGCAGGCGATCGCTATCGAATACGCGGTTGCCCACGAATGTGATGCGATGGACACCCGTGACCGCACCTTCGTTGATCTCGAATACGAGATCGACACGGTTCTGCGGCAGCGGGATGACCTTGGGCTCGACGGTCGCGGCGAACCGCCCGCTGCGCCGATAGACCTCCAAGAGCCGCTTAACGTCGTTCTGCACCTTGGTGCGCGTATAGACCACGCGCGGGCGCAATTGGACCTCCGACTGCAGCGCCTCATCCGAGACCTTCTTGTTGCCCTCGAAGGCGATGCGATTGATGATCGGATTTTCAACCACCCGAACGACGAGGGCATCGCCCTCACGCCGCAGCGTCACGTCCGTGAACAATCCGGTGTCGAACAGCGCCTTTAGCGACTTGTCCATCTGAGAGCCGTCGAATCGGTCGCCCGCCTTGAGGGTCAAATAGGCGGCGATGCTATCGACCTCGATGCGCTGATTGCCCTCGATCCGGACTTCCCGGACGACTGGCCCGCCTTGGGCCAGGGCCATGCCGGGCAGCGCGACCACGAGCCACGTCACCAGCACGGCAAGCAGCCGCCAGGGCGCTACCTTGGCGCGCGCGGAATTCGGTCCCATTACGGCACCCCAGGTCACGATATCAACCCCTGGAAAAAGTGGACGATGCGTAAGTGGACCAAATCGTTCCACGTCGCAAAAAGGAACAATACCATTACCAGTGCCAGTCCGATCCTAAAACCATAATCCTGGGCCCTGGCCCCGAGCGGCCGTCCCTTAAGGCTTTCAAATAGATAGAACAAAAGATGCCCGCCGTCGAGCATGGGAACTGGCAGCAGGTTTATCAACCCTAGGTGGACCGACAGGATTGCCGTGAAGGTGATGGCCACCACGAGCCCCGCCTCAGCCACCTCGCCCGATATCCAGGCAATTCGCATGGGGCCGCCGATTTCCTTCGTCGTGCGCGTGCCCGCGATCATCTGTCCAACGGCCTTGCCGGCGATTTCCACCTGATTCCACGACGCCTTCACACCGCGCCACAATGCGGTCGCGGGATCGTGGCGCACATAGGCCAGGCCGCGCGAGCGCACGCCCAAGCGCCCTAGCGGATAGGTGTTGCCGAGACTGTCTTTTTCCACGGCGATGAGCGGTTGGACTTCGAGCGCCGTGCGCACGCCCTCGCGCTCGACCACCACGCTCAAGGGTGCACCGAGTCCAAGCTGCACGATCTGCCGGATTTCCTCGAAACGCAGAATCTCGCGATCGCCGATCGCAACGATCCTATCGCCGGCGCGAATACCCGCCCGGTCAGCCGCGCTGTCCGGCTCGACCCCGCCGATCTCGGGTGGGGTAAAGGGTTCGCCCACGGTCGAAAACACGGCCGCGAATACGGCGATGGCGAAGATGAAATTGGCCAGCGGACCGGCCGCGACGATGGCCGCACGCTGCCCGACGCTCTTGCCCGTAAAGGCCACCGCGCGCTCGGCATCGGTCATCGCCGCCGGATCTTGGCCCGGCTGACTCGCGGCATTGCGATCGCCGAACATCTTCACATAGCCCCCCAGCGGAACCAGGCTGAATTTCCACCGCGTGCCCGCGCCGTCGGTCCAGCCGAACAATTCGGGGCCAAAACCGATTGAGAATGTTTCGACCCTCACCCCGCATTGCCGGGCGATGGCGTAGTGGCCCAGTTCATGAACGAACACGAGGACCGTGAGGATGGCGAGGAATGGCCCGGCATAGCCGAGAACATCCAATCCAAAACCCGAGAGCAATTCCACTGCCCGCCCCTCAGCCGGCCGACACTCGGCCACGCGCAGCAAGACCTCGCGCAAACGCCCGGGCGCGTTCGTCGACCGCGCGCACTTGATCCAGCGTCGCGAGGGGCTCCGAGCCCAAGGCATCCAGGCTTTCCTCGACGATTCGGGCGATATCGAGGAAGCCGACGGCGCCCTCGAGGAAAGCCGCAACCGCGATCTCGTTCGCGGCGTTGAGCACCGTCGGCGCGATGCCACCCGCGCGCAATGCCTGACGCGCGAGGCGCAGGGCGGGAAAGCGCTGGGGATCTGGAGGTTCGAAAGTCAAATTGCCCAGCGTCTGAAAATCGAGCCGGGCAGAGGGCGCGGACATGCGTTCGGGCCAGGCCAGCGCATAGGCGATCGGCGTGCGCATGTCCGGGGTGCCGAGCTGCGCGAGCACCGAGCCATCGACATATTCGACCATCGAGTGGATGACCGATTGCGGATGCACGACGATCTCGATCTTCTCTTCCTCGACCGGAAACAGATGATGCGCCTCGATGACCTCAAGTCCCTTGTTCATCATCGTCGCCGAATCGATCGAGATTTTCGCACCCATGCTCCAATTGGGATGGGCGACCGCTTGCGCGGGCGTGACCTTCGCCATCGCCCAGCTGTCCATGGCGCGGAACGGGCCACCCGATGCCGTCAACAAAATACGGCTGATCCGCTCGACCTGGTCAAAATCAAATACCTGAAAGATCGCGCTATGTTCGGAATCGACGGGCAGCAGGGTCGCGCCGTGGCGCTTCACCTCGGCCATCACGATGGCGCCGGCGCAAACCAGGGTTTCCTTATTGGCCAAGGCCACCGTCGCCCCGCGGCGCACCGCGGCCAGCGTGGATTCGAGACCCGCCGCCCCGACGATGGCGGCCAAGACGATGTCCGACGGGCGCATGGCCGCCTCGATCACGGCCGCTTCGCCCGCAGCCGCCTCGATGCCGGATCCCGAAAGAGCCGCCTTGAGCGTCGTATATTGGCTGTCATCAGCCACGACCGCGAGGCGAGCGCCTAGCGCCCGAGCCATCTCGGCAAGCTGTTCGGCATTGCGATTGGCCGTCAGCGCCTCGACCGCGAAACCCTCGCGGTCGCGCATCAACAAGTCAGCCGTGCTGCGCCCGACCGAGCCTGTAGCGCCAAGTACACTTACCCGGCGCGGGGGCCGCGCGCCCTCTACCGCCCGGCGCACCGTCGATGAAGTTTGGCTCCGCCCCGCGACTACCATTGCGTGATCATCTCGCCCGAGAGCAAGGTGGCAAGCGCCGCCGCCATAATCACCGCCACCAGTCCATCCACACGATCGAACAGGCCCCCGTGCCCGGGCATCAGGCCACTCATGTCCTTGCGGCCAAATCGCCGCTTGGCGAAGGATTCGAACAGGTCACCGCCCTGCCCGATGCACGCGAGAAGCGCGCTCGCCAACGCGAAAAGCGCGCCATTCGCATCGGTGATAACCGAGAACGCGTACCCCGCCGCCGCCGCCGTGCCGATACCACCTGCCAAGCCGCTCCATGTCTTGCCGGGGCTGATATGAGGCGCGAGCTTGGCCCCGCCGATCATACGACCCACAGCATAGGCGCCGATATCCGTCGCCGCCGTGACCGCGATCAGCCACAGCATGATCGCGCGCCCGGCTTCCGGATCGGCCCGCAACCACAATGCGGCCAGCGCCGGAATGCCGATATAAATCGCCCCAAAGGCCGTCCAAGCGCCCGCATCGCGATTGCGCCGGCGTTCGGCGAGAAACACCGCAATCGCGCCAAGCGCGGCAATCCCCAGCCCCCACCGCCAAGCATGCGCGGAACCCGCGAAGACCACGGCCGCGACGCTTGCCACCAGGACCAAGCCCGCCAGGCCGAAGCGGCCGTCGCACATCCGATCCCATTCCCACGCCAGCACCACGACCGCAGTCAGAACGAGGGCATCGAAATACGTCCCGCCCGCGACGACCGCCAAAATCGCGGGCGGCGCGACGACGAGGGCGGATAGCACCCGGCGCGCAAAGTCGCGACCAGGCGCTTCAGCCTGCGGTCGCACCATACCGCCGCTCGCGCCTATGGAATTCACGAATCGCATGTTCGAAGTCCGTCCTGGAAAAATCGGGCCAGTAGATATCGAGAAACACCAATTCGGCGTAAGCGGACTGCCACAGCAAAAAATTACTCAGCCGCTGCTCGCCGCTCGTGCGGATTACGACATCGGGATCGGGAGTGCCGAAGGTCGAAAGCTGGGCCTCGAAACGCGCCTCGTCAACATCGCTTGGCGCGATGCGGCCGGCGCGCACACCCTCCGCGAGCTTGCGCGCGGCCTCCACAATCTCGTTGCGAGCGCCGTAATTGAGCGCGACGATCAGATCGAGCGTCGTATTTTTCGCCGTTCGCTCCTCGGCATCGTGCAGCAACGCCACGATATCCGCGGAAAAGCGCGACCGGTCACCGATGAACCGCAGGCGAATATCTTCCTTGTGCAATTCCGCAATATCGCTTCGCAAATAAAGCCGCAACAGGCCCATGAGGTCGCTGACCTCGTCCGCCGGGCGCTTCCAATTCTCGGAGGAAAATCCGAACAGCGTCAGATAGCGGACGCCGAAATGGCGCGCGCTTTCGACCGCGCGGCGCACCGCGTCCGCGCCCGCCTTGTGCCCAGCCGCGCGCGGCAGGCCACGCGCGCGCGCCCAGCGCCCGTTGCCATCCATGATGATGGCGACGTGGCGCGGCGACCCGATGGCGATTTCTCTGACGGGTTCGGCGGACATGCTCAAACCTGCATGACCTCCTGCTCTTTTTTTGCCAGCACTTCGTCGATTTCCTTGACGAAGCCGTCCGTCATTTTCTGGAATTCTTCCGAGCTGTGGCGGTGTTGATCCTTCGTGATGTCACCGTCCTTTTCCTGTTTCTTCAGGTGCTCCATGCCGTCGCGGCGGACATTGCGCACCGCGACCCGGCCTTGCTCGGCATATTTGTGAGCAATCTTGATGAGTTCCTTGCGCCGCTCCTCGTTCAATGCGGGAATCGGCACGCGCACCAGGTTGCCGTCGGCTTGCGGATTTAGGCCAAGTCCCGCGCCTCGAATCGCCTTCTCGACCGCGATGACCACGCCCTTGTCCCAAACCTGCACCGTCAACAGACGCGGCTCCGGCACGCTGACGGTACCAACCTGGGTCATGGGTAGCTTGCCTCCATAGGCCTCGACGATGATGGGTTCGAGCAAATTGGCGCTCGCCCGCCCGGTGCGCAGGCCGCCAAGCTCGCGCTTGAAAGCATCGACCGCCCCGCGCATGCGCCGTTTCAAGTCTTCCGAATCGTACTGTGCCATTGGACGCTCCCTATTCTCCGATCACGGTAAACCGGCCTCGGCCGGATACCACGTCGGGAAACGCCCCCGCGTTCTGGATCGAGAAAACCAGGATCGGAATCCTGTTCTCCCGCGCCAAGGAGATTGCCGAGGCATCCATCACCTTGAGATCTTTGGAGAGAACTTCGAGGTAATTCAGGCGCTCATAGCGCTTGGCGCCCGGATCGCGCACCGGGTCGGCGGAGTACACGCCATCGACCTTGGTGCCCTTGAGCAAGGCGTCGCAGCGCATTTCCGATGCCCGCAGCGCCGCCGCGGTATCGGTCGTGAAGAACGGATTGCCGGTGCCCGCGGCGAAAATCACCACCCGCCCCTTTTCCATATGGCGAATGGCGCGGCGACGGATATAGGGCTCGCACACCGAGCTCATCGGGATGGCCGACAGCACGCGGGTCTGCAGATCGACCCGTTCCATGGCGCTCTGCAAGGCCAGGGCATTGATGACGGTTGCCAACATGCCCATGTAATCGCCGGTCGCGCGGTCGATGCCCGCGCCCTCCCCGGTCATGCCGCGGAAGATATTACCGCCGCCGACAACGAGACAGACCTCCACGCCCATTGCGCGTACTGCTTTGACGTCGCGGGCAATCTGCGCAAGCACGGCCGAATCCAGGCCATATGCGCTCCCACCCAACAATGCCTCGCCCGAGAGCTTCAGCAGAACGCGCCGATAGCCGGAGGCCCCGGCCGACGAGGTTATTTCTTGCTTGTCTTGCCTGCCCTGGGGCGCCGCGCTCATCGCTCGATCCTCGAACCCGGTTGCCCGACAAATCGGGCCAACCATACGCTTCCCCCCAACGCCCGCCGCATCAGCGGGTAAGCTGGGCCGCGACTTCGGAGGCGAAGTCCTTTTCCTCGCGCTCGATGCCTTCGCCCAAGGCAAAGCGCGCCATGCCCGCAACGCGAATCGGCGCACCGAGCGCCTTAGCCTGGGCTTCAATGACCTTGGAGACCTTGGTCTCGCCGTCGATGATCCAGGTCTGCTCAAGCAGCACGACCTCCTCGAAGAACTTTCGCAGCCGGCCCTCGACCATCTTCTCGATGATATTGTCGGGCCTGCCCGAGGCGCGCGCCTGTTCGGTCAGCACCTCGCGCTCGCGCGCGATTATCTTGGGATCGAGCGCCTCGGAAAGAATCGCCTCCGGCTTCGCAGCGGCAACGTGCATCGCCATCTGGCGGCCGAGGGCGGCGAGCGGCTCGACTGCGCCGGTCGATTCGAGCGCGATCAGCACGCCAATCTTGCCAAGCCCGTTGCCCACTTGATTGTGCAGATAACCGACGACGACGCCCGAGCCAACCTTGAGCGCGACCGAACGGCGAAGCGTCATATTCTCGCCGATCGTGGCGACAAGTTGGGTCAATTCCTCCGCCACCGCGTGGGTTGTGCCGGGATAGGCGGAAGTCTTGATTTTTTCGAGCTCGCCATCCGCCGCCAAGGCGAGGCCCGCGGCGGCGCGCACGAAGCCCTGGAAGGCGTCGTTGCGCGCGACAAAATCGGTTTCCGAGTTCACTTCAATCAGTGCCCCCGCATTGCCGGAAGTCACGAGGCCGATCAGGCCTTCCGCCGCCACGCGCCCCGCGCGCTTGGCAGCCGCCGCGAGGCCCTTCTTGCGCAGCCACGAGACAGCTTCCTCGAGATCGCCATTGGTCTCGGCTAGGGCCTTCTTGCAATCCATCATGCCCGCGCCGGTTTTCTCGCGCAGGGTCTTCACGTGCGCAGCGCTCACGTCCGCCATGTGTGATCCTCGGATGTTTCGACAGCCGCCGCCCGCGTCTCCGCGCGCGCACCGCTTCGGTCAAATCTACGCCCCGGCCGGAGGCAATTTAATTCCAAGCCGGAGCCGTCGTTCGGGCCTATGCGTCGCCTGGCTTCGCCTCGACCACGTTGTCCATCGCGACTTCCGCGACGGCCGGTACCACCGGCATGGCCGCCAACGGCGACTTGGCGCGCGCCCCCGCGTCCGCGCCCGACTTCAGAAGTTCCTCCTGAAGACCATCGAGCACCGCACCCGCCATCAGATCGCAATACATGTGGATCGCGCGCAGCGAGTCGTCGTTGCCCGGAATGGGAAAATTGATGCCGTCGGGGTCCGAGTTCGAATCGACGATCGCCACCACGGGAATGCCGAGCTTGTTGGATTCCTGCACGGCGATTTCTTCCTTGTTCGTGTCGATCACGAACACGATATCGGGCAGCCCGCCCATTTCCTTGATTCCGCCGAGCGCGCGGTTGAGCTTGTCGCGCTCGCGCGTCAGATTGAGGAGCTCCTTTTTCGTCAGGCCCTCTTGCTCCGACGCGATTCGCTCCTCGAGCTGGCGGAGGCGGCGAATCGAATTGGAGATCGTTTTCCAGTTCGTCAGCATGCCGCCGAGCCAGCGGTGATCGACGTAATACTGGCCGCAGCGCTTGGCGGATTCCGAGATCGATTCCGAGGCCTGCCGCTTGGTGCCGACGAACAGGATGCGTCCGCCATTGGCCGCCACGTTGCGGATGGCCTGGAGCGCCTGATGCAGCAGGGGCACGGTCTGCTGCAAGTCGATGATGTGAACGTTGTTCCGCACGCCGAAGATAAACGGCGACATCTTTGGATTCCAACGCCGGGTGACGTGGCCGAAATGCACGCCCGCTTCCAATAGCTGGCGCATGGAAAAATCTGGCATCGCCATTGCTGCTTTCCTTTTCCGGTTGATCCGCCGCGGGTGTGGCCGACCGCGGCACGAAGCCTTGGCCGGCACCGGAACGACGCGCGCGGCCCTGGCCAGGCCGTGTCGCCGAAGTCCCGCGTGAGGGGTTAGGGTTGAGAGGATTAACCCGTAACCCGCCGAAACGCAAGGTTTTTACCGTTAAAAAAGAGCCGCGTACCACCTAGATCTCCCGGACGTCCAGTACACCCGGCAGGGATTTGAGAGCCGCGCAGGTCGGCTGAGCCAAGGCAAATCGGCCCGGAAGGGCGATTTCGACCTCCCGGCCAAGGGCGACCGATACGACCAGCGAAAGCCGCCCACGGCCACGGGCGTCCCGGCTCATGACCCCTTTGAGGCCCGGCAAGGCATCGGCGGCGCTCACATAAACCCTGATCGCCCTGGGGGTGTCCGCAACCGCGGCGTCGAGCGGCCGCACGCCCTGGACGGCGATGCGCAAGGTTTCCTCTTCGAGCCGCGCCTCACAATCGAGCAGAAGCGGCGCGCCGGAATCGAGCATGTCTCGCGCGGCCGCCAGGGCCTCGGAAAACATCACCGCCTCATAAAATCCACTGGTGTCGGAAAATTGTACAAAGGCGTAGCGGCTACCCTTCTGGCTCGTGCGCTCGCGCCGGCCAATCGAAGTGCCCACGAGCTTGACGTGCTTAGGCCCGCCCGCCGCGAGGTGCCGCGCTAGGTTCGCAAAGGGCATGGCGCCGAGCCGCTCGAAGCTCCCGGCATAGGCATCGAGTGGATGAGCTGAAAGGTAGAAACCGATCGCCTCGAACTCGCGGCGTAGACGGTCGGCATCGGACCAGGCGGGCTCGTCCGGCAAGCGCAAGCCGGCGTCCCCGGCCGCGCCGCCGAACAACGCCGTTTGGCGGCTTTCGCGCTCCTGCGCCGCCTGGCTCGCGCGGCGGATGATGGCTTCGGCGCCAGCGAAGCCACGCGCGCGGCTGGGCTCGAGGCCATCGAAAGCGCCCGCGCAAATCAAATTCTCGATCATGCGCTTGTTGATCGCTCGCGCGTCCACCCGCATTGCGAAATCGGCGAGACTCGCGAATGGACCCGCGCGCATTCGTTCTGCCACGAGCGACTGCATGCCGGTCCGGCCCACATTGCGCACGGCGGCAAGCGCGTAACGCACCGCACGGGTGCCATCGGGCAATTCCTCGACGGCGAACACGTCCTCGGATGCGTTCACATCCGGCGGCAAGAGCTTGATCCCGAGACGGTCGAGTTCCTGGCGAAAGACGCCGAGCTTGTCGGTATCGCCCATATCGAGCGTCATCGAGGCGGCAAGAAACTCGACCGGATGGTTCGCTTTCAGATAGGCGGTCTGGTAAGCGACCATGGCGTAGGCGGCGGCGTGGGACTTGTTAAATCCGTAGCCTGCGAACTTGTCCACCAGATCAAAGATGAGCGCAGCGCGTGCCTTTTCCACGCCGCGTCCGATCGCGCCATTGACGAAGTTTTGGCGCTGGGCGGCCATCTCCGATTTGATCTTCTTGCCCATCGCACGGCGCAGGAGATCTGCGGCGCCCAATGTGTAGCCGGACAGCACCTGGGCGATCTGCATCACCTGTTCCTGGTAGATGATGACGCCAAAGGTCTCCTTGAGGATGGCCTCGATCATGGGATGCAGATAATCCGGCTGCTCATCGCCGTGCTTGCAGGCGATGTAGCGCGGAATATTGTCCATCGGCCCCGGCCGATAGAGCGCGACGAGGGCGATGATATCCTCGAAACGGTCGGCGCGAAGTTGGCGCAGCGCGTGGCGCATGCCCGAGCTTTCCAACTGGAACACTCCAGTCACGTCGGCACGACCCAGCATCTCGAACGTCGCCTTGTCGTCGAGCGGCAGGGCCGAGAGATCGAGCGCGATATCCCGGCGTTGCAGGAGTTCCAAGCACCGCGCCAGGACCGTGAGCGTCTTCAGCCCGAGAAAATCGAACTTCACCAATCCGGCCTGTTCGACGTATTTCATGTTGAACTGGGTGACCGGCGCGTCGGAATTGCGGTCCCGATACAACGGAACGAGCTGGTTGAGCGGCCGGTCGCCGATCACCACGCCGGCGGCGTGCGTTGAAGCATGGCGCAACAGGCCTTCGATCTGCCGGGCGATGTCGATAAGACGCGCGACCGTTTCATCGGAATCGCGCTGGTTCCGCAATTCAGGCTCACCCGCGATCGCCTGGTCGAGCGTGACCGGCGCCGCGGGATTGTTCGGCACGAGCTTGCACAGCCGGTCGATCTGTCCATAAGGCATTTGCAGCACGCGCCCCACGTCACGCAGCGCCGCGCGCGCCTTGAGTTCGCCGAAAGTGATGATCTGGGCCACCCGGTCGCGGCCGTATTTATCCTGGACGTAGCGAATCACCTCGTCGCGCCGGTCCTGGCAGAAATCGATGTCGAAATCCGGCATCGACACGCGTTCGGGATTGAGGAAACGCTCGAACAGCAAACCGAAACGCAAGGGATCTAGATCGGTAATCGTCAGCGACCATGCGACCACCGAACCCGCCCCCGAACCGCGGCCGGGTCCCACGGGAATCGCGTTGCGCCGCGCCCATTGGATGAAATCGGCAACGATGAGGAAATAGCCCGGAAAGCCCATTTTCGCGATCATCGCCAGTTCGTAGTCGAGGCGCTCGCGATAGGGCTGCGCGGCCGCGGCGCGCGCTTGCTCGTCCATGGCCCCGACGAAAACGTGCTTGGCGAGCCTCGCGTCCAGACCTTCTCTGGCCTGCCGGCACAGCTCGTCCGCCTCGCTTCCGCCGGTCGGGACGGGAAAAGCCGGCAGGATGGGCAGGCGCTTTTCCGGCATGAACGCGCAGCGCCGCGCGACCACGAGGGTGTTGTCGATCGCCTCCGGGATGTCGGCGAACAGGGCGCGCATTTCTTCAGCGGACTTGAAGCGGTGCTCGGGCGTGGCGCGCCGTCTTTCGGCCTCGGCAACGAACGTCTTTTCCGCGATGCACAACAGTGCGTCGTGCGCCTCGAACATGGATACGTCGGCGAAAAACACATCGTTGGTCGCGACCAGCGGAAGCGCGCGGGCATAGGCGAGATCGATCAGCTTGGTTTCGATTCGCCGCTCGGCCGCAAGGCCGTGGCGCATCAATTCGACATATAGCCGCGCCGGGAATACCTCCGCCAATGCCGCAAGCGCCTTGCCGGCCGCCTCGTCCTGGCCATCTTGCAGCAGGCGCCCGACATGGCCCGCCGGGCCACCCGCAAGCGCGATCAACCCCTCGGCCGCGTCCGTTATGCGCTCGAGCGTCGTGTGCGGCGGCTCGTGCGCCTCGACCGCCAGATACGAGTCGCTGACCAGACGCAGCAGATTTCGGTAGCCGGTCTCGCTCTGGACCAACAGCACCAGTTGATCGTAATGCGCATTGTGCGCCGCGACTACGGGTACGCCCCGCTCCGCCATACGTTTGACGGCGATCTGGCAGCCGATGATAGGTTGCAGTCCCGCCTCGGCCGAGGCCATGGCGAATTCCAGCGCGCCGAACATGTTCGCCGTGTCGGTGATCGCGACCGCCGGCATGGCGTGCTTCTTCGCCAGCTCGATGAGCTTATTGATCTTGATCGCGCCTTCCGACAGCGAATAGGCGCTGTGGACACGCAGATGAACGAAGCTGGCATGCGCCATGGCGGACCGGCCTTGTGCGGATACCGAGAATCCCACACCTGCCAGCCAAAGTCACCCTATGTGGGGGTCAGTCGGGTAGTTATCCACAGGATATTGTGGATAGCTTAGCTCTCTGCCACCACCCCATCCTTCAGGCGCAAGATCCGGTCCATCCGTCCCGCCAGTTCGAGATTATGGGTGGCGACCAATGCGGCCAGGCGCTTTCGGCGGCAAAGGTCCAGAAGCAGGGCGAATACCGTATCCGCGGTCGCATGGTCGAGATTGCCGGTGGGCTCGTCGGCCAGAAGCATTTGCGGGTCATTGGCCAGAGCCCGCGCGATCGCCACGCGCTGCTGCTCTCCGCCCGACAGCTCGGCCGGTCTATGGTCCGCGCGGGAAGCAAGGCCCACCGCCTCAAGAAGCTCCACCGCGTGGCGAAGGGCGTCAGCCTTGCCTTCGCCCGCGATGAGTCGGGGCATCGCGACGTTCTCAAGGGCGGAGAATTCGGCCAGCAAGTGGTGGTGTTGATAGACGAAGCCAATCCGCTGTCGGCGCGCCGCCGTTCGCTGGCTCTCGTTGAGGCCCGCCATGGCCTCCCCGCCGATCCACACCTGCCCTTCATCGGGCCGCTCAAGCAAGCCCGCAACATGCAGGAGCGTGGATTTTCCCGCACCCGATGGGCCGACGAGCGCCACGATTTCCCCCGGCCAGACCGCCAGCCGCACGCCTTGAAGAATCTCGAGCGTCGCCGCGCCCTGCTGGAAGCGGCGCCATATGCCCTCGACGGCGAGCGCGGCCACTTCCTCACTCATAGCGCAGCGCCTCGACCGGATCCAAGCGCGCGGCCCGCCAGGAAGGATAGATCGTCGCCGCGAAGGACAAGCCCAAAGCCATGATCGTGACCCACGCCACTTCCCATGGATCCACCACCGCCGGTAGCTTCGAGAGGAAATAAATCTCTGCCGCGAATAGATCGCGCTGCACCAGGCTTTCGAGCAGGCGGCGAATCGATTCGATATGGCGGCAGAACAATAGTCCAAGTCCCAAGCCGAGCAGCGTGCCCGTGACGCCGACGGCCGCGCCGGAGATGAAGAAGATGCGCATGACCATGCCGCGCGTGGCGCCCATGGTGCGCAGGATCGCGATCGCCCGGCCCTTTTCCTTCACCAGCATGATGAGGCTGGAGACGATGTTGAACGCCGCCACCAGGATGATGAGCGTGAGGATGAGGAACATGACGTTACGCTCGACCTGCAGGGCGTTGAAGAAACTCGAATTGGCCTGTCGCCAATCGTTGATGCGCAGATTTCCGTCGAGCGCGACGCGCACGAGCGCGCGCCGCACCTCGGAGATGCGTTCGGGATTTTCGGCCAGGATTTCTATGCCGCTCGCGCCGTCGTCAAGGCGAAAATAGGCCTGGGCCGCCTCGAACGGCAGATACACGAAGGCGCTGTCGTATTCGTACATGCCGACATTGAAGACGCCGACCACCTCGTAGCCGCGCACCCGCGGCATCGTGCCGAAGGCCGTGGGCTGACCCTGAGGGGAAATGAGCGTGATGCGATCGCCGAGACGCAATCCCAGACGCAAGGCCATGCGTTGGCCAATGATGGCGGCGTCGTCGCCCGTAAAGCGCGCAAGACCGTCGCCCGCGATTTTTTCCGCGACCACTTTGCGCGCAGCCAGGTCTTCCTGGCGCATGCCCCGCACGAGTGCGCCGGTCGATGCACCGTTCGCCGTGGCCATGACCTGGCCTTCGACCACCGGCGCGACCGACACCACGCCTGGAATGGCGCGAATGCGCTCGCCGAGCGGGCCGAAATTGGTGAGCGGCCCCGCCGACGCATACACGCCAAGATGGGCATTCACGCCAAGAATACGGCCGACAAGCTCCTGCCGAAAGCCATTCATCACCGACATGACGATGATGAGCGTCGCCACCCCGAGCGCGATGCCGATCAGCGAGAACAGCGCGATGAGGGAAATAAACCCCTGGCTGCGCCGGGGCCGCAAATAGCGCGCGGCAACCAGCCGCTCGAATCCCGAGAAGAACATGGAACGCTCAGCAAGCGAGGCGGGCGAAAGCCGCGTCCCTGGACAATTCCTCGCGCGCTCCGGTCCGTCGTTCCTTGAGTTCGACCTTGCCCTGGGCCAGGCCGCGCGGGCCGACGATGAGTTGCCAGGGCAGGCCGATCAGGTCCATTTCCGCGAACTTGGCGCCGGCGCTTTCCTGCCGGTCGTCGAGCAGCACCTCGACACCCCTGGCGCGCAGTTGACCGTACAACTCGGCGCAGGCCGCATCGCAGGCGCCGTCGCCCGCGCGCAAATTGATGAGCCCGACCTTGAACGGTGCGACGGCCTCGGGCCATACGATGCCGGCATCGTCGTGACTGGCCTCGATGATGGCACCCGCCAGGCGCGAAACGCCGATGCCGTAGGAGCCCATTTCCACCGGCGCCAATTCCCCATTCGGTCCGGAAACGGCGCAGTTGAGCGGTTTCGAATATTTGGTCCCGAAATAGAATATATGGCCGACCTCGATGCCCCGCGCCTCGATGAGATCGCCCTTCGTGACCGGGCATTTCACGGGATCGTGCTTGTCGTCAGTCGCGGCGTAGGGTTGGGTCCAGCGATCGACGATCGGTTGCAAATCCTCTTCGTAATCGACCTCGGATGACAGAGCGTCGAATTCCAGCAAGCGTTTGTCGCAATAGATTCGGCTCTCTCCGGTCGAGGCCAGAATTTGGAACTCGTGGCTCATGTCGCCGCCGATGGGGCCGGAATCCGCCGCCATGGGAATGGCCTTGAGTCCCATGCGCGCAAAGGTGCGCAGATAGGATACGAACATCTTATTGTAGGAACGCTTGGCGCCCGCATAATCCACGTCGAACGAATAATTGTCCTTCATCAGGAATTCGCGGCCACGCATCACGCCGAATCGCGGACGAACCTCGTCGCGAAACTTCCATTGAATGTGGTACATCATGCGCGGCAGATCGCGGTAGCTGCGCGCGGAGGCCCGGAAGATTTCCGTGATCTGCTCTTCGTTCGTCGGACCGTACAGCATCTCGCGCTCGTGGCGGTCGCGAATGCGCAGCATCTCGGCGCCGTAATCCTCATAGCGGCCCGATTCGCGCCACAATTCCGCTGGCTGAATCGTCGGCATGAGCACTTCCATGGCACCTGCGGCGTTCTGCTCCTCGCGCACGACCTGCTCGATGCGCTTGAGCACGCGCAGTCCCAGCGGCAGCCAGGAATAGATGCCGGCCGAGGATTGCCGAATCATCCCCGCGCGCAACATCAGCCGGTGCGAAATGATCTGCGCCTCGGCGGGATTTTCCTTGAGCGTGGGTAGAAAATATTGCGAACGGCGCATGAAATCCCTCTCCGCGACGGGCCAATCCCGACGCGGCGCGAGATTAGGCGCTCGTCCGCGGGAAGGCAATCAAGAGAGGCTCAAACGTTCGAATTGCCGTTCTATTTGCCGAGTTGCTTGCGGCAGTAGGCCGCCAGGGCTTCCTGGGTGTCATCGGTCAGGGCCTGGCCGTCGAAATAGGCCTTGTCGCCCTTGACCGTGATCGCGCCGACTTTGGCGAGGGGCTGGTGCACGCTGGGGTTTCCGGGCACGCCGAACCGACGCTGCAAATCGACATTGACGTCGATGGTGAACTCGGTCCGAGGATTGACGCGCACCCCGCCGGGCAAATCCGCGGATGCTACGGGCCGGCCTCTGGCATCCACGCCCGGCTGATAGGCTACGTCCGAGGACGCGCGGTGCTCGACCAACTGGCTGCAATCGGCGCCGGTAATCCGCACCTTCTGGGCGGAGACTTGCGGCGGCATGGCAACAAGCATCGCCAGGGCAAGAAGCCCTGATCCTGCAATGCCGATACGGTTCAACCCAAATCCGGCCATGATCCCAGTATGGCGCTTGGGTCTTAAGAATCGGATAATCGGCCGCGCGGCGCAAAACGACGACCATCCGGGGAGATGCGCCGCCGCCCAGGGGAGTGGATATGCTCGCGAAATTCTTCGGACTCGAACAGCTTGGCACGACGGTACGGACGGAGGTGTTGGCCGGCATCACCACCTTCCTCACCATGGCCTATATCGTCATCGTCAATCCCGACATTCTGTCCGTCGCGGGCATGGACAAGGGCGCCGTGTTCGTCGCCACCTGCCTGGCGGCGGCCTCGGCCTCGCTAGTCATGGGGTTGTACGCGAACTATCCCATCGCGCTCGCACCCGGCATGGGGCTCAACGCCTATTTCTCCTTCGTCGTGGTGAAGACCCTTGGCTATCCCTGGGAAGTCGCGCTCGGCGCGGTGTTTTTGTCAGGGGTGATCTGCATCGTGCTCTCGGCCCTGCCGGTCCGCAGATGGATCATCGATTCGATTCCACGCTCGCAGAAGATGGCGATTTCGGCGGGCATCGGATTTTTCCTGGGCCTGATCGCGCTTAAGAGCGCGGGCATCGTGGTGGCGCATCCGGCCACCTTGGTCACTTCGGGCGATCTCTCCGCTTGGCCTAGCCTTCTGGCCGCCGCCGGATTTCTTCTGATGATCGCGCTGGACTACCGCAAGATTCCCGGCGCCATCATCATCGGCATACTCGCGGTTGCGGCCGCGGGCATGGCTCTCGGCCTCTCTCCACCCCCCTCCGGCATCGTCGATGCCCCGCCCTCGCTTGAGCCGACCTTTTTCCAACTCGACCTGTCCAAGGCTTTCGAGTTGGGCCTGATCGCCATCGTCTTTACCTTCGTGATGGTCGATCTGTTCGATACCGCCGGTACCCTCGTTGGCGTGACTCACCGCGCGGGATTGCTCGATAAGAACGGCAATTTGCCGCGCCTGAGGCGGGCTCTGATCGCCGACAGTTCAGCCACCGTCGTAGGGGCCTTGCTGGGCACCTCCTCGACCACGAGCTACATCGAAAGCGCGGCCGGCGTGAAGGCCGGCGGGCGCTCAGGACTCACCGCATGCGTGGTCGGCGTGCTTTTCCTACTCGCCCTCGTCTTCGCGCCCATCGCCACGGCGATTCCGTCCTATGCGACGGCCCCGGCCATCCTGTTCGTCGCCTGCATCATGGGCGGCGCGCTGGCCGATCTCGATTGGGACGATGCCACCGAATACGCCCCCGCGATGGTAACGGCCCTCGCAATGCCCTTCACGTTTTCGATCGCTACGGGCTTGGGCCTCGGATTCATCACCTATGCCCTTGTCAAAATGCTGTCGGGCCGAGCCCGCGATGCGTCCGCATCGGTGTGGGTTCTCGCCGGACTATTCCTCATCAAGTTCGCTGTCGGCTAGCGCGCTTTGCGGCCCGCCCCATCCAGGGCGGATCGAGCTTGGCGATGCGCGCAAAGACCGGACAGTCACGGTTATGGGCGCCCGACAGATAACCGATGCTCATCAGGAATTCATTGACGATTTCCGGTCCCATGAAGCGAAACGTCGCACGGAACAGCTTGATCCAGCCGTCCTTGTCGCGCGGATGATGGGCGGCGATCCAGGCCGCGAAAGACCCATGTTCATCCGCCAGGCGCAACACGCGGCCGGCATTGTCGATGGTCGATTCGATCTTGAGGCGGTTGCGAATGATGCCTTCGTCCGCCATCAGCCGCTTCACGTCGCGCGCGCCGAACGCCGCGACGGCGCGCGGCTCGAAGCCCATGAAGGCGTCGCGAAATGCCTGGCGCTTTTTCAGAACCGTGAGCCATGACAGCCCGGCCTGGTTGATCTCGAGACACAGCCGCTCGAACAGGGCGATTTCGCTGTTAACGGGAAAGCCGTACTCGGATTCGTGGTACGGCCCATGCCAAGGATGGCCCGGAGCCAGCGTGCAGTAATTCTTGGTTATCTCGCCCGCGACCATGGCTAGGGGGTATGAAAGAAAATTAGGTCGGACAGGATGATTGCGCGCGCAACAAAAAACAGCGCAGTGGCGATCGCGGTCGTGATCGCGAACTTGAGCAGGATGCGTGGCCTCGCGGGCGCGCTCGTCGCGTGACCGGGAGCGGGCAATTTGGACGCCTGCACGCCCCAGGGCAAAACGCAGAACAACACCATCCACCAGATGATGACGAAGACGACGAGGTTCTCGAATGCGCCCATCAGATCTGCTCGATCTCGATCAGGGTGCCAAAGAAATCCTTGGGATGCAGAAAGAGGACCGGCTTGCCGTGCGCGCCGATGCGCGGCTCGCCGTCGCCCAGCACCCGCGCACCGGCGGACTTCAACCGGTCGCGCGCGGCAAAAATGTCCGCCACCTCGTAGCAAATATGGTGCATCCCGCCATCTGGGTTGCGTTCGAGAAATTTTCCGATAGGCGAGTCCATGCCCAGGGGATGGAGCAGCTCGATCTTGGCGTTGGGCAGTTCGATGAACACGGTGGTGACGCCATGACCGGGCAAGGGCAAGGGCGCAGAGACACGGGCGCCGAGGGTTTCGCGGTACGCGGCAGCGGCCTTTTCGAGATCGGGCACGACGATGGCGACGTGGTTAAGTTTTCCGATCATTCATCTTTTCTTTCTTGGCTGACCCGGAATTTGCCGATGCCCGCGCGACGCGGCAACCGCGCACCACCATGGGCATAACTTCGCTATAGGCGTACAAGGTGGACATCCGTCGTCGGCTTCTTGCCATGGGTGTCCTGGATGGCGCGGCGTACCGCGAGGCGCGCGGCCTCGCGTACCTTGGCGTCATCCCAGCGCATACGCGCGGGCATCCGGTCGACCGCGTCGCGGATGGCGTCGAAAATATTCTCCTCCACCTCGCCCGTTCCCGCGCCTTCGAACAGCCCTTGCAACGACAATTGCGGCTTGCCCGAAACCCGGCCATCGGGGCCCAATACCACGGTCGCAACGATGGCGCCGTGCCAGAGAACGCGTGTGCGCTGGCGAAAACTGGTCGAATCCACCGGCACCAGCAAGGCGCCGTCGAGCGCGAGACGCCCGAAGGGTACCTGGTCAACGACTTCCGCAGGCCCCGGCGCCAGGCGCACGAGCGTGCCGTTTCCGGGGATGATCGTCTCCGGAACCTGGCAGGCGCGGGCCAACTCGGCATGAGCCATCATGTGCCGGGTTTCGCCATGGACCGGCACGGACACGCGCGGCCGCACCCATTGGTACATTTGCGCCAGCTCGTCCCGGCACGGATGGCCCGAGACGTGGACGAAATCGCGCTCGTCGGTTACGACTTCGACGCCGCGCGCAATCAATTGGTTATGCAGGCGATGAATGGCTTTCTCGTTGCCCGGAATGATGCGCGAGGAAAACACCGCCGTGTCGCCCCGCTCCAATTTGACATGAGGATGATCGCCCTGCGCGATGCGGGTCAGAGCTGCGCGCGGCTCACCCTGGCTGCCCGTGCACACCAGTAGCGCCTTCTCGCGCGGCAAATGCACCGCTTCCTCCTCGGTCAAAAACGATTCCTTGCGCAAATATCCGCATGAGCGCGCGGCATCCAACATGCGCCGCATGGACCGACCGACCAGCGCCGCGTGTCGGCCGGTCATCTTGGCGACGGCGGCGGCGGTTTCAAGGCGCGCGACGTTCGAGGCAAAGCACGCCAGGGCCACGCGCTTGGGATAGCGCGCGACGACCTCGGCTAGGCTGCGCCGAAGCTCGCCCTCCGAGCGCGAGTGGCCATCGACCAAGGCGTTGGTCGAATCGCACACCATGGCATCGATGCCACTGTCACCAAGCGATTTTAGGGTGGCCTCGTCGGTGACTTCGCCGATGAGCGGCTCGGGGTCGATCTTCCAGTCGCCGGTATGGAGCACCGTGCCCGCGGGCGTGCGGACGATGACCGCGTTCGGTTCCGGTATCGAATGCGTGAGCGTGACCAGCTCAAGCTCGAACGGCCCAACTTTGAACGCGCCGCCGAGTGGAATCTCGGTGATCGGAATCTCGCCCTCGCGGTCGAGATCGGCCAGCTTTCGCCGGAGCACCGCGGCGGCGAAGGCGGTCGCGTAAACCGGGCATTTAAGGCGCGGCCAAAGGTACGGCACCGCGCCGAGGTGATCTTCGTGTGCGTGGGTCAGCACGAGTCCGACCAAATCGCGGCGACGATCGACGATGTATTGCGGATCGGGCATGATGACGTCGATACCGGGCATGGCATCGCCGCCGAACGAGATGCCGAGATCGATCATCAGCCATTTGCCGGCGTAACGGTAAAGATTGAGGTTCATTCCAATCTCGCCCGAGCCGCCGAGCGGCAGAAAATACAACCCATCATCGCTCGGCGCGCGGCGTGGGCTCATGGCTTCGCGTTCCGGCGGTGAATGTCTAGAAGGCCCAACATTGTCAGTTCCGGATCGACCGTATCGATGACCTTGGTCGCGTCGGCGAACAGCGAAGACAACCCACCCGTGGCGATGACCGTCATTGGTCCGCCGAATTCCGTCTTCATGCGCTGGACCAGACCCTCGATGAGTCCGACATAGCCCCAATAGACACCCGATTGCATGGCGGGCACGGTCGCCGTGCCGATGACATGGGATGGCCGGCGAATGGAAATACCCGGCAGCTTCGCCGCCGCCATGTACAGCGCCTCGAGCGAAAGATTGGGACCAGGCGCGATCACCCCGCCCGCATAGGCGCCCGATTTGTCGACCACGTCGAAGGTCGTCGCGGTGCCGAAATCGACGATGATCTTGTCGCACCCTGGATAGCGCGCATGCGCCGCCACGGCGTTGACGAGGCGATCCGCGCCGACCTCGGCGGGATTGGGCAGGCGCACCGTGATGCCAAGCACCACGCCGTCCTCGCCCACGATCATCGGCCGGCAGCCGAAGTAACGCCGGCACAATACCGTCAGGGCATGCGCGGTCGCCGGAACCACGTTGGCAATGATGGCGGCATCGACATCCTTGCGCGCAAGACCATCGAGCGACATGAGCTGGGTAAGCCAGACCGCGTATTCATCGGCCGTGCGCGCGGGATCGGTCGAGGCGCGCCATTCGCCGCGCCGCGCCATGCCGTCGAACACGCCGAAGACGGCATTTGTGTTTCCCGAATCGATCGCCAGCAGCATCGTCCTAACTCCGCACCGGGAAGACCTCGCCCGTGTCGATTACGCGTTCGCCGTCGGCCAGCTTGAGTACGAGCGCGCCATGGCCGTCGAGCGTCGAAAATATGCCGTCGAGCACCTCGTCCTCGAGCCGCACCTTGATCGTCTGCCCAAGACCCGTGGCAAGTCCCAGCCACGCGGCCCGAATGGGCGCGAAACCCTCGTGCCGCCAGCGTTCGTACCACGCGGCGAACGCCTCGACATAACCGGTCAGCACGGCCTCGATATTGGCCGCTTGCGCGCCTGCGGCGGCGAGACTCGTGGCCGGGTACTCGGTGTCCGTAGGATGGCTGGCCACGTTGATGCCGACGCCGACCACCAAATGATCGACGTCTCCGTTCGCGCCCACGCTCGATTCCATGAGACAGCCCGATATCTTACGGCCATCGAGCAAGACATCGTTCGGCCATTTGAGGGCGATTGCGCCGCCCCGCGAACCAAGCGCCTCGCGTACCGCATCGGCAGCGGCCAAGGCGGCGGCGAAACCTAGGCCGAGCGCCGCGCGTGGCTTGCACCGCGGGCGAAGAAGAATCGAAGAATAGCAATTGCCCGCAGGTGAAATCCAGATTCGCCCGCGTCGCCCACGGCCTGCGGATTGGCTGCGCGCCCAGATGACAAGGCCCTCCGCCTCGCCCGCCGCCGCGCGGCGCGCGGCCTCGGCATTGGTGCTGTCGATCTCGTCCAGGGCGAGGATGCGAAAGCCTGGCGGCGGCGCGACCGTCATCCGCCGATGAGCGCTGCCGCCGCCGCTTGCGCGCGCGCGAGCAAGGGCGCCGGCGCCAGGAAGAACAGCAGCGTAAATGCAGACGTACCCGCCAGTACAACGCCAAGCGTGCCGCCGATCGGTCGGTCGAGTACGGCGTTGGGCTCGTCGAAATACATGACCTTGACGATACGCAGGTAGTAGAAGGCCGCCACCACGCTCGAGAGCACGCCAAGGATCGCCAGCACATAGAGCCCCGCCTCGATGGCCGACATGAAGACGTAGAATTTGCCGAAGAATCCGGCGAGTGGCGGGATCCCGGACATCGAGAACATGAAAATGCCGAGCGCGAACGCAACCATGGGATGGGTGCGCGCCAGGCCCGCCAAATCGGCAATCGCCTCGA
Organism: Alphaproteobacteria bacterium; assembly: GCA_046153685.1. Lineage (GTDB taxonomy): Bacteria > Pseudomonadota > Alphaproteobacteria > CADEGL01 > CADEGL01 > CAMAPP01. The sequence continues at coordinate 31,354 of JBJXGH010000005.1, forward strand.
CCGTTCTGCCTTGCCGGCGCATGCACAGGATGCAGGCGAACGTGCCGATGCCCATGACGACGTAGATCGCGGTGTAGATCAGCATACCCCGCAAGCCCGAGGCGCTGCCTGCGGCCAGGCCGATCAGGACATAGCCCATATGGCCGATCGAGGAATAGGCCATGAGCCGTTTGATGTTCGATTGACCGACGGCCGCGAAGGCGCCAAGCGTCATGGAGGCGATCGAGAGGAAGACGATGATCTGGGACCACTGTTCGACCAAGGGACCAAAAGCGCCGACAAGAACGCGCGCGAACAGCGCCAGCGCCGCAACCTTCGGCGCCGCCGCGAAAAAGGCGGTCACCGGGGTCGGCGCGCCCTCGTACACATCGGGCGTCCACATGTGGAAGGGCACGGCCGAAACCTTGAAGGCCAAGCCCGCGATCAGAAAGACGAGGCCGACAACCAGGCCCAAGGCCGGCGCGCCGTGGCCGGCGACCTGTTCGACCAGGACGTCGAACCGCGTCGTGCCGGTGTAGCCGTAAATCAGCGACACCCCGTAAAGCAGCATTCCCGAACTCAGCGCCCCCAGCACGAAATACTTGAGGCCCGCCTCGGTCGAACGAACCGAATCGCGACGATAGGCCGCGACCACGTATAGGCACAGGCTTTGGAGCTCCAAGCCGACATAGAGGGCCAAGAGATCGTTCGCCGAAATCATCGTCATCATGCCGAGCGTGGCGAACAGAAACAGCACGGGGTATTCGATGCGCGCGATGCCCTCGCGGTCGTTGAAGCGGATCGAGAGCACGAGCGCGAGCCCCGAGCCGAGCAATGTCAATTGCTTCATGAACAGCGAGAAGGCGTCCGCGACGTAAAGCCCGTCGAACGCAAGCGTGCGCGCGCCTCCGCCCTGCGAGACGAGCATCGCCGCCACCGCAAAGCCCGCCACCACCGCCCAGGAAATCCAACCCGAGGCGCGGTCGCCCCTGAACACGCCCGCCATCAGCAACGCCAATCCGAGCAGGGCAAGAAAAATCTCCGGCGCCGCGGTCGCCAAATGGGCCATCGAGAAGGTCGTCATTCCCGACACCCCCTACTCGCCCGCGGCCTTGGCGACTTTTCGCGCCAAGGCAGAATCGTAATTGGCAATGAGCTGGGCGACGGAGGCATCCATCACCCGGGTGAAGGATGCAGGATAAATACCCATCCACAGCGTGATCGCAATCAGCGGCGCGAACACCGCGATCTCGCGCTTCGAGAGATCGCGGATGTGGCGGAGATCGTCCTTGACCAGCTTGCCGAAGATGATTCGACGATAGAGCCATAGCATGTACGCCGCCCCAAGGATCATGCCCGTCGCCGCCAGTGCCCCTACCCAGGTATTGGCCTTGAACGCGCCGAGCAGAACGAGGAACTCGCCGACGAAGCCGCTGGTGCCCGGCAGACCCACCGAAGCCAGGGTGAAAAGCATGAAAACGACCGCATAGGCGGGCATGCGTTCGACGAGTCCGCCATAACGCGCGATCTCTCGGCTATGGACGCGGTCGTAAACCACGCCCACGCACAAAAACAGCGCCGCCGATACGACACCGTGCGAGAGCATCTGCACCAGCGCGCCCTGCACCGCCTGGGTGTTGAGCGCGAAGATGCCGATGGTGACATAGGCCATGTGCGCGACCGAGGAATAGGCGATCAGTTTTTTCATGTCCTCCTGGGCCAGAGCCACCAGCGAGGTATAGATCACAGCGACGATCGAGAGCACGTAAATCATGGGCGTGAAGAACTCGCTGGCGTCCGGGAACATGGGCACAGAGAAGCGCAAAAATCCGTAACCGCCGAACTTCAACAGCACGCCCGCGAGCAAGACCGAACCTGCCGTCGGCGCTTCGACGTGCGCGTCGGGCAGCCAGGTATGGACGGGCCACATCGGCACTTTGACCGCGAACGAGGCAAAGAAGGCCAACCACAACCAAATCTGCCAACGCGGATCGAAGCCGTGGGCCATCAAACGCGGAATGTCCGAGGTGCCGGCCTCGAAGTACATGAACAAGATGGCCAGCAGCATGAGCACGGAGCCAGTCAGCGTGTAGAGAAAGAACTTGAACGCCGAATAGACCCGCCGCGCCCCGCCCCACACGCCGATGATGAGGAACATCGGAATGAGGGTGCCCTCGAAGAACATGTAGAACAGCACGAGATCAAGCGCCGAAAAGGCGCCGATCATCATGGTTTCCATGACCAGGAACGCGATCATGTACTCGCGCACCCGGTGCTCGATCGATTCCCAACTCGCCAGCACGCAAATCGGAATCAACAGCGCGGACAGCAAGATGAACGGCATCGAGATGCCGTCGATCCCCATGTGGTAGGCGATACCCCATTCGGGCAGCCACGACACGCGCTCGACGAATTGGAAGTCCGCCTTGGCGCGGTCAAAATCGAACCACAGGACGAGCGCCGCGCCGAAGGTGGCAAGCGAAGTCCACAACGCGACCGCGCGCGCGTTGTGCGCCACCGCCTCGGGCGTCCCGCGCACCAACAGAATGAACACCGCGCCGACAAGCGGTAGGAAAGTAACGATGGAAAGTATAGGCCAGCCGGTCATCGCCTAGGACCTCCCATAGAGGTACCAGGTGATCAGCGCGACGACGCCGATCAGCATGGCGAAAGCGTAATGATAGAGATAGCCGCTTTGCAATTTGACCGCCCGCTTGGACAAGCCGAGCGTCGCCGCAGCCAGACCGTCTGGCCCAACTCCATCAATGATCTCGCCGTCGCCCGCCTTCCAGAGACCCCGTCCCAGGGCATGGGCCGGACGCACGAAGATGCGATCGTAGAGCTCGTCGAAATACCACTTGTTAAGCACGAACAGATAAAATGGCCGCAACCGCGCAGCAGTGATTCCCGGCAGATCGGGCCGTTGCATGTAGGCGACATAGGCGCCGGCAATCCCGGCGAACGCGACCGCGATCGGCAAGACCTGCACCCAAAGGGGCGAATGGTGGGCGCTCTCGATCGCGTCATTGCCCGGCAGGATGAGAATGGCATCTCGCCAGAACTCGCCCATATGCTCGCCCACGAAGAGGTCATATCCAAGCCAGCCGGCGAAGATCGCCCCCACCGCCAGAAAAACGAGCGGCACGGTCATGACCGGCGGGCTTTCGTGGACATGTTCCATTGTCTGATGATCGGCGCGCGGTCGGCCGTGGAAGGTCATGAACAGCAGGCGCCAAGAATAGAACGCGGTGAGAATGGCGGCGACGATGCCGAGCCAGAAGGCATACTGCCCTTGCGCCGTGTGCGCGCCCCAGGCGGATTCAAGAATCATGTCCTTGGAGTAGAAGCCCGCGAAAAACGGGATGCCGGCGAGCGCCAGGGACCCGATCCACATGACGGCATACGTGATTGGAATCTTGCGCCATATACCGCCCATTTTGCGCATGTCCTGCTCGTTCGACATGGCGTGAATGACCGAGCCCGCGCCGAGGAACAGCAGCGCCTTGAAATAGGCGTGCGTCATTAAATGGAAGATCGCCGCCGGATAGGCCGAAACGCCCGCGGCGAAAAACATGTAACCGAGCTGGCTACAGGTCGAATAGGCAATCACGCGCTTGATGTCGTTTTGCACCATGCCAATCGTCGCGGCGAAAAACGCCGTCGTCGCGCCGACGATGGCCACGAGAGCCAACGCCGAGGGCGCATATTCGAACATTGGCGACAGCCGGCAGACCATGAACACGCCGGCCGTCACCATGGTCGCGGCATGAATGAGGGCCGAGACGGGGGTGGGGCCCTCCATCGCGTCCGGCAACCAGGTGTGCAAGACGATCTGCGCCGATTTCCCCATGGCGCCGACGAACAACAACATGCACACGAACGTCATCGCGTCGGTAGAAAGTCCGAACGCGATGAATTCCTTGCCCGCCATCGCGGGCGCAGCGGCAAACACCGTGTCGAAATCGATCGAGCCGAACAGCCAGAATACGCCGATGATGCCAAGCGCGAAGCCGAAATCGCCGACCCGATTCACCAGAAACGCCTTGATCGCGGCGGCGCATGCCGACGAGCGGTCGTACCAGAATCCGATCAGCAGATAGGAGACAAGGCCCACCCCTTCCCAGCCGAAGAAGAGCTGCATGAAATTGGCCGCCGTCACCAGCACCAACATGAAAAAGGTGAACAGGTTGAGATATGCCATGAAGCGCGGGATCGACTTGTCGTGCGCCATGTAGCCCACGGAATAGACGTGAATGGCCGAGGCGACCACCGTAACCGTCAGAACCATGACCGCCGACAAGGTGTCGAACTTGAGCGCCCAGGCCGCGGTGAAATCGCCCGAGGCGAACCACGGGAACAATTCAATCGTGCGCGCTCCGCCCCCCAACGCCACTTCGATGAAAATGGGTACGGCCAGCACCGCCGAGCCGATCATGCAGCCGCAGGTGACAATCTGCGACGCTCGGTCGCCGATCGCGCGGCCAAAGAAACCCGCAATGATCGCGCCCATCAAGGGCAAGAAGACGCAAAGAACGTACACGGTCATCCCTTCATCACGTTTACGTCTTCGACCGCGATGGAACCGCGGTTGCGGAAATAGACCACGATGATGGCAAGGCCGATGGCGGCCTCGGCAGCCGCGATGCCCAGAACAAACATGGCGAAGATTTGCCCGGTCAGATCGTCGAGAAAGGTCGAGAACGCGACGAAATTGATATTGACCGCCAGCAGCATCAGTTCGACCGACATGAGAATGACGATCACATTCTTCCGGTTGAGAAAAATGCCAAAAATGCCGAGGGCGAACAGGACCGCCGCCACGGTCAAAAAATGTGCAAGGCCGATCTGAAGCATCAGACGCCCTCTCCGCTTTTTACCTTGCGAAGCTCGACCGCGCTCGCGGGCCCGCGCGCCAATTGGTCGGCAATGCGCTGACGGCGCACGCCGTCCCGGCTGCGGAAGGTCAACACGATGGCTCCGATCATGGCAACCAGCAGGACAAGGCCGGCGAGCTGGAACGGATAGGCGTACTTGGTATAAAGCACGAGACCGATGGCGTGTGCGTTCGTCGTGCCGCCGGAGCCGTTCGGTCGGTCGGAAACGATCTGTCCCGCCTCGGGCGCGAACACCCAAGTGCCGGCGACGAACAGTAGTTCGATCAGGAGGATGAGTCCGACCAATCCGCCGATCGGCAGGTATTGCAGGAAGCCCTGTCGCAGTTCAGCGAAATTGATGTCGAGCATCATCACCACGAACAGAAACAATACGGCCACCGCGCCGACATAGACGATGACCAGGATCATCGCCAAGAATTCGGCGCCCATGAGAACAAAGAGCCCCGCCGCGTTGAAGAAGGCGAGGATGAGAAACAGCACCGAATGAACGGGATTGCGCGAGGCAATGACCATCACGCCCGAGGCGATCGCCATGGCGGCGAACACATAAAATGCCGCGGCGAAAATGATCACGCCGCCCTCCCGGCGCCGTTGGCGCGAAATTCCGTCATCGTTCCATTCCCCCCGGCGCGCCGATCAACGGTACGGCGCGTCGGCTTGTAGATTCGCGGCGATCTCCGCTTCCCAGCGATCGCCATTGGCTAGAAGCTTGGCCTTGTTATACATGAGCTCTTCGCGTGTTTCGGCGGCAAACTCGAAATTCGGCCCCTCGACGATGGCATCGACCGGACAGGATTCCTGGCACAGCCCGCAATAAATGCACTTGGTCATGTCGATGTCGTAGCGCGTCGTCCGGCGGCTGCCGTCGTTGCGCGGCTCGGCTTCGATGGTGATGGCCTGGGCGGGGCATATCGCCTCGCACAGCTTGCACGCAATGCACCGCTCCTCGCCATTGGCGTAGCGGCGCAAGGCATGCTCGCCGCGAAAGCGCGGGCTGAGCGGCCCCTTCTCGAACGGATAATTGATCGTCGCCTTCTCGCGAAACATGTAGCGGAAGGTCAGCGCCATGCCGGAAACGAGTTCCGACAAAAACAAGGCGCGCGCGGCGCGGTCGAGCATAGCCATGAAACCCTCCCCTAGCCCACGAGTCGCGGTGCCCAGCCGAAGGCGACCAGCACCCCCGCCGTGACCACGAGCCAGAACAACGAGAATGGCAGAAATACCTTCCAACCCAGGCGCATGAGCTGATCGTAGCGATAGCGCGGAAAAGTCGCGCGCACCCACAGAAAGACAAATAGGCAGAGCGCGATCTTAAGCGCGAACCACACCGGACCAGGCAGCCAAGTGAAGGGAGCGATCGAAAGCGGCGGCAGCCAGCCGCCGAGGAACAGGATCGACGTCATCGCGCTCATCAGGATCATGTTCGCGTACTCGCCGAGGAAAAACAGAGCGAAGGTCATCCCCGAGTACTCGACATTGTAGCCCGCCACCAGTTCAGCCTCGGCCTCCGGCAGATCGAAGGGCGCGCGATTGGTTTCGGCCAGGGCCGAAATGAAAAACACGACGAACATCGGAAACAGCGGAATGGCAAACCACAAGCCGCGCTGGGCAAGCACTATGTCGCCGAGATTGAGCGAACCCACGCACATCAGAACCGAAATGATCACGAAGCCCATGGAGACTTCGTACGACACCATCTGCGCGGCCGATCGCAGCGCGCCAAGAAAGGCGTATTTCGAATTGCTCGCCCAACCCGCCATGATGATGCCGTAAACGCCGAGCGAGGAGATGGCGAACAGGTACAGCACGCCGACATTGATGTTCGCCACCACCAGGCCGTAGTCGAACGGAATGACCGCCCAGGCAACGATGGCCAGGATGAACGTCACCATCGGCGCGGCCAGGAATACGACCGGGCTGGCGCCCGAGGGAATGATGGTTTCCTTGAGCAGCAGCTTCAGCCCATCAGCAAGCGGCTGGAGCAGGCCGAACGGCCCGACCACGTTCGGCCCCTTTCGGAGCTGCATGGCGGCCAGGACCTTCCGCTCGGCCAAGGTCAGATAGGCCACGCCCAAGAGCAGCGGCACGACGATCAGCAGGATCTTGAAAACGATCCAAGCCCCGGGTCCGATATAGCCGTACCAGAGCTCAGCCATGGGTGCCTGTCTTCGCCGCAGATTTAAGAAGCGCGTCGACGCACTTGGCCATGGTTTCCGATGCCCGGCTGATGGCATCGGTCATGTGGAAATTTGCGACCGGATAGGCGAACAGGCCCGGATCGAGCGGTCCATCCTCGCCGAACGCCCCCCAAGGCGGCGCGATTACCTCGTCGATGCGCGCGAACGCTGGATTGGCGGCGCCAAGCCGGCGGCGCAAGGCGTCGAGATCGTCGTAGGGCAGCGGCTTGCCGAGCGCGTCCGACAGCGCACGCACGATGCGCCAATCCTCCCGCGCCTCGCCCGGCGGATGAATGGCGAGTTGCGCGCGCTGGGCACGGCCCTCGATATTGACATAGGTCGCATTCTTCTCGGTATAGGCCGCCCCCGGCAGGATCACATCGGCCCGGTGCGCGCCGCGGTCGCCGTGATGGCCCTGATAGATTACAAATGCGCGCCCCAGCCGCGCGGTATCAATCTCATCGGCCCCGAGCAGATAAACGACCTCGATCTCGCCCCGCGACGCGCCGTCGAGGATACCCGCGACATCGCGCCCGCCGGCTTTCGGCACGAAGCCCAAATCGAGTGCGCCTACGCGACCGGCAGCCATGTGCAGCACGTTGAAGCCATTCCAGTCGGCGCGCACGAGGCCGAAAGAATCGGCGATCCGTCGCGCAAGACCCAGAAGTCGCGCGCCGTCCGGGCGCGCCAGCGCACCCTGCCCGAGGACGAGCATCGGGTTCTTGGCCGCTTGCAGGCGCCCGGCGAAGGGGTGCCGCCCGGTCGCGATGTCCTCGATAGCGCGCGCGGAATTGCCAAGCCATTCTACGCGGTAGCTCAAATCGGTCTCGGGCCCGATGGCGGCGACCGCGAAACCGCCGGCCAGATAGCGCTTGCGCAGACGCGCGTTCACCAGCGGCGCTTCCCGACGCGGGTCGGTGCCGATCAGCAGGCAAAGATCAGCCCGCTCGATCCCCTGAATCGTCGTGTTGAACAGATAGCCTGAGCGCGTGTTGCCATCGAGCTTGGCCCCGTCCTGGCGGCAATCGGTATGGGGCGAGCCCAGCGCCGCCATGAGGTCGCCGAGCGCCGCAACGGCTTCGGCGTCCGCCAAATCGCCCGCGATGGCGGCGATCTTGGAACCCGGAACGCCCTTCAAGCGTGCTGCGACGGCACCGAAGGCTTCGGCCCAACCGACAGGTTGAAGCTTGCCTTCGCGCCGCACATAGGGACGGTCAAGGCGCTGGCGCCTCAAGCCGTCGCACGCAAAGCGCGTCTTGTCCGAAATCCACTCCTCGTTGATCGCCTCGTTCAGGCGCGGCAGCACGCGCAGCACCTCGGCGCCGCGCGAATCCACGCGGATGTTCGAACCGACCGCGTCCAGGACATCGATCGATTCCGTTTTGCGCAGTTCCCACGGACGCGCCGCGAAGGCATAGGGCGCGCTTGTCAACGCACCGACGGGACACAGATCGATGACATTGCCCGACAGCTCGGACTCGACCGTGCGCTCGAGATAGGACGTGATCTCCATGTGCTCGCCGCGCCCGACCGCGCCGATTTCCTCCGCGCCAGCAATCTCGGTCGCGAAACGGATGCAGCGCGTGCAATGAATACAGCGCGTCATGTAGGTCTTGATCAGCGGTCCCATGTTCTTTTCTTTGACCGCGCGCTTGGACTCCTCGTAGCGCCCGCGATCGAGACCGTAAGCCATCGCCTGGTCCTGCAAATCGCACTCCCCGCCCTGATCGCAAATCGGGCAATCGAGCGGGTGGTTGATCAACAGGAATTCCATGACGCCCTTGCGCGCCTTCGTCGCAGCGGGCGAACGGGTATGAACGACCATGCCCTCGGCCGCCGGCCAGGCGCAGGACGCCACCGGCTTCGGCGATTTCTCGACCTCGACCAGACACATGCGGCAATTGCCGGCGATGGACAGTCGGTCGTGATAGCAAAAGCGCGGAATCTCGATGCCGAGCAGTTCCGCCGCCTGAAGCACCGTCGTGCCGGGCGCAACCTCGATTTCCGTACCGTCGATTTTGAGCTTGGGCATGGCCTACTCCGCCGCTAGGCGCGCGGCCTTGCGGGCATGAATTCGCCGCTCAAGCTCGGGGCGGAAATGACGCAACAGACCCTGAACCGGCCACGCCGCGGCATCGCCCAGCGCGCAGATCGTATGGCCCTCGATCTGGTAGGTCACCTGTTCGAGCAAAGCGATTTCCTCGATTTCGGCATCACCGCGCACCATGCGTTCCATCACGCGCCACAGCCAGCCCGTGCCCTCGCGGCACGGCGTGCACTGCCCGCAACTCTCGTGCATGTAGAACTTGGACAGACGCGCAATGGCCTTCACCACGTCAGCGGACTTGTCCATGACGATGACCGCCGCAGTGCCAAGGCCGCTTTTTACGTCACGCAACGCGTCGAAATCCATCAGCACCGTATCGCATGTCGCCTTGGGCAGCATCGGCACCGAGGCGCCACCCGGAATGACCGCCAAAAGATTGTCCCAGCCTCCGCGCACCCCACCCGCGTGCTTATCGATCAATTCGCGCAACGGAATACCCATCGCTTCTTCGACATTGCACGGCCTGTTCACGTGGCCCGAGATGCAAAACACCTTGGTGCCGACATTGTTCGGTCGGCCGATCGCGGAGAACCATTCCGGCCCGCGGCGAAGTATCGTCGGCGCGACGGCGATGCTCTCGACATTGTTGACGGTGGTCGGACAGCCATAAAGCCCCGCGCCCGCAGGGAACGGCGGCTTCAAGCGTGGCTGGCCCTTCTTGCCCTCGAGGCTTTCGAGCAGGCCAGTTTCCTCGCCGCAGATATAAGCGCCCGCGCCGCGGTGCACCGAGACCTCGAAGTCGAAACCTGAACCGCACGCGTTTCTGCCGATCAGGCCCGCCTCACGCGCCTGGGCAATAGCCGCCTCGACGCGTTCCGCCTCGCGGAAAAACTCGCCGCGCACGTAGATGTAAGCTTGGTTCGCGCCCATCGCGAAAGCGGCGATCAGGCAGCCCTCGACCAGCTTGTGCGGGTCGTGGCGCATGATGTCGCGGTCTTTGCACGTCCCGGGCTCGCTTTCGTCGGCGTTGACGACGAGGAAATGCGGTCGACCGTCGGACTGTTTAGGCATGAAGGACCACTTCAAGCCGGTCGGGAATCCAGCACCCCCGCGCCCGCGCAGACCAGACTTCTTCATCTGGTCGATGATGAGGTCTCGGCCCTTGCCCAGAATCTCCTTGGTGCCGTCCCAGTCGCCGCGCGCCCGCGCGCCCGCAAGGCCCCAGTCGTGAAAGCCATACAAATTGGTGAAGATGCGATCCTTATCGGCGAGCATCGTCAGGTTCCGCCCTTCAAAGTGGTCGCTCCGCCCTCAGGCTCGGAGGTCCGGCGTCCGGACTGCGAGCCGGTCTTCGGCCGTTCGCCGCGGCGCAGCGCCTCGATCACGGCCGCAACCTTGTCCGCATCGAGATCCTCGTAAAAATCGTCGTTGATCTGCACCATGGGCGCATTGACGCAAGCGCCCAAACATTCGGCTTCGGCCAAGGTAAACTTACCGTCCGCGCTGTTCTCGCCGATATCGCAACCGAGCACGCGCTTGCAGCGTTCGAGAATCGCATCCGAGCCGCGCAGCCAGCACGGCGTCGTGGTGCACACCCACACGACGTGCGTGCCCACGGGGCGGGTGAAGAACATGGTATAGAAACTCACCACCTCCTCGACGCGGATACGCGGCAGCGCTAGATATTTGGCGATGAACTCGATCGCCGCGCGGGGCAGCCAGCCGCCAGCCTGACGTTGGGCCAAATCGAGAAGAGGCAAAAGCGCACTTTGCTCGCGACCTGCGGGATAGCGCGCGATGATTTCCTTGGCGCGCGTCGCGTTGTCCGCATCGAATTCGAAGCTCGCCGATTCCGTGGTCATCTGTCGATCTCGCCAAAGACAATGTCCATCGAGCCGATGATGGCGACCATGTCGGCCAGCATGTGACCCTTCGACATGAATTCGGTCGCCTGCAAAAACGCGAAGCCCGGCGCGCGAATCTTGCACTTGTAGGGCTTATTCGTGCCGTCAGCGACAAGGTAGACCGCAAACTCGCCCTTTGGCGCCTCGACGGCGGTGTAGGTTTCGCCGGCGGGCACGTGATAGCCCTCGGTGAACAGCTTGAAGTGGTGGATGAGCGCCTCCATCGAGCGCTTCATCTCCGCGCGTGGCGGCGGCGAGAGCTTGCGGTCGTCCGCCTTCACCGGGCCGCCGGGCATGGTGTCGAGCGCCTGGCGGATGATCTTCAAGCTTTCGCGCATCTCATAAACGCGCACCAGATATCGGTCATAGCAATCGCCGTTCTTGCCGACCGGAATATCAAAATCCATCCGGTCGTAAACATCGTAGGGCTGCGCCTTGCGCAGATCCCACGCCACACCCGAGCCGCGCAGCATCGGTCCCGAAAAACCCCAATCATAGGCCTGCTCGGCCGTCACCACGCCGATATCCACGGTGCGCTGCTTGAAAATGCGGTTCGCGTTGAGCAACGCCTCGATGTCGTCGATCACCGGTGGGAACTGGTCGGCCCAGGCGCGAATATCATCGGCGAGGCCAGCGGGCATGTCGAAGGCAACACCGCCTGGCCGGAAATAGGCTGCGTGCAGGCGAGCGCCCGAGACGCGCTCGTAGAACTCCATCAACTTCTCGCGCTGCTCGAAACCCCACAGAAACGGCGTCATCGCGCCGACGTCGAGGGCGAAGGCGGTCACGTTCAGGATGTGGTTGAGAATGCGGGTGATTTCGGCGAACAGCACGCGAATGTACTGGGCGCGCGCCGGCGCCTCGATGCCGAGCAGTTTCTCCACTGCCAGCGCGTAGGCGTGCTCCTGGCACATTGGCGAGACGTAATCGAGACGGTCGAAATAGGGCACGGCCTGCAAATAAGTCTTGTACTCGATCAGCTTTTCGGTGCCGCGATGCAGCAAGCCAATGTGCGGATCCGCACGCTCGACGATCTCGCCGTCCATCTCGACCACGAGACGCAACACGCCGTGCGCCGCAGGATGCTGCGGCCCGAAATTCATCGTGAAATTGCGCAGGGACATCTCGGCCATGGCTAGTCCGCCTTGGCCTTCTCGTCGCCAGGCAGAATGCCTTCCCACGGCGACAGGAAATCAAAGCTGCGGAATTCCTGAACCAGCTTCACCTTGTCGTAAACGACGCGCTTCTGCTCATCGTCGTAGCGCACCTCGACAAAGCCGGTAAGGGGAAAGTCCTTGCGCAGTGGATGGCCCTCGAAGCCGTAATCGGTGAGGAGGCGGCGTAAATCCGGGTGGTCCGCGAAAAACACGCCGTACATGTCCCAAGTCTCGCGCTCGAACCAGTTGGCTGCGCTGAAGACGCCCGCGACCGAGGGCACGGGCGTGGATTCGGAAGCCGAGACCTTGACCCGAATGCGATGGTTGTGGCGCAGCGACAAGAGATTGTAGACAACATCGAAACGTTCGGGACGGTTCGGATAATCCACCGCCGTCACATCGACCAACACCTTGAACAGGCACTTGGCGTCATCGCGCAAGAAAGACAAAAGCTCAACGATGTCCGCGCGCTCGGCGCGCAGAACGAGCTCGCCCTTGGCGACTTCGACCTCGTGCACCGCCACGCCAAGAGACGCGCGCACGTATTCGCCGAGATCGCGCAATGCCGCGCTCATGATTTGTGCCCGGCGCCAGAACTGGCGTCGATTCGTGTGGGTTCAGCGCGCAATGGTGCTCGTCCGGCGGATTTTTTTCTGCAACTGCAAGATGCCGTAGAGCAGCGCCTCCGCGGTCGGCGGACAGCCCGGCACGTAAACATCGACCGGCACGATCCGGTCGCAACCGCGCACCACGGAATAGGAATAATGGTAATAGCCGCCGCCATTGGCGCAGCTGCCCATCGAAATGACCCAGCGCGGCTCGGCCATCTGGTCGTAAACCTTGCGCAAGGCCGGGGCCATCTTGTTGCACAGCGTACCCGCCACGATCATCACATCGGACTGACGTGGGCTTGGGCGAAAGACGACGCCAAATCGATCGAGATCGTAACGCGCCGCGGCTGAGTGCATCATTTCGACCGCACAACACGCCAAGCCGAAGGTCATCGGCCAGAGCGAACCCGTTTGCGCCCAATTCACCAGCTTATCGAGCTGGGCCACGACGAATCCCTTTTCCTGCATTTCAACCGTCACGCGCGCGAGGAGCGAGTTCTCTGCGGCGCCAGGCGGCAAGGGTAAGGCGAGCGGCGGAGCGGCTATTCCCATTCGAGCGCCCCCTTCTTCCACTCGTAAACGAAACCCACGGTCAGCACGAAGAGAAAGACCATCATCGACCAGAAGCCGAACATACCGATATCGCCGAGGGTGATCGCCCACGGAAAGAGAAAAGCGACTTCGAGATCGAAGATGATGAACAGGATCGCGACCAAGTAGAACCGCACATCGAACCGGCTGCGTGCATCGCCGAAAGCCTCGAAACCGCATTCATAGGCCGAGAGCTTTTCCGAATAGGGACGCTGGCGCGCGAGGATGTAGGACGCGAGCAATGCCGCCGCCGCCAATCCCGACGCGATGCCGAGAAAGATCAGGATGGGCAGGTACTGCAAGAGCATCTCTTCCACGACCGCCGCTCGCGCTTCGCGCACCCGCCAGCCGCCAAAATCCCGAAAAGTCCTGGAATCCCAAGACCTTTGGCCGCATAGGGATGGGGCCATCCGTTTACATCAGGCCACCGCGCCCGGCAAGTGAATAAGGCCGGCTTCCCCAAAAGCCAGATAGCGGCCCGCGCACGAACCAGGGTAACGGCCTGAAAATTCCCAAAGATTGACGGGCGGCGAGAAAAGGCCCGATAGCGAAAAATGGCGGGAGCGACGGGACTCGAACCCGCGACCTCCGGCGTGACAGGCCGGCGCTCTAACCAACTGAGCTACACCCCCGATCCAACCTGCCGACCCTGTACTTTACCCCACCGCGTCCGTCAAGCGGAGCGGACGGAGGACGGCCGTTTTCGCCTTCAGCCGCGTCGGGAGAAGCGCAGGGCGGCGGAGTTGATGCAGTAGCGGAGGCCCGTGGGCTCCGGGCCGTCCTCGAACACGTGCCCGAGGTGCGATTCGCAGGCGGCGCAGTGGACCTCGGTCCGGCGCATGAACAGGCTGCGATCCACTTCGGTCGCCACCGCCGCGGACGTTGCCGGCTCCCAGAAGCTCGGCCAGCCCGTACCCGAGTCGAACTTCGTCGCCGAGTCGAACACCGGCTCGCCGCAGGCGACGCACTGATAGAGGCCGTCGTCGTGATTGTCATGGAGCGCACCGGAGAACGCGCGCTCGGTGCCCTTGCGGCGGCAGACACGGTACTGCTCCGGCGTCAGCAGCGCCCGCCACTCGTCGTCGGTCTTTTGCACCTTGCCGGTCATTGGGCGACACCTCCCAGGGCTGATGCGTGGGACGCCGGATCCCCTCGCCCCTTCCAACAAACCAGGGAAGAGAAACAGATATGGATACCGCCCCGTGCCGTCACGCCGGGCCCAGGCTATGCCGAGCGAGGTCGGTGGGCGATGACGGGATCGAACCGCCGACCTCCTCGGTGTAAACGAGATGCTCTACCAGCTGAGCTAATCGCCCGACACGAACGACCTCACGATCGTGAGGCCCTGCCCACGACGGAGGGCAATCGCCAGCCTACTTGTTGACGGCGTCCTTGAGCCCCTTGCCGGCACGGAACTTCGGCTGCTTGGACGCCGGAATCTTGATGCTGGCGCCGGTGCGGGGATTGCGCCCCTGCGATGCCGCGCGCTTGGTGACGTGGAACGTACCGAAGCCCACGAGACGGACTTCCTTGCCCTTCGACAGGCTTCTCTTGATCTCGTCGAAAACCCCGTCCACGGCGCGCGTCGCCTGTGCCTTGGAAATGCCGGCGTTGTCGGCGACCTTCGCAATCACATCGTTCTTGTTCACGTCAGGACCCCTCCCTGGTGGCTGGACTAAGAAACGCTCTTCTCACGCGATGCGCCCCGCATCACAGGAGTGAACTGTAATTCGTGGACTCTCCCGCCGTCAACGACGCTGCCGGCCCCCGCGGCGCGCGTCACCCTAGTGGGTGACGACCTCGCCGACCACCTGCGGCACGATCGCCGGCGCCGGCTCCGTAACGTCGTCCGGCTTCCATTCGATCGGCACCGGCGGGCTGGTGAGGGCGTACTTGATGACGTCGTCCACCGTGGCGACGATCTTGATCTCGAGTCCCTTCTTGACGTTGTCCGGAATCTCCTCGAGGTCCTTCTCGTTGTCCTTGGGGATCAACACCGTGCCGATGCCGCCGCGCAGCGCCGCTAGCAGCTTTTCCTTCAGGCCACCGATCGGCAGCACGCGGCCGCGCAGCGTGATCTCGCCCGTCATGGCGACGGCGCAGCGCACCGGGATGCCGGTGAGCGCCGAGACGATCGAGACGCACAT
>JBJXGH010000011.1:0-23817 GCA_046153685.1 Alphaproteobacteria bacterium
CTCGATAGCTGTTATCTGGAAGGCGACCGCGACCCGCCGCTGACGCGTCGATTGTCCGAAAAGGCGCGCGCCGCGGGACTTGCGATCAATGGCGGCAACTGCGTCGGCTTCATGAATTTCGAGGCGCGCGCGCGGCTGTGCGCCTATCCGCCCGTCCACGACATGGAGGCCGGACACGTTGCCTTCATTTCGCATTCGGGCTCGACCTATGGCGGCCTTGCGCGAAACGAAAGGCGGTTGCGGTTCAATTTGATGGTCTCGCCGGGGCAGGAACTCACGACCTCGATGGCGGATTATCTCGATTTCGCGCTCGAGATGGAAACAACCCGCGCGGTCGGCTTGATGATGGAAACCGTGCGCGATCCGACGGCGTTCGTCGCGGCCCTCGAGAAGGCCGCGCGCCACGACATTCCGATCGTCGCCGTCAAGCTGGCGCGCACGGCGTATGGCAAGACCCTGGCGCTGTCCCACTCGGGCGCGCTCGCGGGCAATGCAGCGGCGTACGACGCGCTGTTCGACCGCTACGGCGTTTTGCGCGCCGAGGACATCGACGAGATGGTGGCGACGCTCTTGCTGTTCGGCGAGGGCAAGCGGGCGCGGGCGGGCGGGCTTGCGGCGGTGCACGATTCGGGCGGCGAGCGCGAACTGGGCGTCGATTTGGCGGATCAATTGGGCGTGCCTTACGCCCAAATCGCGCCCGCGACGACTGAACGCCTCAAGAAACGCCTCGCTTTTGGCTTGGCGCCGGTTAATCCAGTCGATTTCTGGTCCACCCCGCACGGCTACCAGGATGTCCTGGCTGAGTGCTTCGACGCCCTGCTCGACGATCCCGACAGCGCGCTCGGTATGTATTTCGGTAATGTCGTGACCGGCATGCCGGTCTATGAAGGCGAGGCGGAGGTCATGGCGGCGCTCGCCAAGCGCCACGGCAAGCCCCTGGCGGTCGCGTCCATGTTCGTGGGTTCCGACCATGGGGATTATGCCTTGCGCCTCGGCAAGCAAGGCGTGCCGGTGATCTATGGCGCGATCCCCGCGCTCAAGGCCGCGCGCAATCTCATGCGTCATCGCGACTTTCGGCTGCGCGCGCCGATGGGCGAGGCGCCCAAGCCGCCCGCGCAAGCGCTCGCGCGCTGGTGGCCGCGCCTTGCGCGCGGTGGCGCCCTCGACGAAGCCGAAAGCCTGGCCTTCCTGGCCGATATGGGTATGCCGGTTCAGCCACACCGCTTGGCCGAAGGCGAAGACGCGGCGCTCGATGCGGCTGGCGCGCTCGGCTATCCGGTCGCGCTTAAGACCGCGCGCGCGGGTGTGCTGCACAAGACCGAAGTCAACGGCGTCGTCCTTGGCCTTGCGGACGAATCGGCCCTGCGCGCCGCGTTTCGTGCGCTCGCGGCGCGCATGGGCCCGCGGGTCATCGTCGCGCGCATGGCGCCGCCGGGCGTCGAAACCGTTCTGGGCGTCGTGGCGGACGCGCAATTTGGCCCAGTCGTCATGGCTGGAACGGGTGGGATACTGATCGAGGTTCTGAAGGACGTGCGTTTCGCGCTCGCGCCGTTCGATGCCGGCCATGCGCGCACCATGGTCGAGGGCTTGAAGATCATGCCGTTGCTTGCGGGCGCGCGCGGCCGAGCGGCGGCGGATCTTGCATCCTATGCCGAGGCCTTGGCGAGGCTGTCGGGCGTCGCGCACGCGCTCGCCGATGTCATCGCGGAAATCGACGTCAATCCGTTCCTGGTCGGGGCGGACGGTTGTGTGGCACTCGACGCGCTTGTCGTGGGCAAGACCGGCTAGGGGCGTTCGTCGCTTTCGGGCGGACCCTTGAGTTCGACCGTATTGCCGTCGGGATCGCGCACGTAAATTGACGGGCCGTAGCCGCCCGCGCCGTAGCGCGTGACGCTCTCGTCCGCCTCGATGCCATGGGCGAACAATTGGGTTGCGATCGCCTCGGCGTCGAACGCTTCCAGTTGCAGGCAGAAGTGATCGAGATTGCGCCCGTTCGGCCCGGGCGCGCCGCCGCCGGCCATCCCGAGCGGGCCGTCGAGGGTCACGAGATCGATGAGCGAATCGCCGGCGCGGAGCTGGATGAGACCCAAATCGACGCGCCGACGCTCTTCGACGCAGCACAGAACCTCGCAATAGAACCGCACCATCGCCGCGGCGTTCTCGGTGCGCAGCACGAGATGGTCGAGACCCTTGATGCGGATGGTCATGGCGAAACCTTGCCCTTTTCCCGCGCGGCCTACAACAAGGCGAAGGCAGGATTGCCATGCGCTTGGTGCGCGCCTTGCCAGCGCACGCGCACCCTTGGCAGTATGCCGGAACGATCAAGGTCCGTTTACATCGGGGGATTGCCATGGCGCCGGAACCGAGCGATCGCGGAGCAAGCGCCGCGGCCGGCAATCGCAGCGTGGCGCACCTCACGCTCGCGGCGCTCAAGCGGCACGGTGTCGATATCATCTTCGGCCAGAACGCGCCGACGCGCCTGTTCCTGCTCGGCAAGGACTACGGCATCCGTACCATTGGCATCCGTACGGAAAAAGCCGGCGCCATCATGGCCGACGGCTATGCGCGGATCGCGCGCCGGATTCCGGTCGTGACCTCCATCGCGGGCCCGGGCGCGGCCCTTCTCGTTCCCGGCTTGGGCGAGGCGTACAAGGCGTCGATACCGGTCTTGGCCATCGTGCAGGACATGCCGCGCGACCAAACCGACAAGAATCCGGCGCAGGAGTTCGACCACATCGCATTGTTCGCGTCCTGCGCCAAGTTCGTGCGCCGGGTCGATCGCGCCGACCGGGTCGAGGACTATATCGACATGGCGGTCGCGGTCGCGTGCAGCGGACGGCCGGGGCCGGCGGTGCTGATGATGCCGCCCGATCTGTTCGAGGACGCCGCACCGTCCGCGCAGGCGCGCTCGGCGACGCTCGGCCATTACCCCATCGACCGCACGGTCGCCGATCCGGCGGCGGTGGCGGCGGCGGCGGACGCGATCGCATCGGCCACCCACCCGGTCGCGGTCATCGGCGGCGGCGCCCATATTTCGGGGGCATACGACGAGCTCGCGCGGCTCTGCGATCTCGCCCACATGGCCATGGGGACGACGACCATGGGCAAGGGCGCGATCGCCGAGGGCCATCCTCTCGCTCTCGGCGTGGTCGGCTATATCATGGGCAAGCGCTCGGCGAGCCGCGCCTTCCGCGACACGCTGAAGCGCGCGGATGTCGTGCTGCTGGTCGGCAATCGAACCAATCAGAACGGCACCGATTCCTGGTCGCTGTTTTCACCGAAGGCGAAGTTCATTCATCTCGATATCGATTCGCTCGAGGTCGGGCGCCATTACGAAGCCGCCGTGCGTCTTGTGGGCGATGCCAAGCTGACCTTGGCGGCGCTGAACGCGGCATTGGGAAAGCGCGATCTCGGCAAGCGGCAGGCCGGGCGGGGCGCGCTCGAACGTGAAATCACGGCCGGGCGCGCGGCGCACGCGCGGGAGGTTGCGGACGTCGTCGGCTCGAACGCCAAGCCCATTCGCCCCGAGCGGGTGATGGCCGAACTTGCGAAGATGCTTACCCCCGAGACCATCGTGGTGGCGGATGCCAGTTATTCAACGATTTGGGCCGTGAACTATCTGCGCGCAACGCGCGCGGGCCAGCGTTTCATCACTCCGCGCGGCCTCGCGGGCATAGGCTGGGGTTTTCCCCTGGCGATGGGCGCCAAGCTGGCCTCGCCGTCGAGCCCGGTTGTATATCTCGGCGGTGACGGGGCCTTCGCGCATGCCTGGGCGGAACTCGAAACCGCGCGGCGGATTGGGCTCAAGCTCACTGCCATCGTGCTCAACAACCAGGTGCTCGGCTATGAGAAGGATGCCGAGGACATTCATTTCGGCGAACACGCCGCGGGCTGCGAATTCGCGCCCGTCGATCACGCCGCGATCGCGCGTGCCTGCGGTTGGACAGGGGTGCGCATCGACGATCCGGCCGCTCTCGCGGGCGCGCTGGCCGCAGCCGCGGCCGCGCCGGGCCCGACGCTCCTCGACGTGATCGCCGATCCGAATGCAGCGCCGCCGATTACCGCCTATGCGGGCAAGTTGCCGGATTTAAGCTAAACGACCGCCGCGCCTACCGCTGCTATCGCCGAATCGGCTTCGCGTATAACAATTTCTCGAAGGGAGAACACCATGGGTTATTTCGACGGACGCACCGCATTGATCACGGGCTCGGGCAGCGGCATCGGGCGCGCGACCGCGCGCATCATGGCCGAGCGAGGTGCGAACGTAATCGTCCACGATTTGAACCGCGCGGGCGCGGAGGAGACGGCCGAGCTCGTGCGCAAGGCCGGGCGCAAGGCCTCGGTCGCGATCTGCGATGTCTCGGACGTGGCGGCGATGAGGAACGCGGTGGCCGAGGGCGAGAAGCAATTCGGCGCCATCGACATCCTCGTCAACAACGCGGGCGTGCCGTCCGATCGCTGCCCGCTGGAAGATGTGACCGAAGAGATGTTCGAGCGTTCCATGCGCGTGCACGTCAAAGGCACCTTGTTCACGACTCAGGCGGTGGTTCCGGGCATGAAGCGGCGCATGGGCGGCAAGATCGTCAATATCTCGTCGATTCAGGGCACGGTCGGCTACGCCAATGGCGCGACCTATAACGGCGCCAAGGCGGCGGTGCTTGCCATGGCCAAGGGTTGGGCCAAGGAATTGGCGCCGTGGAAGATCAACGTGAACATCGTCGCGCCGGGCCACTGCCTCACGCCCATGCCGCTGTCGAAGGACAGTCCCGAGACCATCGCCAAGAAGGCCGAGGGCATCCCGTTCAAGCGCTATGCCCAGCCCGAGGAAATGGGCTACGCCATCGCGTATCTGTGTTCACCGGAAGCCGATTTCGTGACCGGTCAGGTCATCAGTCCGAATGGCGGCTATACGATCATCTAGCGGGAGAGGTGCTGGCGCGGATGGCAGAACCATCCGCGCCCGCTTTCGTCAGCGCATCAACTCGTCCTCGAACGGAAATTTGTCGAGTGTCACCGCGCCCGATTTGGTGATGAGCACCTGGCGTTCGAGCTTGACGCCCTCGCGCTCGCCCGCCGGTCCGACATAGCTTTCCACGCACAGCGTCATATTCTCCTCGATCACGCCGTCGAAGCCGCGCTGGGGCCAGTCGATCTGGTAGTAGATGCTCGGGTATTCGTCGCACATGCCGATGCCGTGCGAAAGCACGACATAGCGATTGGGAATGCAGTTCTTCGGCGGCTTCCAAGCCTTGCGGGCGTATTCGCGGAAAGTCATGCCGGCTTTCAGCACCGATATATTGTGGTGCACTTCCTCATAGGCGAGCTTGTAGAGCTTGCGCTGATTGGCCGAGGGCTTGCCCGGGCCGCACAGCCAGGTGCGTGAGATATCGGCGCAATAGCCGAACGGCCCCACCATGTCGCAGTCGAAGGCAACCAGTTCGCTCGCCCGGATCACGCGATCGCTGGTTTCCTGCCCCCAGGGATTGGTGCGGTCGCCCGAAGCCATGAGGCGCGCATCGATCCACTCTCCGCCCATGGCGATATTGGCGTGATGCAAGTGCGCCCAGAGCTGGTTTTCGCTGATGCCTGGCCGCAATGCCGCGCGCATATTCGCCATGCCGGTTTCCGCGGCGGTGAGCGCGAAGTTCATGCACAGAATTTCCTCGGCCGATTTGATCGAACGGGCGCGCTCGGCCAGTTCCTGGCCGTCCGTGAGACTCATGCCATGGGATTCCAAGGCGCGCGAGATGTAGATGTCGCCGCGGTCGAGCGCGACGCGCTTATTGCCGTGGCAATGGCGTTTGACCAAGGCAGCTATTTCCTTGCCGAACCAGGCGGCGTTGTCCTTGGCGCGTGGTCCGCCGAAGAAGAAGCTCAGGGCCTTGCCCGGCCGGACTTCGTCGATGGTCTCGAGCGGTTCGGACAAATGAGCATAGGCTTCCGAGTCGAATAGAACGACGGGGCCGTCCGCCGGAATGAACGCGGCGCGCCCGAGAATGTGCAGGCCGAACGTGGCATGGCCGCGCCGTCCGGTTGCGTAGCGCACATTGATGGGGTCGAAGAATATGGCGGCGCCGCAGCGCGATGTCTTCAACTGCCGACGGATTCGCCCTAGCCGATAGCCGCGCAGCTTGACCATGTCGATGCGCGCTTCGGTGTCGGACAGCGTGATCACGGGTGTCGTCGCCGCAGCGCGGCGCATCTCGATTTCGCCCATCGAAGCCTCCCCTTGTCGGAAGCGCGATTATAGGCCGATTGGCCTCGCGTATGTCACCGGGGGGCCGGCCGCGGCGTCCTCGGCCACCATGATGGTCGGAAGATGCGTGTCGGCACGCGGGAGCGAGGGCGTGACGCAGGTATCGACGGCACGCAAGCCGGTAATGCCGCGCATGCGGCATGCTTCATCGACCACGGCGCCGGAATCACCTGCGCCGAGCGTGACGCGAAGCGCTTGCCAATTCAGGCGCGGGTCGAAATTGGCGACGCCCGGGTAGGCCGGGTAGGAATGGGGCACGGCCGCGGGCACCGCGCCGGGCGGGGTATCGGGGCCGGCTTCGACGAGCAGGACGCGGCGCCCGGATTCAGCGAGCCGGCGCGTCAGCGTGCATCCGGCCGACCGGCCGCCGACGATGATATGATCCCACGCGGCTTCGTCGGTCACGCGCCCTTACGGCTAGGGTGATCGGACTTTGAAGGGTACTTCGCCGCGCGTGATATGGCCGTCCGTCGCCAGCACCTGCCAGCGCAACCGGTATTGTCCGCTGTCAAGGCCTGTCGCCTTGGCCGTGACTGTATCCGCCCTGCTTTCCTTCTCGATCGTCAGCGGAATCGAGCGGTTCGCTTCGTCTAGCAAGGACAGGCGCGAGCGCGCCCGGTCGATGCGGTTGTTGTAGCGGATGACGATGGAAAAATCCGGGCCTTCGATCGTTTGGCCGCCGGCAGGCGAGGACTCGACGATGATCGCATGCGCGGCCGATGGTCCCGTAGCGGCACAGAGGATGGCGAGGCTCGCAAAGATCAAAAACGCCATTGGGGCCGTTAGGGCCGCGCGGCGGCCGAACGTCTTTTGCATGACGGTCATGTGGATGGCTCGACTTTATATCTGGGCGCGGATCATGCCAAAGCCTGGCGGGCGCGCATAGCCCGGGCTGAAGCAGAATTGCGCGTGGGATCCGGTCGCCAGCCCATCAGGCGAGACGCAGGACGCGCCGCGTCTTGCCCTCGGTGCGCGGCAGAGAATCGGGGGAAAGCAGGCTCACGCGCGCGCTTGCGCCGATGTGGCGCTTGATCTCGGCCTCGATTTTTCGGGCGAGCGCAGGGGCGGGCGCGTGTCCCTTGGCCAATTCGACTTCGAGCGGCAGGGCGTCGTAGGGGCCGGGGCCGGAAAGAACGATGCGGTATTCGCCGGAAAGCGCCTGGTTCATGTTGACGATGGCGGTCACGGCGGAAGGAAAGATATTGAGCCCGCGCACGACCACCATGTCGTCCGTGCGGCCGATCACGCGCATGCGTGGTGCAAAGCGTCCGCAAGCGCAACGGTCCGTTGCGGTCAGCGCGACGATATCGCCCGACCGAAACCGCGCGAGCGGCTGACATTCCTTGACCAGGTGCGTGAGCACCAATTCGCCTTGCTCGCCCTCCCGCCACGGCTTCGGCGCGCCCGTTTCTGGTTCCACCAATTCGGGCCAGATGCCGTCCAGGCCGACAAAGTGCAAATCATCCGTCACCTCGCATTGGCCCGCGAACAGGCAGAGCACGTCCGACACGCCGTAATTGGCGTTGCGCACGCGAAACCCCCAGGTCTCCTCCAGCCGCCCGCGAAAGCTCGGATTGTCGAGCCCCGCCTCGCCGCCGAACAGGCCGAGCTTGAGCCCGAGATCGCGCGGCGCCATGCCCGGAAAATGCTCGGCGATGGCGCGCTCGAGCACCGCGGGGTAAGACGGCGTGCAGGAAATCGCCGTGACCGAAAGCTCGATGATCGTGCGTACCAGGCGTTCGGAATTGCCGACGCCAAAAGGCACGACTGCGGCTCCGGTCGATTCGAGATTGAGATGGTCGGTGAGCCCGCCCATCCAAAGCTGGTAATTGAGCGTGTGGACGACCCGGTGCCCCGGCCCGAGGCCTGCGGCGCGAAAGCCCCGGCCGCCGATGGCCGCGGTCAAAACGATATCGCCGGCCGATAGCGCGAGATTCATCGCCTGGCCGGTCGTGCCGGAGGTGCGGTGAACGCGCGCGATGCGCTCCGGTGCGGCGGCGAGATAGCTTCCGAAGGGCGGGCGGGCGCGCTGATCGGCGCGCAGCATTTCCTTGTCCGAGAACGGCAAATCACCGAGTCCCTCCAATCCGCTCGACGGTGTTTTTCCTGCCCAAAGTGCGCGGAAGAATTCGGAGCGTTCGGTGAGATAGCCAGCCTGCCGCGTCCAGCGCCGCTCTTGTTCCGGGCGGAGCTCGGCGGGCGATAGAAAATCGGCGTCTGCGATCGGGCCGGGAAATACGGGCATGACGGTATTGCGTTTCTCGCATGAGACCGGGAATGGCCGATCCAAGGGCGGCGGATACAGAGGCCAAAGGCTGTTCCAGCCCCTTGATAGCCATGTCGGCGTCGTGCTGTCGAGGCTGGCAGCGACCGCGCGCCTCTACTACAGTCGGCTTTCCGGAGCGGGGGAGGAAGACATGGCAAAGACAAATGCGGCGCGGCGCGTCCACGATGAGGCCATCTTGATCGACGGCATGGGCGTGGCGGTTCTGTTGCCGACCGCGCTCATCCCGCAGCCGGTGCGCAACGGCAAGGAATTCATCGACCGGGCGATCGCCTCCGGGGTGAGTTCGATGAATGTCTGTCTCGGCATTCTCGGCATCGGCATGGGGCAGGATAATTTCCGCTCCATGGTGAACACCATCTACGGCCATTACTGCCTGTTCGAAATGGACAAGCGGCTGGTTCACGTCCAGAAGGCCGAGGACGTGCGGCGCGCGAAGCGTTTGGGCAAGCTCGGTATTATTTTCGGCTGCCAGGGCTTGGCCGGGAAAATCGAGGACGACCCGGGCCTCATCACGATCCTGTATCGGCTGGGCCTGCGGTTCGGGCAGATCGCCTATAATTCGCGCGACTCGCTCGGTTGTGGGGCGCTGGAATTGCCCGATACAGGCTTGACCGAGCTCGGCCGCATTGTCATCCGCGAGATGAATCACTGCGGCATGTTGTGCGATCTGGCGCACGCCTCGGACCGCACCTTGCTCGAAACCATCGAGCGTTCGACCGCACCCGTCGTCGTCAGCCACGCCAATGTGCGTGCGCTCGCCGATCACCGGCGTAATCTGACCGATGACGGCCTGCGCGCCCTGGCCGAATGCGGCGGCGTCATAGGCATCACGGCCTATTCGCCGTTTTGCGAAACCAAGCCGGGCGTGCGGCCAAGGCTCGACGACTATATCGACCACATCGCCTATGTCGCCGATCTGGTCGGCCCCGCCCATGTCGGCATCGGCAGCGATTTCTTCGAGGCCGAATCCCTCATTCGCTTCGAGCGCTTCTTCCGTACCCGCTATCCCGAACTCATTCGCAACTACACCCTCGACACCGTGTACGTCGATGGCTTCAGCCGCGTCGATCACCTGCCGAAATTGACTCAAGCCCTGCTGCGCCGGGGGTTCTCCGCCGCCGAAACCAAGGCCATTCTGGGTGGCAATTTTCTGCGTGTGTTCGACAAGGTGTGGAAATAGCCGTGCGCGCCCTTCGCCTGGCGCTGGCCGCGTTCGTGGTATTTGCACTCGCTGCGTGCGGTGAGCCGAGCAAGGAAGACGTCATCGAGAAATCGCGCGGCGTCGAAACGCGCGCGGCGCTCGAGAAGAAAATCGGCAAGCCGGCCGATATCCAAAAACTTGGCCCGATCGAGTTGTGGCGCTACCGGACGAAGAATGGCGATGTGGTCTTCGTGATCACGGGTGAGCGCGTCGCCCTGCAAGCCGCGGAATGAGCACGACAGCAATCGAGGACAGACGCATGACCCGCGATCCACGTTACGACGTCTTATTCGAACCCGTGAAAATCGGGCCGGTCACCGCGAAGAATCGGTTTTACCAGCCGCCCCATTGCAATGGCATGGGCGAGCTGCGGCCGAACATGCACGCGGCGATGCGCGGCGTGAAGGCCGAGGGCGGCTGGGCGGTCGTGCACACCGAGCACTGCTCGATCCATCCGAGCTCGGACATGCTCGGGGAATCGGTCCAGACCCTGTGGGACGAGGACGATGTGGCTTGGCTCGCGCTCATGTGCGAGGAGGTCCATGCCCACGGCGCGCTGGCCGGCGTGCAGTTGGCCTATGCCTGCAATTGGAATCCCAATCGCGTCAGCCGCGAGATTCCCATGGGCCCCGTGGGCCGGCCGTGCACCCAGTACGATCCGCAGTACACGCGCGCGATGGACAAAGGCGACATCAAGCAAATGCTTGGCTGGTGGAAAATCGCCGCCGAGCGCGCCAAGCGCGCCGGATGCGACATCATACAGGTGGACGTGAATTTCTCCCAGGTGGGCTTTCAGTTCCTTTCGCCGCGCAACAATCGCGCCGACGAGTATGGCGGCTCGATCGAAAACCGCACTCGAGTCCTCAGGCAGCAGATCGAGGCCTGTCGCGAGGGCGTAAAGGGCGATTGCGCGGTCACGGTGCGCATCATCATCGACGAGGTCATGGGCAATAAGGGCCTGCTCGCCGAGACCGACGGCCGCGAGATCATCGAATGTCTGGCCGAGGAGCCCGATCTTTGGGACATCGTCATCGGCACCTGGGATTACGATTCGCGCTCCTCGCGCTTCGTGTCGGAGGGCGCGCATTCGGACAAGGTGGCGGTCGTCAAGAAGGCGACGACGAAACCGGTGGTCGGGGTCGGCCGGTTCACCTCGCCCGATACCATGGTCGCGCAAATCAAGCGCGGCATCATGGATATGATTGGCGCGACCCGGCCTTCCATCGCCGATCCGTTTCTTCCGCGCAAGATCGAGGAAGGCCGGAGCGAGGATATTCGCGAGTGCATCGGCTGCAATATTTGCGTCTCGGGTCACTACACGATCTCGCCGATTCGCTGCACGCAGAACCCGACCATGGGCGAGGAATGGCGCAAGGGCTGGCATCCCGAGCGCATCGCGGCCAAGAAGTCCGACGACAGCGTCCTCGTCGTCGGCGCGGGTCCTGCGGGCCTCGAATGCGCGCGCGCCCTGGGCCAGCGCGGCTATTCGGTGCATCTCGCCGAGGCCGGACGCGAGCTCGGCGGCCGGGTCGCGCGCGAATCGCGCCTGCCGGGTTTGGCGGAATGGGGCCGCGTGCGCGATTGGCGCGTCGGCCAGATCGCCAAATTGCCCAATGTCGAAATCTATCGCGAGAGCCGCCTGACGGCTGCGGATGTGCGCGAGATGGGCTTCAACCGCGTGGTGCTAGCCACCGGATCGCGTTGGCGCAAGGATGGCTATGGCCGGACCAACCACTACCCCATTCCGGGGACGAACGAGCCGCACGTCTTTACGCCCGACGACATCGCGGACGGCGCGCGCCCCGACGGCCCGGTCGTGGTCTTCGACGACGACGCCTATTACATGGGATCGGTCGTGGCCGAACTCTTGCGCGCGGCGGGGCGCGAGGTGACGATCGTCTCGCCCGCGGCCGAAGTGGCGGCATGGACCCACAACACGATGGAGCTCAAATACATCGCCGAGCGCCTCGATAAGGCGAATATCGCGATGCTGACCCACCACAACCTTGTGGCCATCGCCAAGAACGAGGTGACGCTCGCCCACATGCATAGCGGACGCGAGAAGCGCATTCCCGCGGCTGCGGTGGTCATGGTGGTGATGCGTGATCCGGTCGACGACCTATATCGCGAATTGACGGCCGAAGCGGACGATTTGCTCGAGTCCGGCATCCGCTCGGTCACGCGCATCGGCGATTGCCTCGCGCCCGGCGCCATCGTCCAGGCGGTCTATGCCGGGCACCGTTATGCGCGCGAGCTCGACGAGCCGGACGCGGACAACGTTCATTTCCGCCGCGAGCGGCCCATTGTTCACGCACGGGGACGCTGATGCGCGCCTTCGCGGACATTCGCGGCGGAGGCGGCGATGCAGCGCTTTGCGGGTAAACTCGCGGTCGTCACGGGCGCCACGCGCGGCATCGGCCGCGCCATCGCCGAACGGTTGATCGCGGAGGGCGCCGATGTCGTCGGCACATCGACGTCGTCGGCCGATGGTCTGCCCAAGGGCGCGCGCCACGAGGCGGTGCGCTTCGACGATCCGGCATCCACCGCGCGATTTTGCGAACGCCTCGCGGCGCTTGGCGCCCATGTCCTGGTCAACAATGCCGGGATCGCCTTGCCGCAGACGGCCGAGGAATTGACCGAGGAGGATTTGCGGCGCGTGCACGAGATCAATTTGCTCGCGCCCATAAGGCTATGCCAGGCGGCTGCCGGGCCGATGAAGCGCCATGGCTGGGGACGCATCGTCAACGTAACCTCGATTTGGGGGCCGATGTCGCGCGTCGCGCGCGGCAATTACGCCTCGACGAAAAGCGGGCTCGACGGATTTACGGGCGTGCTCGCCGCCGAACTTGCGCCCCACGGCGTGCTGGCGAACTGCATCGCCCCTGGCTACACCGAAACCGAGCTCATCAAAAAAATCTTCGCGGGCGACAAACTCAAGGCGCTTGCCGACACGGTTCCCATGCGGCGCCTTGCGCAACCCGGGGAAATCGCCGCCTTCGTCGCCTGGCTTGCCAGCGCCGATAACGGCTATCTCACCGGGCAGAACATCTTGATCGATGGCGGGCTGTCCCGCCTCAGGGAGGTTTGAACATGACCGACCTTCCAGGAGAGACTCCGCTCGCCGGCCGTCTCGCGGTCGTAACAGGCGGCACGCGCGGCATCGGTCGGGGCATCGCCGAGCGATTCTTGCGCGACGGCGCAGCCGTCATTGCCACCGGCACCCGGCCCGACGGCAAGGTGCCCACGGGCGCGCGCTTTGCCCAGCTCCAGCTCGAAAGCGACGAATCGGTCGAGGTTTTCTGCCGTCTGATCGAAAAGGAAGCGCCGGATATCGTCGTCAACAGCGCGGGCGTTTCAAGTCCGCAAACCTGGGACGCGATCGACGTAGCGACCTTCCGGCGCAACCATCAGATCAACCTCGTAGCGCCGATGCTCATCTGCAAGGCGGCGGTTGCAGGAATGAAGCGACGCCAATGGGGTCGCTTCGTCGCCATCACGGCGCTTTCGGGCACCTTCATCGGACGCAAGACGCGCGCCGCCATCGCCGCCGCCAAGGCCGGCCTCGACGCCCTGCACGCGACCCTGGCCGCGGACGGCGCACGGGAT
This sequence comes from Alphaproteobacteria bacterium, assembly GCA_046153685.1. Lineage (GTDB taxonomy): Bacteria > Pseudomonadota > Alphaproteobacteria > CADEGL01 > CADEGL01 > CAMAPP01. The sequence continues at coordinate 13,351 of JBJXGH010000011.1, forward strand.
GGCATCCTCGCCAATTGCGTGGCGCCCGGCTTTATCGACACGGACGTGATCAAGGAATTGTTCAAGCCGGAGGAAATTGCCGCCATCGCGGCAAAGATTCCGATGAAGCGCATGGGTACGATCGAGGAAATCGCCTCGCTGGTCGGATTCCTGTGCGGACCCGAGAATACCTACATCACCGGGCGACAAATCGTCATCGATGGCGGCTATACGAGAACGCTGTGAGATCGCACGCAATTCGACGCGACCGCCAAACCTCACTCCGGGTGAACGTGTATCCGGCGTGAGCAAGAGTCTCGCGGGCCGAATCGCGGTCGTGACCGGCGCTTCGCGCGGCATCGGCCGGGCCGTTGCTCTCCGTCTGATTCGCGACGGTGCCGAGGTTCACGGCACCTCGACCGGCCAAGGCGCCGAGGTTCAGCAGGCGCTCGTGGATGTCGATCTCATCCTGTCGGCACCCACGCTGCTGACGGCGTTCGAGGCGGGGATGGAGGTGCCGGCAGGGTGCGGCATGACGCGCTGGCTCGATTGGGCGCCGCAGGTCTATCCGTTCAATTTTTCGACCCATCCGGCCGCCTTGGTGCCTTGCGGCTTCGACCCCGACGGATTGCCGACGGCCTTCCAATTGGTCGGGCGCAAGGGCGAGGAGGCGTTGGTCATTCCCGCCTCGCGCGCCTTCGAGCGCGAACGACCCATCGCCATGCCGAAGAGCCTGCCCTGAAGTCGCGCCAGTCTAGCCCTTCTTGTCGGTTGCGATCTGGAACACCACGTCCCCGCGTTCCACGCGCCCTGGCGGGCGTTTGAGGATGACCAGGCCCTTCAAACGCCCCATGACCGTCCAGGGCTCGCGTGCCGAATTGCCCGGGAAATGCACCTGGCCGAGCGCTTGGCCGGCCTTTACCTCGGCGCCCAGATCGACGAAGGGTTCGAACAAGCCGCGATCGGGGCAATAGATGTTCGCGCGCGGATCGTTTACCTCCATGAGGCGCGTGGGTGCGCGGCCCTGCATCTTCGGCGTGACGATTTTGCCCTTCATCAGGCCGAAGAATTTGAGCATGTTGTCGACCGCGTGTTCGGCCATGTGCAGCGTGTTCAGGTCCACCCGGCCCGCGCCGCCGAGCTCCGCATTGATCGCCAGGATCCCGCGCGCCTCGCACTCCATCTCGAACAATCCGCCGTGATCGGTCTTTACATCGTAGAGGCCGATGGGCATGCCGAAGGCCATGAGCGCCTCGCGCGTGCGCGCCTCGCGTTTTTTGTCCTTCGATCGGTTCATGATAATGGTCGGGATGTATTCGAGGGTCTTGCCGCCCGAATGCATGTCGATTTGCACGTCCACCATGGGCAGGATCACGTTCGACACGTAATGCGCGATCTGTAGGGTGATCGAGCCTTCCATCGAGCCGGGAAAGATCCGGTTCATGTTCAGGCCGTCGAGCGGCGAGCAGCGCGCGCCTGCCTCGGCCGCGGGCAGGTTGAGCGCGGGGATGATGATGACGCGGCCCTGAATTTGCCCGACCTTCAAACGGCGGGCGAGTTTCATCAGGGCGACCTGGCCTTCGTATTCGTCGCCATGCACGCCGCCAGTGAAGAAGATCGTCGGGCCCTTGCCGTTCTTTATGACCGTGATGGGGACGGCGACAACACCGTAAGCGGATTCGTTGGTCGAACTCGGCACATGCAAATCGCCGACCTGTTTGCCGTTTTTTTCGAAATCGATAGCGGTGCGGATACGCGAGACGGGCGGTGTCACGGCAAGCCTCCCTTGAATGGCGCCTGGATAGACCACTCTAGCGTCCGGTGTTTCCCCGGGCTAGGCGGCTAGGTTCCCCTGCGCCCGAAGATTTGCAGCGCCAGCACCGCGCCGATCACGAGCGCCGCGCCCAGCATCTGGCGCAAGGTCAGAATCTCGCCCAGCAGCAGGGCCGCCATCGCGACGGTGAACAAGGGCTCGAAATTGGACAAAAAGGCCACGCGCACCGCGCCCAGAATGGGCATGGTCGAGTACCAGCCGAGCACACCGAAGGTATAGACGAAGGGAATGGCGATGAGCGCCGCCCAGCCGGGAAAATCCACAGGCGTCGCTGCCCACCCGGTTGCGAAGGCGACGAGGATGTAAACGAGGCTGGTCACGCCGGAGCTGTAGAACGTCATGACTTGGGCATCGACGCGCGCGAGCACGCGGCTCGCGATCATCACCGTGGCCGTCATGCCGATGGAGGAAATCGCCGCGCGGACCAAGCCGTGCGGCTCGACATTGTCGATCGAGGCTTCGAGCACGAGAGCCAAACCGAAGAACGCGGCGATGAGCGCCGCCAGCATCAGGGGGGTGAGAGGCGCGCGTGAAACTAGGCGCGAAGCGATCGCCACCAAGGTGGGATAGGTATAGAAAATCAGCGCCGCGAGGCTAACCGGGATGTATTCGAAGGCGCTGTAATAGGCATAGGACTGCACCGCGACGACGAGGCCGATCCCAAGGCTTGCCCAGCGGTCGCGCTCCGAGATTTCGACTGACCGGCCCGTGACCGCGAAATAAATCCACAAAAAGGCGAAGAACACGCCCATGCGCGAAATCAGCACGGTCAGCGCGTTGCCGCCATGGCCATATACCACGCGCGCGAGGATGACGCAGGCCGAGTAGCACATCAGGGCCACGACCAAGACCAGAAGGGCAGTGCCCCTGCCGCCGCCTCTCATCGCCGCTCCCGCCACTGGGAATGGAAAACCGCGCCGACCACCAGAAGCGCGCCCGCTATCTGCCACGGCCCCAGCGTATCGCCCCAAATGAGCCAGCCGAGCATCAGCGTGACGACCGGTTCGACATTGCTTGTCATCGCCGTCGGCGTCGCCCCGATCATCTGCAAGCCGCGAAAATAGCCCGCGATGCCCGCCATGTAGAACACCATGGCGACCGTATAGCCGACCTGTCCGTCCGGCGTGCTTGGAAAGCGCAAACCCTCACCCGACACCAAGGCCGCGGCCGCGAGCGCCAATCCCGTCGCCGCCGACATATGGGCGGTCATTCGCCAAGAATCGGCGCTGCGCAGGATGCGATTGCCGATGACGGCCATAGCGGCCGAGCCGAGCGCGGCGAGAGCGGCAAGGGCGATGCCCAGGGGATCGAGGCGTCCGGCGCGCGCATCGAGCGCAAGCGCAAGACCGCACAGCGCCGCGAGCAACCCGGCCAGCTTCGTCCAGCCGAGGACCTCGCCGGATGCGCGACGCATCCACAGCGCCACGATCAGCGGGTACAGAAAGACCACGAGCGTGGCGAAGCCGACGGGGATGAGAGTGAGTGCCGAGTAGAAGCACGCCGACTGGGCCGCGAAGACCAGACCGATAAGAAAGCTGCCGCGCCGCTCGGCCGACGCCAGCAACACTGGACGCCCCGCCCCCGCGAGTACCGCCGCGATCAAGCCCGCAAGAACCAGATTGCGCAGCACCAGCAAGCCGAAGGGATTGCCGCCGCCATCGTAAATCGGCGGCACGGCCAGGACTGCGACGCTGAAGGACGCCGAGGCCCCTGCGACGATGGCAAGGCCGTGCCAAGCGCTCCCGGCGCTCCGAAAATGGGTCATGGGGCGGATTTCCGCGTCGGTGCGGTTCAGGATTGCGCGGAATGAGGGCCGGCGAGGCACTCGGCTTCGAGATCGTGCGGCATGTCGGCGATTGTGTAGCACGAACTCGAGCAGCCTGGAACGCGGTCGAGTCGCTGCTATGCTAGCGCCGCCTTCATATCAAGGAGAAAGCGCATGGCCGGACGTCTGGGGTTGGAAAGTACCGTCGTCAACTCCGCTGCCGTCTCACGCGCGGCGCGTCGCTTCAAGGAGCTAGGCGCGCGCCTGCCCAAGTTCTCGGAACTGGCCGATCCGCGCTTGATTCCGCCGGAAATCACGGCACGCCTGGCGACAATCGATCCCGACGCGCCCGACCCTCTCAATCTGTGGCGCGTGCATTGGTACAATTCCCCCGATCGCAAGGGACTGGCCGAGCAGCCCGCGGCCATCGTGCTAGAGCGCAAGGTGACCGGCGTGGATGCGCCCATCGTCATCGCGCTCGGCGACCGCTTTCCCATGATCCGGGCGCACAAGGTTCTGGCGGCTTATGGCTGCCTCGCGCCGCGCCTGGTGACGGGGCAGTTCGAGCCCGAGCGGCACCGCGCGATCTGGCCGTCAACGGGCAATTACTGCCGCGGCGGGGTTGCGATTTCGCGCATTCTCGGCTGCCGCGGCGTGGCCGTCCTCCCCGAGGGCATGAGCGCGGAGCGCTTCCAATGGCTCGAACGCTGGGTGGCCGATCCCGCCGATATCGTGCGCACGCCGGGTTCGGAATCAAACGTCAAGGAAATCTACGACGCCTGCGCCACGCTCGCCCAAGACCAGGGTAATGTCATTCTCAACCAGTTCTGCGAGTTCGGAAATTATCTCGCGCATTTCACCTGCACCGGGCCTGCCCTGTCCGCTGCCTTCGCGCACGCCTCCGTCGCGCGGCCGGGCTTGCGTCTTGCCGCCTATGTGGCGGCCACGGGTTCGGCCGGAACCTTGGCTGCAGGCGATTATTTGAAGGAAGCTCACGGCGCTCGGATCGCGGCGGTCGAGGCGGTCGAATGCCCGACCCTGCTCTACAATGGCTATGGCGAGCACAACATCCAGGGCATCGGCGACAAACATGTGCCCTATATTCACAATGCGACCAACACCGATTTCGTCATCGGCGTGTCCGACCGCTCGACCGACGCGCTGAACTTGTTGTTTCAAACTCCGATCGGGCGCGGCTATCTCGCGCGCCGCCATGGCATGGACCAAGGCACTCTCGACGGTCTCGCCGCGCTTGGCCTGTCGGGCATTTGCAATGTTCTGGCCGCGATCAAGCTCGCCAAGTATCTCGGCCTAGGCGCGCGCGACGCGGTGGTGACGGTGGCGACCGACGATGCGGCGCTCTATCGCAGCGAGCTCGGCAAGGCCGAAGCGAAATATTTCGGAGGATTTTTCGATGAGCTCGCCGCGGCCGAGTCCTGGGGCCGCGATCTTGCAGGCGCGGCGACCGATCATGTGATCGAGCTCGATGCGCGAGGCCGCGATCGCATCTTCAATCTCGGCTACTATACCTGGGTCGAACAGCAGGGCGTGCCGGTCGCGGAGTTCGAGGCGCGGCGCGGTCAGGATTTCTGGCTTGGCCTGCGCCGCCTGGTTCCGGCCTGGGACGCGCTGATCGATGATTTCAACCGCCGCGCGGCGTAGTCGGTGTTATGGGTCGCGCTCTCGCCGTCCTGATCTTTCTATTCGCAGCCAACTCGCCAATCGAACGGATAGGTCACGGCGATTTCGAATTGGGCTGCGCGGCAATTCGCCGCGGCAATTGGGCAGTGGCAGCCGATTGTTTTACGCGGGCGATCGAGTTCGGCGCCCTCAATCGGGCCGACAAATTCATCGCACTCGTCAATCGGGGCGTGGCGCGCGCCGAAATGGGCGATTTCGAATCTGCGATCGCCGATTACACGAATGCGCTTGAACACGCTCCAGGCGATCCCATCGCTCATAATGACCGGGGCAATGCGCTTGCCGCGCTCGGCCGGTATTCGGCGGCGCTTGTCGATTACAACGCGGCGATCACAGCGAGGCCGAATTACGCCAAGGCCTACAACAACCGGGCGAATGGCCTGATGGCCATCGGGCGACGCAAGGACGCGATGGAGGATTTCAACCGCGCCATCGCCTTGACGCCGGAAAATGCGAATTATCGTTTCAATCGGGGCAATCTTCGGGTGGAGAACCGCGAATATGCCGAAGCCCTCGAGGATTATGACTCCGCCCTTCGCTTGAATCCGAGTTTTGCCGCGGCCTACGCCAATCGCGGCGTCGTGCGCGCGACGCTCAACGACAAGGAGGGGGCGATCGCGGATTATTCCCAAGCCTTGGCCTTCGATCCGCGCCTGCACAATGCCCGTCATAACCGGGCGAAAGCCTATTCGGAATTGGGCCTTAACGCCTTGGCGCTTGAGGATCTGGCGGCGGCCCTGGCGTCCGATCCGACCGATACCGAAGCCCACACGGATCGCGCGATCATCCTGGAGCGCCTCGGCGCTGGATCGCGCATGTTCGAGAACGGCCGACCGGGCACGCCTTGATCGGGTTGCGGCGGCGCGTGGCTGCGGCTATAGCCTAGCCCGGTCTTGGCAAGGGGAGGGCAGCATGGCCATCAAGCGTATCGAAGTCGGCTCGCGCATGAGCGAGGCCGTCATCCACAACGGCACCGTCTATCTGTCGGGCAGTACCGCCGACAATCTCGCCCTGGACATCAAGGGCCAGACGCGCGAGACGCTCGGCTATATCGAGCACATGCTGAAGAAATGCGGCACGAGCAAATCGAATCTTCTGTCGGCCGTCGTGTGGATCAAGACCTTTAAGGATTTCCCTGGCATGAACGCCGAGTGGGACAAGTGGGTCGATCCCAAGAACACCCCGGTACGCGCGACCGTGCATTCGCCCGAATTGTTCGATCCGCGCGTTCGCGTCGAGATCAAGGTCATCGCGGCCTTGCCGGATCGCTCGACCAAGGCCGTGCGCAAGCCCGTTGCCACGCGTCGGACCGCCAAGCGCAAAGCCGCCAAGCGCCGCTAGGCATGTTTCCGGGAGGCTGACCCATGGCAACGCACGGCTACGAAACCGGGCGGCTCAATCTGCCCTTCGTCGGGCACTGTACGTTCGGCAAGCAGCCGATCTGCCTCGATTGGGACAATATTGCCGCCGATGTCGCGGTGCTGGGCGTGCCCTACGACATGGGCACGCAGTACCGCGCGGGCGCCCGCTTTGGCCCGCGGGCCATCCGCGAGGCATCGACTTTGTTCTCTTTCGGTCATGGCGGTGCTTACGATCACGAGGACGACACGGTCTATCTGCCTGTGGACAAGGTGCGCATCGTCGACATGGGCGACGCGGACATCGTCCACACCGACACGGCGAAAAGTCACGAGAACACGCGCTTTGCGGTACGGAAGATTCTCGCCTCGGGCGCCTTGCCGGTGATTTTGGGCGGCGATCACGCGGTGCATGCGCCGGTGATCGAGGCGTTTGCCGGCCAGAAACCGGTGCATATCGTGCACTTCGACGCCCATCTCGATTTCGTCGACGAACGCCATGGCGTGCGCTACGGCCACGGCAATCCCCTGCGCCGAGCGGCGGAGACCAAGCACGTCGTCGGCATGACCCAGCTCGGCATCCGCAATGTCTCCTCGTCGAACAAATCCGACTACGATGATGCGCGGCGCTATGGTTCGAAGATTCTTTCGGTGCGCGATGTCCGTCGCTTGGGGCGCGACGGCGTGCTCGAACTCATTCCCAAGGGCGCGCGTTACTACGTCACCATCGATATCGACGGCTTCGATCCCTCGATTGCGCCCGGGACCGGGACGCCGAGCCATGGCGGTTTCCAGTATTACGAAGTGCTCGAGATTCTTCAGGGCCTGAGCGCGCGTGGCGAGGTCGTCGGCATGGACCTGGTCGAGGTGGCGCCGGCCTACGATCCCACGGGCATCACGGCCTTCCTGGCGGCGCAGGTTCTGCTCAACTTCCTTGGCTTCGTGTTCGAGGCGCGGGGCAAGCGCGGCCGCTAGGTCCGCGCGCGCGGGCGAACGCCGCCTCGGCCGCGATCGGGAATCCACCAATCTTCGCCGCGCGCGGTCGTCACGTATTCGGGCCAGCGGAAATCAATCGGGGCTTTCGTACCTTTGGGCAGAAGGGGCGCGATCCAAGTCTTGCCGCGGATTCCCCCGCCGGTGCGGCGCTTGAATTCGGCCTTGGCCGCGCCGAGCGCGCGCGCATCAAGGGCCAGTTCGACAAGCGAAGCGCCGATGGCACGGGCGGCCGTGCGAATCATCGGATCGATGCACGCGGGCACGCCGCCGAGCGCATTGAAGGTCCAATCCGGGTAGCGCTGGTCCGCGCGCGCGGGGCGCATCACGGGCCGCGATACATAAAGCCGCGCCGTCGGGCAATGCCAAGTGTATTCCACGTAGTCGTCAACCGCGTAGTGGGTTTGCCATTCGGGGGTGAGCTTGCGCACGCGCCTCTCGGCTTCCTCCGGCGGGCACAGCTCCGTGAGGTCGGCGAGGAATGGATCGCGCATCGGTCTCACGCCAAGGGTTTTCTGGATTTCCCGGCCGAAGGCGCGCGCCTCCTCGCCGACGGCGGGCGGGCCAGCTAGGGCGAGATTGCGATAGACGAGGTCCGCCATGGCGTGATTGGGCAGGCCGGGACGCGTCTTGGCGATCCAGGTGCCTTCCACGCGGCAATGGGTGAGTTTCGCGACCTCGCGCGCATTGCGCTCGATCACATTCCAGATGCGTTCCTGCATCTCCAGCGTGGCGGCGCGCGAGGCGAATTGGATTTGCCCGATATGTGCGGGCAGATTGTCGGCGGTCGCTTGGCCCGCGACCAGGATCGCTTCGTTCAAGCACCAGCTGCCGGTGAAGGGCAGCATGGATTCGCGGAAATACTTGGTTGTGGTGTGCATGAGGCAGACCGCATCGACCGCGCCGGGCGCGCGCGCGGTGGCGGTCGCGTGCGCGTGCGCGGGGCTGGCCAGCGCGCCCGTGCTGTTCCAGCTTTCGGCCGCAGTGCATTCGAAGGTGTAGATGCGGCTCCAGTACGAGCCGCCGTGGGTATCCTTGACGACGGTGTTGTTGAGCTCCGGGATATAGGTTGGATGGAAGCTGATCGCCGCGTCGAGATCGTCATAATAGCCGTAGAGTGCGTGGAGGTTTTTCGAACCGCACATTTTCTCGGCGGGCTCGCCGAACAATTTGAGCGTGCCGGGGATGGCGAAACGCTCCATCGCGGCCTTTGCCGCAAGCACGCCACCGAGCGCGCCGATGCCGAGCGCCGAGTGTGGATCCGTGTGCCCCGGCGCCCAGCGCGAGACCCCCTCGCGCGGCGCTTGGTAAGGCGCGGCCTTCTGCGAGGTGCCCGGGATGGCGTCGTATTCGGCATAGCTCGCGAGCACGGGCCCGCCCGCCCGCCCGCCTGAGGTCCAAGTGGCGACGAACGCCGTCGGCATGCCGGCCGAGCCTTCCTCGACCTCGAAGCCCTCTCGTCGCAGCAATTCAACGTAGTGCCGCGCGCTCTTGTATTCGCGCCACGCTGACTCGGCGTAATTCCAGACCACCTGATTCCAGCGCGACAAGCGCGCGAGATTGCCTTCGACCCAGGCGAACGCCGCTTTCTTGGCCGTTGCCGGCGATGTCGTGCGCTTGGCCATCGCTGTCCTCCGATTTCGCTTCGCCATGTGAAGACTAAGTGTCCTTTTCTCGCGCGTCACCGCCGCCGGGCCTCGAATGCCTGATGCCCGATGATCGCGAGGATGACGAGAGCCGCGCCCAGCCATTGCAACGGCGTCATCTCCTCGCCCAGCAGCAGGATGCCGAATAGGATGGTCCAGACCGGCGAGCCGAAATCGATGAAGCTGGTTTTGAGCGCGCCGATGCGCTCGATCGCAAGAAAGAGGGTCAAGGTCGCGAGGCCGAACAGCGCCGAGCTGGCGGCAAAAGCGACCCAGCCCGCGTCGTCTTGGGGCCAGGCAAGCCCGCCCTTGATCAAGGCCACGGTGCCGAGAAAGACGGCGCCCGAAGCCATAATGTGGAAAGTGAGAGTCTTGCTGTCGGTACCGGCCATGCTGCGTGCCGTCCATACCAGAACGACCGCAAACGACGCGGCGGCAAATGCGGCAAGTGCAAGGCCGATAGGGTGCAGGATGTCGGCGCGCGCGCCGAGAGCAAGGGCGAGTCCCGCGAAGGCCAGTGCCATCGCTGACAGGCCATGGCGGGTCAGGCGGTGGTGGTCGAGCGCTGCCGAAATGGCTGCGACGGCAAACGGATAAGTGTAATAGACCAGAATCGCGAGGCCGATGGGCAAATAAGCGATGGCTGCCAGCGCGGCCAGGATTTGCAGCGATAATAGAATGCCGATGAGGATGCGCGAGGCCGCCTGGCGGCGCGGCAGGGCGATGGCCCGGCCTTGGGCCTTCAACAGCGCCAGCAGGAGGAGCGCGAAGGCCGACATGCGCACGAGGTTGAGAGTGAAGGCGTCCGCGCCTGATTCGTAACTTAACCGACCGAGCGTCATGTTGAGCGCAAAGCACAACGACGAGACCACGGCCAGGATCGCGCCGGTCCAGGCGCGCGAGGGGTTGATGGTCATGCGTGGCGGGATGGCTATTGGGCTCAGACTTTCGGCGGCCGGATGCGCGCAGGCGGCATGGTAGGCCGTGCGCGGCGTTGACGCCAATACTCGGGAACGTGCAGCGGAAAAGCCCTCGCAAGCGCAGATTGCTAGGCCTTGGCATATCTGGACGTGTGCCGCGGGCGATGCCATAGTCCCGCCCCGCGCGGCCTGTTTGCCGTATGGACGTAATGGATTCGGATTTTCATGACCATCGGCACCCGGTTGTTCACCTGGATGAAGGGCGCGTTCG
>JBJXGH010000014.1:0-33886 GCA_046153685.1 Alphaproteobacteria bacterium
GCGTCCTTGGGCGCGGCCTGGGCCGCGCTCGATCGCGGCGCGCAATTCCTGCGGGTCCACGATGTGGGCGAAACCGCGCAGCTCGTCGCGGCCTGGCGCGCGCTCGCCACGGGCGAATCGGCCTAGCGGCTGTCTGGCGCCCATCGCGCCATCTGCTATAACCCGAATTCGCAAGGGGTTTGCATGGCACGAAAGCTTTTTGGCACCGACGGGATTCGCGGCACGGCGAATGCCGAGCCGATGACGGCCGAAACGGCGCTGCGCGTGGCGATGGCCGCGGGCCGGCGCTTCCGGCGCGGCGATCATCGCCACGTCGTCGTGATCGGCAAGGATACGCGGCTGTCGGGCTACATGCTTGAGCCCGCATTGGCCGCGGGATTTACGTCGATGGGCATGGACGTGGTAATGAGCGGCCCGATTCCGACGCCGGGCGTTGCCATGCTGACGCGCTCGCTGCGCGCCGATTTGGGCGTGATGATTTCGGCTTCGCACAACCCGTATCAGGACAACGGCATCAAACTGTTCGGCCCAGACGGCTATAAGCTGTCGGACGAAACGGAGGCGGAAATCGAGGCGGCCATCGCGATAGGCGGGCACGAAGGCCTTGCCGGCGCCGCGCATATCGGCCGCGCCAAACGCTTGGACGACGCGCAAGGGCGCTATATCGAATTCGTCAAAAATACCTTTCCGCGCGGCAAGCGACTCGACGGATTCAAAATCGTCATCGATTGCGCGCACGGTGCCGCCTACAAGGTTGCGCCGGCGGTGTTGTGGGAACTCGGCGCCGATGTCGTTCCGCTGGCCGTTGACCCCGACGGCTTCAACATCAACGCAAAATGCGGCGCGACCGACACGACGACCATGCGTGAGGCCGTCGTGCTGCACGGCGCACATCTCGGCATCGCGCTCGACGGCGATGCCGACCGTGTAATCATGTCAGATGAAAAGGGCCAGGCGCTCGACGGCGATCAGCTCTTGGCGCTGGTCGCGCGGTATTGGAGCCAGGAGAATCGCCTGGCGGGGGGCGGCATCGTCTCGACGGTGATGTCCAATATGGGGCTCGAGCGTTATCTTTCGACCCTCGGCCTCGCATTGGTGCGCACCAAGGTCGGTGACCGCTACGTGATCGAGCGCATGCGCGCGGGTGGCTACAATATTGGCGGCGAACAATCGGGCCATCTCGTGCTGTCGGACTACTCCACCACCGGCGACGGCTTGATCGCAGCCCTACAGGCCCTGGCGGTGATCGTCGATTCGGGCAAGCCCGTATCGGAATCGGCGCGGTGCTTTGCGCCCTTGCCGCAGCTCTTGAAGAACGTGCGCTTTTCGGGCGGCAAGCCGCTGGAGAAAGAGACAGTCAGGCGCGCGATCGCCGCGGGCGAGAAGCGCCTTGCCGGCACGGGGCGCGTGGTCATCCGACCCTCGGGCACCGAGCCCGTGATCCGCGTGATGGCCGAGGGCGAAAGCGAAACCTTGGTCATGGGCGTGGTGGACGATATCGCCGCCGCGATCGAGCGCGCGGCGGGCACGGCATGACGGGCGCGGCAAGGTTGCGCGGCCGGGTTCTGGTCATTGCGGGTTCGGATTCGAGCGGTGGTGCCGGCATTCAGGCCGATATCAAGACCGTGACCGCTCTCGGCGGCTATGCCGCGACGGCTGTTACCGCCCTGACGGCGCAAAATACCCAAGGCGTCTTCGCGATCCAGGATGTGCCGGCGGATTTCATCGTCCGCCAAATCGAGCTCGTGCTGAACGACATCGGCGCGGACGCCGTGAAGATCGGCATGCTGCAGCGCAGCGATATCATCGACGCGGTCTGCGACACCTTGCAACGCTTGGCGCCGGACGTGCCGGTGGTCGTCGATCCGGTGATGGTCGCCAAGGGTGGAGCGGCGTTGCTGGAACTCGAAGCGCGCGCCACCCTTCGCCGTCGATTGCTCGCGATCGCCACATTGATCACACCGAATATTCCCGAGGCCGAGGCGCTGATTGGCACCACAATCGCTGACACCGAGGCCATGCGCGCGGCGGCCATGGCCCTGCTCACCGCCGGATCCGAAGCTGTGCTCCTCAAGGGCGGGCACCTTATGACTTCTGCGGGTAAGGCCGGTTGGATTCACGATTTTCTCGCGACCGAAAATCACATCGAGGAATTTCGGGACGAGCGCATCGAGACCCGCCACACCCACGGCACGGGCTGTACCTTGTCGTCGGCCATCGCCACGGGTTTGGCGCAAGGCCTCGAACTGCGCGCGGCCGTCGTGCGCGCGCGGGCTTATGTTCGCGCGGCGCTTTTGGCGGCGCCCGGTTTCGGCCATGGTCACGGTCCGCTCGGACACGGACACACCGTCAAGCCGTTTGGATTGGTGGGCGGGTGACGCGCGCCGCGCCGAGTGCCGGAACGCCGGTTTCCGGCGCGACGATTGCGGCCGTCGCGGCCTTCACCGTGATCATCTGGGGGGCTAGTCCCTTCGTCACCAAGATCGGCACCAATAGCGCCGATCCGTTGCTGGTCGGGTTCCTCCGCACCGTCCTTGCGGCCTCGATCAGCGTGCCGATGATTCTCGCCGGGCGCATTGTCTGGCCGAGTACGCGCGCCCAATGGTGCTGGCTTCTAGGCTCGGCGACGAGCGGGTTTTGCGTCTTTCCCGTCATGTACACCATCGGGATGGGTCTCAGCACCGCGGCGCACGGCGCGCTCATTCTCGCGGTATTGCCGGTGATGACCGGACTCATCGCAGCGCTGCTCGAACGGCGGCTGCCGTCCCGACATTGGTGGGCGGGCTGCGCCCTTGCCATCCTTGGCCTCGGCGTTCTGGTCAATGACAGAAGCGGATTCGATGGTGGCTCCGATCCTTTGCTGGGTGATCTCCTGATGGTTGCGGGATGCGCCATCTGCGCATTCGGCTATGTCGCGGGTGCGCGCATGTCCTCGGCCATCGGCAGTTGGAGCGCGACCATGTGGGGGATCACCCTCGGCGCGGCCGTGGCGCTGCCGGGCGCGCTGGTGCTGGGCGGCATTTCCGCCATCGCGGCGATCGGGCTTATCGGCTGGCTTGCCATCGCCTACCTCGCCTTCGTCGTGGCGATCATCGGCTATGCCTTGTGGTACTGGGCGTTGGACAAGGGCGGGGTCGAACGCGTGGCGCCGGCCCAGTTCTTTCAACCTGTGGTGGGGGTCAGCCTGGCCGTGGCGTTTCTTGGAGAAGCCCTGAGTTGGACGGGGCTCGCCGCCGCCTTGGTCATCCTCGTGGGCGTGTGGGTCGCGCGGCGGCGATAGTCTATTTCCCGATTGTGATCTCGCTGGGCCGTTATCCGCGCAGGTCCGTTGGCAGGAAGGGTAAACCGATATGACCGAGGAATTGTTCCGCTCCGACGCCTATCTGCGCTCGTGCGCGGCGCGGATCGTGGAGGCCGATGCGTTCGGCGTGCGCCTTGACCGCACGGTGTTCTATCCCGAAGGCGGCGGCCAGCCGGGCGACACGGGAACGCTGACGGGCGCGGGCGGGACTTTGAAGGTGGTCGATACGCGCAAGCACCCGGCGACGGGCGAACCTGTCCACGTGATCGAGGCGGGCGCCATCCTGCCCGCGCCCGGAGACGCGGTGACCGCCACGCTCGACTGGGAGCGCCGCTACAGGCACATGCGGATGCACACCTGCCTTCATCTGTTGTGTTCGCTCGTTATCGGCGCGGTGACCGGCGGCGCCCTGAACGAGACCAAAGGACGGCTCGATTTCGACTTGCCCGATACCGCGCTCGACCGCGACTCGCTGACAGCCGGGCTCAATCGTCTCGTTGCCGGCGATCACGAGGTATTGGCGCGCTGGATTGCCGATGCCGAGCTCGAGGCTACGCCCGATCTCGTCCGCACCATGTCGGTTAAGCCGCCCATGGGGACAGGGCGCGTGCGCCTGCTCGACATTGCCGGCATCGATCTCCAGCCCTGCGGCGGCACGCATGTCTTGCGCACCGGCGAAATCGGCTCGGTCGTGGTCGGAAAGATCGAAAACAAGGGTCGCCACAACCGGCGCGTCAACATCGCCTTCGCCGCTTAGCAACACGCCCTTTCTGCGCCACGATTGCGCCGCCTTCGGGCCACGCGGCTTTGTCATGCTCGCCTCATCATTCATTAACAAATCTCTGCTAGCCATGCAGAGGCGGGCAAAGGAGCAGCGCGATGTCATCGACACAAACTTTGGGAAGCGATCTTCCTGCTTCGGCGCGCGCCGGTGTGCATGGAGCCGAAAGGCTGCTCGCGGCGCCACTTGCCGTTCGCGATCCGATTGCTCCGGCGAGGTGCGCGGAAGACTACGATCTCAACGATATCGGCCTTGCCCGCGGCGCCGTCCCCTACGGGCTTTGGGCCGGGCTGCGCGCGGGCTCGCGCTAGAGACCTCGCCCTTCCGGGCCTTGGGCCCGCGCTTGCCATCTCGACGCTCATGGCCCGAGCCCGTATGGTCCGGTCGCCACAACGATCGAGACGGCGGGTAACATGAACAAAGTCACGACTGCAGCACCCCAGGCCTATGGCCCCGGCAAGCCCATGCACGGCGGAAAATTGGTTTCGGGTCTTGAGTTCCTACGGGCGATCGTGGCGGATTCCACCGCATCCTCGCAGTTCAACTCGCTCATCGGCATCCGCTTGGTCGAGGCCGAAAACGGCCGGGTGCTCTACCAAGTAACACCCGAGGCACGGCACATGAATGCGCTCGGCATTGCCCATGGCGGCCTCGCCGCCACCCTCATCGATTCGGCGACGGGTGCCGCCGTGCTGTCGGTCCAGCCAGCCGGCGGCCGCTCGACCACGCTCGAACTCAAGGTCAATTTCATCCGTCCGCTCACCGCCGCGACGGGGCGGATCGAATGCGAAGGCAAAGTGGTCCATGTCGGCCGCCGCGTCGCCACGGCCGAGGCCCGCGTGATCGACGCCAAGGGCAAGCTCATCGCCCATGGCAGCGCGACGATCATGGTCTTCCAAGCCGAGGACGGCTGAGCAACGCTCAGGCGCGGGCCATCGCCCCAGGAACGAGGGTCATGAAAAACTCGATCTGCCAGGCCATATCCTCGGTCTTGAGCGGGAATTCGGAATGGCGCTTTGGCGCAAGCACCGCCGAGGGCGACAGCTTGCCCATGTGGACTTGAAGCTGCACCGCGCATTCGGGGCTCAAATTTGCCTTCCAGGCGAGCGCGGTCAGCCCCGGGCCGCTGCGCGAGGTGACGATTTTTTCCACGACCACCTCGGGCAGCCCCGTTAGGAGGGATAGGCCGGTGATGACGAAGCGCCGGCGACCTTCGAGCACGCCGTCGGAAATCGAGTCTTCGTCGAGCTTTCCCGACTTATGGAGCGCGCGGGCTTCGTCTGCTTGGTTGCGTTCTTCTTCCTTTTCCACGGCCGCACTCTTGGCCATTTCCTTTGCCGCCGCGATCCTGGGGCGGGCGCTGTCCACGCGCTCCTCCTCGCATTCGACGCGCTCGGTGTCCGCAGGCTTGTCCAGGCGGCGGCGCACCTCGCTTGCCACCTGATCGAGCGTTGCCTGATCGAGATCGCTTCGCCGACGCAAGGCTTCGAGAACGCTATCGGCAACGAAGGCCGCCATGCGGCTGATCGCCGAGGGCGGCAGGCTGGGCCGTTCGGCGAGCGGGCGGTGCCAGGCTTCGACGCGCGGCGCGCTGTCGACTAGGCGATCAAGGGTTTCCTCGCGGATTTGCGCGCTCGGATTGGCAAGCAACGCGGCGACCGCCTCGACATCTTGAGTGTCGGCGATGGCATCGGCCACGCCGCTGCCGACTGATTTCCGTTTTGAAATCGCGGCGAGGGCCGACGACGCGGCGCCAGCGCGCACAATCGCCATCAGATCGTCTTCGGTCAGAACCGGAGAGTAGCGCAGGATCGGGCCGGCCACGTCGGCTTCGGCGTCGCGCGCCAAACGGTTGATGATCGAGGCCGGCGCGTCGGTGCGGTCTTTGAGCGTTTCCGCGATTACCTGACGGACCCGCTTCAACTGGTCCTGGGCCAGGATGTCGAGAGTGTCGATCGCGCGCTGGCGAGCGCGGGCAAGCTCGGCGGAACCGGCACCTGGCAAGGCCCGCGCCACGGCCGCAGCCAGTGCCGTCCGCACATCGCCGTCGCCGTCGCGGACCAGGCGTGCGTGCGCATGCACGGGAGTCGCGGCGTTCGCCGCGATGGCCCGGCGTACGTCCGGCGAATCGTCGTCGGTGAGATAAAAAAGTATCTCCGGACGGACATTACCGCGTCCGGCAAGATCGCGGCGGACATTGGGGTCGGCGTGATCGGCGAGGCGCTTCTGCTCCTCGTACGAAGGCGCGGCCTCGGCTCTTGCGGCAGCGGTCATTTTGGTACTCCCTTGACGCGTTCGGTTGCCGGGGCGGACGCGATTTCGAAGTGGCCCTTGCCGGCGCGCTTCACCGCGTACATGGCGAGATCGGCCCGGCCGACCATTTCTTCGACGCTCTCGGATTCGCCAGGGGCATGGGTGGCGATGCCGATGGAGAAGCCCAGCGGCTTGAGGCCTGGAGGGCTCAAGGGGGCAAGTTCGGCCGCGCGCTCGATCAGGCGGCGCGCGCGCGTGGCGGCGCCCGTTTCGTCCGCGCCCTCGAGCCAGAGCGCGAATTCGTCGCCGCCCAGGCGTGCGACAAGATCTCCTGGTCGCGAATCGCCGAGCAGCAGGCGTCCGACCGCGATCAGCGCGGCGTCACCGTGCGCGTGGCCCGCGGTGTCATTGATCGCCTTGAAATTGTCGAGATCGACAAAGCATAACGAGGCCGGCCGGTTCATCCGCCGGGCTTCGGCCAGGCGGTGCTCGACCAATTCGTGAAAATGGCGCCGATTGACAAGGCCCGTCAACGTATCGGTCCGCGACAGGCGTTCAAGCTCGCGCTGATTGCGCAACTGGTCGAGCGCTACGCCCATTTGCCGGGCAAGCTGGGCGAGAAGCGCCACCTCGTCCGGCCCCCAGTCCGGCCTGCCGGGTTGACGAAAGACCGAAATCGCGCCGTTCGCCGCATGATGGAAATGTGTCGCCGATAGAAGCAGCGGGCCTAGCGGACTTTGCCTTTCCGCCGCATCGCCTGCGCCGCGCACGGACTGGTCATCGAGTTCGGGAACGATGCCATGTTGCGCCAGAATTTCCACGTCCTCTCTTGGTTCGTTGCGGTAGATGGCGCAACCATCCGCCGAAAGGCCACGTGAGATTGCCGAGACCGCGATTTCGAGCATACGACGGCCGTCACCCTCCTCGTGGAGCGCGCGGAGGATGAACAGAAAAAGTTGCTCGCGTTGATGGGCCTGGGCGAGATCGGTTTCGCGCGCGCGCAGTTCCGTGATGTTCCGGCAGACGCCACGCGCGCCACGCCACGTTCCGTCGCGCCAAAGCGGTAGGGCCGCGACTTGCAGGCAGGCAAGATTGCCGTCAGCGCATCTCAGCCACAGCTCGGCATTCGCGACGGGGCGCTCGGAACCGAAGGGCAGCGCCGCGCCGGCGCCGCCGCCGACAACGAATTCGGCTGGATCGCGTCCCAGCAGGTCCTCCGCCCGCCAACCGAGCGCACCGTGCGGGCTGACATAGGCAAAGCGGCCCGACTCGTCTGTTTCCCAAGTGAAGTCGCTCGAAATCTCGATCAGATCCTTGAATCGCGCGCGCGATTCGGCGAGCGCCTGGCGCAAATTGTGTTCGGCCGTCACGTCGCGGCCGAGGACGATCGCCCCGCCACCGGCCGAGGGCAGGACGCACAACTCTGTCACCGCTTCGCCCTTGGGGCCAGGCAGGCGGAGGGACGTGATGCCGCCACGCGCTCCTGCCGCGGCGCGTATATCGTCGAGCCAGTCGTCCGGCAGGCACGAGGCTCTCTTGAGCCAATCCTCGGCGAGGGCATTGGCTTCGACCACGTTGCCGCTGGCGGCGACGGCGAACACCGGTCCGGGATAATCCGCCAATCCGCTCGGAACCATCACCCGAGGGGGCGCGGATGCCGAGGCCGGAAAGGGTAGGACGGTCTTGTTCGACATGGGGTCCGGGCCAGGGTTCGGCGGAGTGTGTTAGTTGTAGACTTGATGGCCTTAATTCCGGATTAATCACCACCCAACCCGAGCGGGACGCGCCATGGAACTGCCGATTTTTCAAATCGATGCGTTTGCCGGTCGGGTGTTCGCGGGCAACCCAGCCGCCGTGTGTCCGC
The DNA here is from genome assembly GCA_046153685.1 of Alphaproteobacteria bacterium. Taxonomy (GTDB): domain Bacteria; phylum Pseudomonadota; class Alphaproteobacteria; order CADEGL01; family CADEGL01; genus CAMAPP01. The sequence continues at coordinate 8,200 of JBJXGH010000014.1, forward strand.
TGGAATCTTGGCTGCCCGACGCAGTCCTTCAGGCGATCGCGGCGGAAAACAATCTGTCCGAAACCGCCTTCTTCGTGCCTCAGGGCGAGGATTTCGCCTTGCGCTGGTTCACGCCCGCGACCGAGGTCGATCTCTGCGGGCATGCGACGCTTGCCAGCGGCGCTCTCGTCCTTGACCGCTTGGAGCCCAAGCGCGCGAGCGTGCTCTTTCACACCCGCAGCGGCATTCTCGAGGTCGCGCGTGCGGGCGACCTGCTGGAGATGGATTTCCCCGCCTTGCCCGCTTCGCGCGCGGCCGCCGACGCGAACGTGACGGCCGCTCTCGGGGCAAAGCCCTTGGAGCTCTGGCATGCCGAGCGTGACTTTATGGCCGTCTTTGCCACCGAGGCCGAGATTCGCGCCCTCGCACCCGATCAGGCGGCGCTTCGGACCTTGGCACGCCCGGGCATGATCGTGACGGCGCCGGGCGAGAACGTGGATTTCGTCTCGCGCTTTTTTGCCCCCGCGCTCGGCGTGCCCGAGGATCCGGTGACCGGTTCGGCCCATTGCACGCTCGCGCCCTATTGGGCGGCGCGTCTCGTCAAGACCGTACTGACCGCCCGCCAGGTTTCGGCGCGCGGCGGGGAAATGGGTTGCGAGTTCAAGGGCGCGCGCGTTGTCCTGCGGGGGCGCGCGGCGTTTTATTTGGAGGGGAAAATATGGCTGTGAATGCCGTCGTGGTAAGACCCGCCCGCACGGCAGATCTGGATGCGGTACGTGCGCTGTTCGTGCAATACGCGCAAAGCCTCGATTTCAAGCTGTGCTTTGCGGGTCTTGATGCCGAGCTCGCGGCGCTGCCGGGAGATTACGCTCCGCCCGCGGGCCGTTTGCTCGTGGCCGAACGCGCGGGCGGCATCCTCGGTTGCGTGGCGCTGCGGCCCGTGGATGGAGGGTGCGAATTGCGCCGCCTCTACGTGACTCCTTCCGCGCGTGGCGCGGGCGCAGGGCAACGGCTTGTCGAGGCGGCGCTGTCGGGCGCGCGCGATGCCGGCCATGCGCGCATCGAACTCGAAACCATCGGCGTGACGATGAAGGCAGCGCAGGCGCTCTATGCGCGGCTCGGCTTTACCTGCCGCGATCCGGCGGCGGCGCCGGGAAAGGTTGTGCGTTACGTCTGCGCCTTGGAGGACGGGTCGTGACGTGGCGATATTTGGAAGACTTCAAGCTCGGCGAGCGATTCGTCTCCGCTAAGCTCACGGTCAGCGAGGCCGATATTCTCGAGTTTGCGCGTAACTACGATCCGCAACCCATCCACAACGATAAGGAAAAAGCCAAGGACGGTTTGTTTGGCGATATCGTTGCCAGCGGCTTTCAGACCTGTGCGCTGAGTTTCAAGCTGTTTTTCGAAACTGGAGTAATCGCCGCGTGCAATCTCGGCGCGCCGGCGGTGGACGATATCCGATTCTTGAAGCCGCTACGCGCGGGCGACACGCTACAAGTCGAGGTCGAGATTGCCGAGGCGCGTCCGTCCTCCAAGCCCGGGCGCGGGGTCCTGGTGCTGAAATACGCGACGCGCAATCAGCGCGACGAAATCATGGCGACGATGGTCATTCCACACATCGTCCGCCGCCGGCCGGAGTGAAGCCCGCAATCTAGACCGCATGGCCCTTGGCTCCGCGCGCCATGCCGCCGAACAGATCGAGCATGCGTTCGCGCCAGGAATAAAGCGGGTCGTCGTTGGCGAGCAAGCGAAAGGAACTCGTGCCTCGCGCCCACATAAACGTTCCGAACAGGATGTAATCGGGATAGGCGGGCGCGTCGCCGGATAGGAAAGCTTGATCGCGCACGGTCAGGCGGACGGGCAGAAGGACGTTTTTCCAAGCCTCGACATGCTGCTCGCGCTCGGCATGCATGGCCTCGATCGTCGTGCCGAAGCGCGCTTCGCGCGTCTTGCGAAAATATGCGCGGTCAACCGGATCGACGCTCGCAAAGACGTCGCCGAGGATGAGGCGCGCCATCGCCGGATGAAGCTGGCCATCGCAATAGTAATTGATGGCCTTGGCGACGCCACGCCCGACCGCGCCGCCGAACAACGATGGCCGATCGGCATGACGATCCTCGAGATAAGCGGCGATTTTCCAAGAATCGGACACGACGCTGTCGCCATCCTTGAGCACGGGCACCTTGTCCTGGCCGCTGAACGCCAATTTTGCCTTGTCGGTGAACAGGCAGGGCACGATCTCGTCAGGCGCGAGGCCCTTGTGCGCCAAGGCCATGCGCGTGCGCCAAGCATAGGGGCTGAAACGCAGGTCATCCTTGCCGAGCAGTTCGTAGAGCACCAAACTCATCATCGCCTCCTAGGGTTGGCGGCCAGCGTATATCATCGGATTCTGAGTCGAGGAGAGCTTTGTAATGACCACGCTCCATATCTATAGCGCCGAGGTTTGCCCTTACGCGGCGCGCACACGGCTGGCGCTCATGGAAAAGGGTTTGGCCTTCGAGGTTACGGAAATCGATTTACGACATAAGCCGGACTGGTTCCCGACGGTTTCGCCCTACGGCAAGGTGCCCGTGCTCAAGCATGGGGAAAATTTGATCTGGGAATCGGCGATTATCAACGAATACATCGAGGACACCTTTCCCGACACGCCTTTGTTGCCCGGCGACCCGGCCAAACGGGCGCGCGCGCGATTTTGGATCGATTTCGCCAACGTGAAATTCACGCCGACCTGGTACAGGGTGTTTCTCGCACGCGATGCGTCCGAGCGTGCGCGATTGGGTGCTGAACTCATGGATCATTTCCGCTTCATGGAGCGCGACGGCATCGGACGCGGACCGGGGCCGTTCTTCATGGGAAGCGATTTGAGCCTCGTCGATCTCACCCTGCAACCCTGGTTCGAGCGTATTCCCGCACTCACGCATTACCGCAATTTCTCCTTGCCGGGCGAGTGCGCGCGCCTGCGCGATTGGATGGCGATGATGGCCGAGCGGCCTTTTGTCCGGGCCATTGCCAAGCCTGTCGCGTACTATCTAGAAGGTTACCGGCGATACGCGGATGGCAGCGAGGACGGCGTGACCGCGCGCGAACTCAAGCGCTAGACCGGCTTCAAGCCGGGTAATTAATTTCTCGAAGGCGGGGCATAAGGCTCCGCATGGGTCGCGAAAGGACCATCGTGATCAAACCCGCTGTCCGGCCCGCCAATCCCAAGTTTTCCTCTGGTCCTTGCCCCAAGCGGCCGGGATGGTCATTGGCCGCGCTCGAAGGCGCCTTTCTTGGCCGCTCGCATCGTTCGGCCGCCGGCAGGGCTCGCCTAGCCGAGGTCATCGAGCGCAGCAGGGCGGTTCTTCTCATGCCCGGGGATTGGCGCCTCGCCATCGTGCCGGCGTCCGATACGGGAGCGGTCGAAATCGCGCTGTGGTCGATGTTGGGCGCACGCGGTGCCGACATGGTGGCGTGGGAAAGCTTTGGTCAGACCTGGGCCATGGACGCGACCAAGGCGTTGAAGCTCGCCGATGCGCGCATGATCGTGGCCGAATACGGCCTTTTGCCCGATTTGTCGCAAGTCGATTGGAACCGCGATGTCGTGTTCACCTGGAACGGCACGACGTCGGGCGTGCGCGTGCCCGACGGCGATTGGATCGCGCGCGACCGGCGGGGCCTTGCCATCTGCGACGCGACCTCCGCCGCCTTCGCCATGGCCTTGCCTTGGGACCGGCTCGATGTCGTGACTTGGTCTTGGCAGAAGGCGCTGGGTGGCGAGGGCGCGCACGGCATGCTGGCACTCGGCCCACGCGCGGTCGAACGGCTCGAAAGCCATACGCCGAACTGGCCGCTGCCGAAGCTGTTCCGCCTCACCAAGGCTGGTAAGATCGACGAAGCCATTTTTCGCGGCGAGACCATCAACACGCCGTCCATGCTGTGCGTGGAAGACGCGCTTGATGGTTTGAAATGGGCCGAGGCGATCGGCGGGCTGCCGGCCTTGATCGCGCGCGCCGAGGCCAATCTTGCGGCCATCGCCGACTGGGTGTCGGGCAGCGCTTGGGCTGCGTTCCTGGCGGTGGACGCGCGCACGCGCTCGCCGACCTCGATCTGTCTCAAGGCCAAGGACCCATGGTTTGCCGCCTTGCCCAAACCCAAGGCGGCCGAAATCATGAAAGCCGTCGTCCGCCTTCTCGAAAACGAGCGCGCCGCCTTCGATGTCGGCGCTTACCGGGCGGCGCCGCCGGGTTTGCGAATCTGGGGCGGCGCCACGGTCGAACGCGCCGATATCATGGCGCTTCTGTCTTGGCTCGATTGGGCCTATGGCGCGGCGCGGGCGGAAGCGGAGAAGGCGGCGTAATGTTCAAAGTCCTGATCGCGGACAAGCTTTCGGCCAAGGCCCAACGCGTCTTCGCCGCGCGCGGCATCGAGGCGGCGGTGAAAACCGACCTCGATCCGGCCGCGTTCGCCGCCACGCTCGCCGATTGCGACGGCTTGGCTGTGCGTTCGTCCACTCATGTGACGGCGGATATCCTTGCCGGCGCACCCAAGCTCAAGGTCATTGGCCGCGCCGGTATCGGCGTGGACAATATCGACGTCGCGGCCGCAACGCGCCGGGGGGTCGTCGTCATGAACACGCCCCACGGCAATTCCGTGACCACCGCCGAACATAGCCTGGCCATGATGTTCGCTCTCGCGCGTCAAATTCCGGCCGCGGACCGCTCGACCCAAGCGGGAAAGTGGGAAAAGAACCGCTTCATGGGAGTGGAGCTTACCGGCAAAACCCTCGGCATTATCGGCTGCGGTAATATCGGTTCGATCGTGGCGGAACGCGCGCTGGGCCTGCGTATGAAGGTCGTGGGCCACGATCCCTACCTCGCGCCCGAGCGCGCGCGAACGCTGGGCATCGAGGCGGTCGGTCTCGACGAATTGCTGGCGCGCGCCGATTTCATCACCTTGCACCTGCCCCTCAACGACAAGACGCGCGGCATCATCGACGCCAGGGCGTTGGCCAAAACCAAGCAAGGCGTGCGTCTGATCAATTGCGCGCGCGGCGGTTTGGTGGTCGAGGCGGACTTGAAGGCGGGCCTCGATTCCGGCCGTGTCGCAGGTGCGGCGCTCGATGTGTTCGCGGTCGAGCCAGCCATCGCCAATCCGCTGTTCGGCCATCCCAACGTCGTGATGACGCCCCATCTCGGTGCCGCCACCCACGAGGCGCAGGAAAACGTCGCGGTCCAGGTCGCGGAACAGATGGCGGATTTCCTCGTCACGGGTGCGGTTTCAAACGCGGTCAACGCGCCCTCGGTCACGGCAGAGGAAGCGGTGCGGCTCAAGCCCTACATGGCGCTCGTCGCCCAGCTTGGCGCCTTTCTCGGTCAATTGGTCGAGGAAGGCATCCGGACGGTCACGCTCGAGTATCGGGGCCAGGTCGGTCAGCTCAATACCCGGCCTCTGACGGCGGTGGCGCTTGCCCATCTACTCGCGCCGCGGCTCGCTTCCGTCAACATGGTGAACGCTCCCGAAGTTGCGCGCGCGCGCGGCATCGCGGTCAAGGAAATCGTCGAGGATCAGGATCCCGATTACCAAGGCTCGATAGCCATGAGCGTGTCGGCCAATGGCTGCGAGCGCGATATCGCGGGCACGCTCGTCGGCGGGCACCGTCCACGCCTCGTGCGAGTCGACGGCATCGCGGTCGAAGCGGAATTGGGCGCGCACATGGTCTATGTCCGCAACCGAGACATGCCGGGCGTCATCGGCCGCATCGGCACGTTGCTCGGCGAGGCGGGCGTGAACATCGCAACGTTCAGCCTCGGCCGGCGAAGTCAGGGCGGGGATGCGATGGCGCTGGTAGGGGTGGACGTGGCGCCGCCGACCGCGGTGCTCGACAGATTGGGTGCGCTCGGCGAGATCGTTCAGGTCACGCCGCTGCGATTCTAGCGCGGTTTTCCCGCACCAATTCGGCGAACGCCTCCGCGGTCACGGGTGGGCTGAAGAAATTACCCTGGATCGCGTCGCAGCCGCGGTCCTTGAGAAAGGCGAGCTGTTCGGCGGTCTCCACGCCCTCGGCGATGACGGTGAGCTTCAGATTGTGGGCGAGGCCGATCACGGCTTCGGCGATCGCCGCGTCCTCGGGATCGTTCGAAACATCGTTGACGAAGGATTTGTCGATCTTGAGGGTGTCGAGGGGAAAGCGCTTGAGGTAGCTGAGCGAGGAATAGCCGGTGCCGAAATCGTCGATCGATACGCCGACACCCATGGCGCGCAGGCGCGCCAGGGCGGCATGGCTGGCCTCGGTGTCTTCCATGAGGGTGCTTTCGGTCAGCTCGAGGTTGAGCCGGTCCGCTGCCACGCCCGATTGCGCGAGCGCCTTCGCGACCGCTTCCAGGAACGCGTGAGCCCGAAACTGGCGCTGGGCCACGTTCACCGCGAGGCGCAGGTGCGGCAAGCCCTGGTCTTCCCAAGCTCGGACCTGACGGCAGGCATTCGTCAAGACCCACGCGCCGAGCGGAATGATAAGGCCGGTTTCCTCGGCGACGGGAATGAACTCGGCGGGGCCGAGCAAGCCGAAATCCCGGTGCTGCCAGCGCACCAGGGCTTCGGCGCCGGTGATCAGCCCCGTGCGCAAATCAACTTGCGGCTGATAATGAAGGACCAGTTCCTGGCGCTCAAGCGCGCGATGCAGGCTCGTTTGCAATACCAAGCGTTGCAATTCTTGGGCGGTCATTTTTCGGGTGTAGAACTGGTGGCAATTGTGCCCCTTCAGGCGCGCACGGGCCATGGCCGTCCCGGCGCTGGCCGCGAGCGTATCGGCGTCCCAGCCGCAAATCGGATAGGTCGCGATGCCGACCGAGATTGCCACGAAGACGTCGTGCCCGCCGATTTCGAATGGCACCGACATGGCTTGGGTCAGGCGGATGGCGACAGGCTCGGCATCGTTGATCGTTGCCAACCCGCCGATCACAAAGGCAAAGCTGTCATCGCCCAGACGCGCCAGGTTTGGCTCGTCGGGCAAGCAGGCCTTGATGCGTTCGATCACGGCGCCAAGCAGGTGTTCGCTTGCCGCGCGGCCGACGGTTTCCACCGCGAATTTGAAACTGTCGAGACCCACGATGACGACCGCCATCATGTCGTCGCGGCGCCGCGCTTGGGACACCATCCGCTCCACGATTCCCCGGAACTGCGCGCGATTGGCAAGGCCCGTGTCGGGATCGAAATTTGATAGATAGTGAAACCGCGCCGCCGCCTGCCGCCTTTCCCAGGCGTGGGACAGCGCGCGGTCGAGCAGGGCTGCGGACATCTCGCCCTCGACCAGGCAGTCCGCGGCGCCTGCGCCGATCGCCCAAACCTCGATGCCTGAATCGGCAGGCACGCCGTACAGCACCACCGGGGCCGCGGCCGGATCCTCGGCGATTTCGCGCAACAGGTGCGCCCCCAAACCGTCATCGAGGGTCATGTCGATCAAGGCCACGTCGTGGCGGTCGTCCTCTATCGCGCGCAGAGCCGCGCCGTAACCGGATTGCCATTCGAGCGCATAGACGTTCCGGCGCGACTGGGCCAACATCTCGGCCACGCGCTCGCGGTCCGCGGGCGAATTGCAGACAAGCAGAACCGATAGGGTTTCGCGGCTTGGCGCGGTTGTCACGTTACGGTCCTCGGCCGGTCATTTTACGGTCTCCGGCCTCGGCGGAACGGGCGTTTTGTGTGCTCGCCTAGCCATCCTTCCAGTAGGCCCGGTGTACTTTAAGAAAGCATGAAAGCCGGCTAAGTTCCGCCACGGCAAGCGGGCCTGTTTGGGACATATTGTTTGTTAGAAAGCGTCGCTCGTGTGGCTGTGGAACCTGCAAATAGGCCGGCCGATGAGAACTCTCGGGCGCGCCCGGGCTAGCAAGGCCCGGGCCTTTCCGCGCCACCAAGGCAGAAGCGAAGCTGACGCGCGCTTTCCCGCCGGACGCGTGATCGAGACCGAGTTAAGCCGGGTGGGTCCGTCCGAAAGCCGCATTGCCGAGCAGCCGCGTGACAAAAAGGGGGAACGGCCGTGAAAATCACTCGCATCCAAGCCTATAAGGTCGATCTGCCGCTGCACGAGGGCAGCTACAAATGGTCGGGCGGGAAGTCCGTCAACGTGTTCGACAGCACGCACGTGTCGGTCGAAACGGATAACGGCCTCGTGGGCTGGGGCGAGGTCTGCCCGCTCGGGCCGTTTTATTTACCCGCCTACGCCGCCGGCGTGCGCGCCGGTCTCAAGGAAATGGGGCCCCATCTGATCGGCCATGACCCGCGGGAAATCGGCAAGCTCAATCGTTTGATGGATGCGGCGATGAAGGGGCACCCTTACGTGAAAAGCGGCATCGACATCGCGTGCTGGGACATCCTTGGCCAAGTTGCGCGCGAACCCGTGTGCACGCTGCTCGGCGGCCGGTACGGCGAGCACATCGACCTCTATCGCGCGATTTCGCAGGAGGAACCCGAGAAAATGGCTGCGCGCATCCGTCAATACCGGGGCGAGGGTTACAAGCGCTTCCAGCTCAAGGTCGGTGGCGATCCCGACACCGATATCGCGCGTATTCGCGCGACGCGCGCGGCGATCGGGCCCGACGACGTTCTGGACGCGGACGCCAATACCGGTTGGCTCATGCATCAGGCGGCGCGAGTCGTGCGGGCGGTCGATGACCTCGACGTCTATATCGAGCAACCCTGCCTGTCATACGAGGAATGCCTGACCATACGCAGGCGCACGAGCCTGCCCTTCGTGCTCGACGAGGTCGTCGATTCGATCGACATGCTTCTGCGCGCGCATCAGGATCTGGCGGCCGACGTGGTCAATCTCAAGATTTCCAAGCTTGGCGGCCTGACCAAGACCAAGCAGGTGCGCGATCTCTGCATCCATTTGGGCATCGCCATGATCCTCGAGGACAGTTGGGGCGGGGACGTAACCACCGCGGCCATCGCGCATCTTGCCCATTCGACGCCGGTGGAATTGCGTTTCGCCTCGACCGACTTCAACAGCTACGTGACCGTATCCACGGCGGACGGAGCGCCCAAGCGCGTCGATGGCAAGATGAAGGCTTCGACCGCGCCGGGCCTGGGGGTGAAGCCGCGCATGGCCGTTTTGGGTTCCGCCCTTGTCGACATTCACTGAGCGCGGGGGGCCATGAAAGGGCGCTACGACGCGGTCGTGATCGGCGCGGGGCATAACGGCCTCGTCGCCGCCGGCTATCTCGCCAAGAACGGTCTCTCGGTGCTGGTGGTCGAGCGCCGCGAGGTGGTGGGCGGCGCGGTATGGACGCATGAGATCATTCCAGGTTTCCGCGTCTCGGCGGGGGCGCAGGTGCTCGGCATGCTGCGTGCGCGAATCATCGAGGATCTGGAGCTTCGCCGGCACGGTCTGGCCTACACCTTGCGCGATCCGGACGTCTTCACGCCCTATGCCGACGGCTCGTACATTTTCTGGTATCCCGATTCGCGCCGCACGGCTGAAAGCATCGCGCGACTGGCGCCCGAGGATGGCGCCACCTATCCCGCGTTCGGCGCCATGCTCGAGCGTGGCGCGGCGAAGCTCGAACCCTTCCTCATGCGCCCCCGGCCGAGCATGGCCGAATTCGCCGCCGCCTTCGCCGACGAGCCGGAACTGATCAACACCATGTTGTTTGCGAGCGTGCGCGATGTGGTCAATCGGTACTTCCGCTCCGACAAGGTGACGGGGCCGCTGTGCTATTTCGCGCTGTCGGGCACGGGGGCGGGACCGAGCACGCCCGGTACCGCGTTTCTCAAATTCTTTGTGACCGCAACCGATCTTGGCGGTGGGCGCGGCAACTGGGCTCTGGTGCATGGCGGCATGGGAGCGATCACAGCAGCGCTCGCCGCGTCGGTTCGCGCGCATGGCGGCGAGATCGAAACTGGAGCGGAGGTCGCGGGCATAGCCATGCGCGCGGGCCGCGCTGCGGGCATCATTCTGGCGGACGGGCGAGAAATCGCGGCCGATATCGTGCTGTCGAATGCCGATGCCAAGCGGACATTCTCAGAGCTTGCGCCGGCCGATGCGGTCGCGCCCGAGATTCGGGCGGCCCTCGCCGCGCGCCGTGTCGAAGGCACGGGATTCAAGATCAATTTCGCCGTCGGCGAGCTGCCCGATTTCCGCGCGCTGCCCGGCAAGACCGCGGGGCCGCAGCACCGCGCCGGCATCATCCTCGCGCCGCCGCCGGATGGGATCGAGCGCGGCTGGGACGAGGCCAAGGAAGGCCGTCCGACCACGCGGCCGTTCACCCATTTCATCATCCAGTCGGCGACCGACCCGACATTGGCACCCGAGGGCAAGCACACGATTTCGATGTGGGGGCACCATTTTCCCTATCGCTTGGCGGCGGGTCTCGATTTCGCGACCGAGCGCGCGCGTCTCGCGGAGCGCATGATCGATCTGGTCGGCGAATTCGCGCCCAATTTCCGCGCCTCGATCATCGCCCACGAAATCTACACGCCGCGCGATATCGAAACCGCCTATGGCCTGGCGGGCGGCCAGATTTACCAAGGCGACATGCTGCCGGGCGGCATCTTGTGGGACCGGCCCCTGCCGGGCGCCTCGGGCCTTGGCGATGTGGTGCGGGGCCTCTATCTGTGCGGCGCGGCGGCCCATCCGGGCGGTCTGGTTTCGGGCATGCCGGGGCACAATGCCGCGCGCGCCGTGCTGGCCGACATGGCGGCTGGCCAATTCAAACGACGCTGATCGCGACGATTGCCCGACTTCGCCAAACGGGCTAATGAAGCCCCGCCGGTCTCCGTTCGTCCTCGTCTTCCTGGCGCGTGGTGTTCATGACGTCCTCGCTCGAATCCGCCCTTTTGCCCGCGGGGCTGCGCGACGTGCTGCCGCCGGAGGCGGCGCACGAGGCGGCCGCCGTCGAGGCTATGATCGCGCGCTTTGCCGCCCATGGCTACGAGCGCGTGCGACCGCCGCTGGTCGAGTTCGAGGAATCGCTGCTCGGCGGCGCGGGCGCAGCGACGGCGGGCCAGACCTTCCGGCTCATGGACCCCGTGTCCCAGCGCATGATGGGGGTGCGGGCGGATATCACGGTGCAAATCGCGCGCATCGCCGCCTCGCGCCTTCTCAAGGCGGCGCGGCCCTTGCGGCTGTCCTATGCTGGAGCGGTCTTGCGCGTGCGCGGCACGCCGGTCATGCCCGAGCGCGAGCTACGCCAAGTGGGCGTCGAGCTTATCGGCTCCGCCGCACCCGGCGCGGATGCCGAGGTCGTGGCGCTTGCCGCCGATTCGCTTGGCGCGGTCGGCGTCACGAAACTCTCGATCGATCTCAACCTGCCGCGCCTGGTTCCCGTGCTCGTCGAGCAATTGGGCATTCGCGACGCCGCCACGTTGCGTGACGCGCTCGACCACAAGGATGCGGCCCGCGTGGCCGAGGCGGCGGGCGTCCACCGCACCCTGTTCGGCGCCTTGCTTGCCGCGGCCGGGCCCGCGCCCGAGGCCATGCGGGCATTGTCCTCGCTCGCGCTCGGCGGGCGGGCGGCGCAAGAAATTTCGCGTTTGGAAGCGGTCGTCGGCCTGATCGCCGAGGCTGCGCCCGGGCTATCGCTCACGATCGACCCCGTCGAGCATCGCGGGTTCGAATACCACACCGGTGTCGGCTTCTCGATTTTCGTTGCGGGCGTACGCGGCGAACTCGGGCGTGGTGGCCGCTATATCGCCGGCGCGGGCGAGCCAGCGACGGGCTTCACGTTTGCGATGGAAACCGTGCTGCGCGCCTTGCCGCCTCCCCTTGCGGCGCGGCAGGTCTATCTGCCCATGGGCGTTCCGGCCGCCGAGGCGCGCCGGATGCGCGCGGAGGGTTGGGCGACGCTCGCCGCCATCGAACCCGCGTCCGACATTGCCGCCGAGGCGCGGCGGCTGGGGTGTAGCCATGTTTACCGCGCCGGCCGCGCGGCGGCCTTGGAGTGAACTGGCCTAAAGGTGGTTGTGGTTTGAAATGGCCTGGCGGGGGCCATGATTTGAATTGGCCTGTCGGCCGGGGACTTAAGGAGTAAGGGCGTGGCGAATGTCGCGGTGGTCGGCGCCCAGTGGGGCGATGAGGGCAAGGGAAAGATCGTCGATTGGCTGTCCGAACGCGCCGATGTCGTCGTGCGCTTCCAGGGTGGCCACAATGCCGGCCACACCCTGGTCATCGACGGGAAAACATACAAATTATCGCTTCTGCCGTCGGGCGTCGCGCGTGCGGGCAAGCTCTCGATCATCGGCAATGGCGTGGTGGTCGATCCCTGGGCGCTGCTCAAGGAGATCGAAACCGTAAAGGCCCAGGGCATCGAGATCACGAACAAGAATCTTTGCCTAGCCGACAATGCCGCGCTGATCCTGCCCTTGCACGGCGAACTTGACCGCCTGCGCGAGCGGATGCGGGGCGAGGGCAAGATCGGCACCACGGGGCGCGGCATCGGTCCGGCCTATGAGGACAAGGTCGCGCGCCGCGCGATCCGCGTGGCGGATCTGGCCGATCCAGATGCCTGGCCCGCGCTCATCGCCGAGCTTTTGGTGCATCACAACGCGCTCCGGCGCGGCTTGGGCGCGCCCGAGGTCGAGGCGCGAGCGCTCGAAGCGGCCTTGCGCGAGATCGCGCCGCACATCTTGCCCTTCGCAACCAATGTCTGGGCACTCCTCGACGACGCGCGCCGGCGCGGTCGGCGTATCCTGTTCGAGGGCGCCCAAGGCGCCATGCTCGACAACGATCACGGCACGTATCCTTACGTCACCTCGTCGAACACCGTCTCGGCGCAGGCGGCGGTCGGCTCCGGCATGGGGCCAGCGGCAATCGGGTTCGTCCTCGGAATCACCAAGGCCTATACGACGCGCGTCGGCGGCGGGCCGTTTCCGACAGAGCTCAACGACGAGATCGGTCGGAGCCTGGGCGAGAAGGGCAAGGAGTTCGGCACCGTGACCGGGCGGCCCCGGCGCTGCGGCTGGTTTGACGCGGTGCTCGTGCGTCAGGCCATCCGCGTGAACGGCATCGACGGCATCGCGTTGACCAAGCTCGACGTGCTCGACGGCTTCGCCGAGATCAAGGTCTGCGCGGGCTATGCGCTCGGGGGCGAAGTGATCGATCACCTGCCGGCCGGCCGTGCGGCACAGGCGGCGGTCACGCCGATTTACGAATCCTTTCCCGGTTGGACCGAAAGCACCAAGGGCGCGCGAAGCTGGGCGGAACTGCCCGCGACCGCCATCAAGTACATCCGCCGCATCGAGGAGTTGATCGGCGCGCCGGTGACTTTATTGTCGACAAGTCCCGAGCGTGCCGACACGATCATGGTAACCGATCCATTCGCGGACTAGGCGGGTTTCCGCAAAGTTGACGACGGCAAGGTAATTCGAGAGGAGGTGGGCATGGCGAATTCCCGAATCTCGCTCGACGGCGCCCTGAACGGCATCATGGATGCGCGCGATCTGGCGGCGATCAATCGCCCGACCGCCGAGGCGCGGTGTCTGCCCAATGCCCTCTATATCCGGCCCGAGGCGCTGGAAATCGAACGTCAGCGTATTTTCTTCGCTGGCTGGCATTGCGTCGCCGTGGGCGCCCAGGTGCCCGAGCCGGGCGATGTGCTGCCCGCGACGGTCGCCGGCGCGCCCGTCATCGTGGCGCGCGACCGCGACCGGAAGTTGCGCGCGTTCCATAATGTCTGCCGCCATCGCGGCATGCAGCTCGTGGTGGCGCCGAAGCGCCGCCAGCGTGTGTTCGTCTGCCCTTATCACGGTTGGTCTTACGGCCTCGACGGCCAATTGCGCGAAACGCCCCATTTCGAAGGCCATAACCTTCACGAGCCTTGCGCATTCAAGAAATCGGACATGGGGCTTGGCGAGATCCGCCTCGAATGCTGGAACGATCTCGTATTCGTCAATCTTTCCGGCGACGCGCCGCCGCTTGGCCGCCAGTTCGCGGCTCTGGACGCGCGCTGGAAGAATTACGAATTCGGCGCGCTGCGTCACGTCGTGTCCATGAATTTCGAGGTGAAGGCCAATTGGAAGCTCGCGATCGAAAATTTTCTTGAAAGCTATCATTTGCCCATCACCCATCCGCGCCTCAACGCCAATTCCCGCATGGAACTTCATGCCTGCATGGTCGAACGCGATTATTTTGGCCAATTATCCGACGACTATCGCGGCGCGGATGTGGGGCACGGTGCGCTGCCGTGCTTTCCGAACTTGCCGGAATCCCTGTTGCGGCGCGCGGAGTACCCAACCTTCATGCCCAATCTGATGCTGGGTTTGCATCCGGAGTATTTATTTGTCTTCACGGTCGATCCCGACGGCCCCGAACGCACACACGAGACGTTTCATTTCTATTTCGTGGGCGAGGGTGCGACCGCGCCCGGCCATGCCGAGGCTCGCGATACGGCTATCGCGCTTTGGGTGGACACCAATCGCGAGGATATTTTCGTCGTCGAGGGTATGCACCGCGGCAGACACTCGCCGGGCTATCGCGACGCGCGCTTCTCGCCTCATCACGAAACGACGACTCATGCTTTCCAGCGCCGCGTGGCCAATCTTTTGGCGGTTGGCGCGCGCGCGCCGGCAAAATCGCCGCGCGCGATCAAGCGTTCATCCCCGCGCGCGGAAAAAACGCGGGCGCGCGCCAGGGCGTGATCGCGCGCCTTACTTGGCGCCAGATCGGCGGACGTTATATATTGCCGGATATAACGGAGACGGATAGGGCGCCGGCGCGGCGCCATTTCGGCGTTCTCGCGGCGCCGCGTCAATTGGTTGGGTGGGTTCCATGTTGACGGATATCGAACGCGAGGCCCTGACGCTCAGCCTCAAGATCGCACTGTTGAGCATGGCAGGCAGCCTGCCCTTGGGCGTCGCGGTCGCGCTCGTGCTCGCGCGCGGCCGCTTTGCCGGCAAGGCCCTGCTCGACGCGCTCGTGCATCTGCCTCTCGTGCTGCCGCCCGTCGTCACGGGATATGGGCTTTTGCTGCTTCTGGGGCAAAACGGGCCGCTCGGCGCCTGGCTCGACCGCAGCTTCGGCATCGTGCTGGCATTCCGCTGGACGGGGGCGGCCCTGGCTTCGGCGATCATGGGCTTTCCACTCATGGTGCGCGCAATTCGTCTGTCCATCGAGGCGATTGACCGGCGCCTGGAGCAGGCCGCTGGAACTTTGGGCGCCAATCGTTCATGGGTTTTCATCACGGTGACCTTGCCGCTCATGGCGCCGGGCCTGATTGCGGGCGCGATTCTGTCCTTCGCCAAAAGCTTGGGCGAATTCGGCGCCACGATCACTTTCGTCTCCAATATTCCGGGCGAAACCCGGACGCTGGCCAACGCGATCTTCGCCTTCACCCAGGTGCCGGGCGGCGAGGCGCAGACCCTGCGCCTCTGTGCATTATCGGTCGCGCTTTCCGTCGCGGCCTTGCTGGCATCCGAGGTGCTCGCGCGTTTCGCCCGGTCGAGGGTCGGCTCCCATGGCGCTTGAGGTCCGCGTTGCCTCGCGGCTCGGCGATTTCGCGCTCGATGTGGAATTTGCATGCGAGAACGGCGTCGCGGCTTTGTTCGGGCCTTCGGGTTCGGGAAAATCGACCCTCGTCGATCTGATCGCTGGCTTGCGTCGCGCCGATCGCGGCCGCATAGCGCTCGGCGGCAGGGTGCTGTTCGATTCGGCGTCGGGCGTCTTCGTTCCGGCCCACCGCAGGCGGCTCGGCTATGTCTTCCAAGAGGCCCGCCTGTTTCCCCATATGACGGTGCGCAAGAACCTGGGTTATGGCAGGCGCTGGGCGCCGCACGGCGCGGCGGTACCCGATTTCGGCGCGGTCGTGGCGTTGCTCGATCTCGAGTCCTTGCTCGAGCGTCGTCCGGCCACGCTGTCAGGCGGCGAGCGTCAGCGCGTCGCCATCGGCCGGGCTTTGCTGGCGGGGCCCGAAGCCTTGCTGATGGACGAGCCATTGGCCGCCCTCGATGCCGGAATCAAGGCGCAAATCCTGCCCTATCTCGAGCGCCTGCGGGACGAGGTGCGGCTGCCCATTGTCTATGTCAGCCATCAGTTCGACGAGGTCGTGCGTCTTGCGGATAGTTTGGTGGTGATGGCCGGTGGTCGGGTGGTGGCGCACGGTAAGGTGGACGAGGTTTTGGCGCGCCCCGATTTGCGAACGCATTTTGCCCATCAGGATGCGGGGCGCCTCGTCACCTGCCGTATCGAGGAACACAGTGAGGAATATCATCTGACGACCCTAGCCTTTGCCGACGCGCGCCTCGTGGTGCCGCTTCTGGTCGAACCCGTCGGCGCGGTCATTCGTGTTCAGGTTCGCCCGCGCGACGTTTCGGTGGCGCTGTCCAAGCCCGAGGGGCTGAGCGTGCAAAACGTTTGGCGCGGCACCATCGAGGATGTCTGGCCGGCGGAGGGGGGGGCGGTGGAGCTTGCCATTCGCGTCGGCGATACGGCGATCGCGGCTCGGGTCACGCGCAGGGCCGTGGCGGATTTGGGCTTGAGGCCCGGGCTTTCGGTTTATGCGCTGGTCAAGACGGTCGCGATCGATCGCCGCTTCATCGCCGGCGTCGCGCACGTGGAACCCGGGCGGGGTTAGGTCTTTCTGGCTCGCGCCGCGGCCGCGACCGCCCGTAATTCGCGCGCCCCGGCTTTCGCGGCCGCCCGTTCGAGGCCGCGATACCGGCTGACGAGACGCGCGCCCGCCGGCGTGAGGACGGCGCCACCGCCGCGCTTGCCGCCCGCGGCGCTCACGACCATCGGTGATTTGAAGGTGTTGTTCAGGCTCTCGGTCAACAGCCAGGCACGGCGATAGGACATCTTCATCGCCCGCGCGGCGGCCGAAATCGAACCGAGATCGCGCACGTTTTCGAGCAGGCGTATTTTCCCGGGGCCGATCGAATCAGCGCCTTCGATGTCGAGGCGGAGAAAGACGCGAATCGTGCGGGCATTGGTGGCCATGGCCCGAGCGTATCACCGTCGACGGTCCTATCGTATCGCCGATCGGTTCGCCCAACTCGCCCGAATTAGGCGCCGAGGCGCTGTTCGGTCGCGAGCTTGCGCATCGTCTTTTGCAATTTTTCGAACGCCCGCACCTCGATCTGGCGCACGCGCTCGCGGCTAATCCCGAACTCAGCCGAAAGATCCTCGAGCGTGATCGCCTCTTCCTCGAGGCGGCGCGCCTGGAGGATGCGGCGCTCGCGCGCGTTCAAGGTGCCCATGGCCTTGGCGAGAATCTTGTGGCGTTCGCTCATTTCCTGGCGTTCGCCCAGCAGGGTTTCCTGGTTCGGCGAATCGTCCACCAGCCAATCCTGCCATTCGCCCTCGCCGTCGATGCGCAAGGGCGCGTTCAACGAATGATCGGGGGCCGACAGGCGCCGGTTCATCGAAACGACTTCGACCTCCGAGACGTTCAAATCGGCGGCGATTTTTTTCACGTGCTCGTGCGATAGATCGCCTTCCTCGATGGCCTTGAGCTGCGACTTGATGCGCCGCAGGTTGAAGAACAGCTTTTTCTGCGCCGCCGTCGTGCCCATTTTGACCAGCGACCAGGAATGCAGGATGTATTCCTGGATCGACGCGCGTACCCACCACATCGCATAGGTCGCCAGGCGAAAGCCGCGATCGGGGTCAAAGCGCTTGACCGCCTGCATCAGACCCACATTGCCTTCGGAAATGATCTCGGCGATCGGCAGGCCATAGCCGCGATAACCCATGGCGATCTTCGCCACGAGGCGCAGATGGCTCGTCACCATGCGGTGCGCCGCCTCGACATCGCCGTGTTCGCGCCAGCTCTTCGCCAGCATGAATTCTTCCTCGGGTTCGAGAAGCGGAAACTTCCGAATCTCCGACAGATAGCGCGATAGATGGCCGTCGGCGTTGAGCGCCGGGATGGCAAGAGCAGCCATGGGCCTGGTACCTCCTTGTATCCGTCGCGAACCGGTCGACCCCGACCGCCGATCCGCCGCCTACTGCACCACGGAAATTGTGAACAATGATGATATAAGTAGATTATATCGATTCTAGAAAATCGACTAGTTGACCTATATCACATGGTAACTCGCTGGAAAAAGACAAGTCTTTGCCGGTTGTTGGGTGCCGAAAACCCAAGATCTGGGCATGGAGGGCCTGGCGGCCTAGAGCGGCGGCTTCCTGCGCGGCTCCGGGGGGGAGGCGCTTGCGCTTGCCGGCCGGCGCGCCATACAGCGGGTCGCCGATCACGGGATGGCCCTTGGCGGCAAGATGAACGCGGATCTGGTGTGTGCGGCCCGTCGCCAATTGGCAGCTCAGCAGGCTGGCGATCCCTCCCGAAAAACGCCGCTCGACGCGGTAGCGGGTGAGGGCGGCCTTGCCGCCGCGCGTGACGACCGCCATTTTTTTTCGGTTGCGCGGATTGCGGCCGATGGCGCCGGAGATTTCACCCGCGCGCGGTACCGGCACGCCCCACACGACCGTGACGTAGCGCCGGGTTGCGCTGTGCGCCGCGAACTGCGCCTGCAATCCCGCGTAGGCGGCGTCGGTTTTCGCCGCGACCATGACGCCGGAAGTATCCTTGTCGAGGCGATGGACGATGCCGGGCCGGCGCACACCGCCGATGCCGGTGAGCGAGGGGCCGCAATGGGCGAGCAGGGCGTTCACCAGGGTTCCCTCTTGGTGGCCGGGTGCGGGATGCACCACGAGTCCGGCTGGCTTGTCGATGACGATCAGATGTTCGTCCTCGTACAGAACGGCCAGCGCGATCGCCTCGGGTTTGGGCGAGGCGGGCGTACTATCGGGCACGAAGATGGCGAAAATTTGACCCCCTTTGACCCGGTAATCGGCCTCGGATACGGTCCGGCCGCCGGTTGTCACATGCTCCGCGTGGATGAGCGATTGGGCGCGCGTGCGTGACAGGGCCCCATGGCGTCGCGCGATGACCGCATCCAGCCGGTCACCCTCGTCCTCGGGCGCGGCGGTGACGGCCACGGATTCGCCTTTCGATTTCTCGCCTTCCAAGTTCTCGCCTTCCGAATCTGGGTCGTTCGCCATGTTCGACACGATGTTTTCCAGGCGTGGTCCCGGAGCCGCGATATTCAACCGAGGATGTGTGCCTTAGCGCATCCGCATTCGACACTGGACCCAAGCATGGCGTGGCTCAAGGGACTCATCATATTCATGGGCGTCTTGATCGTCCTAGGATTGGGCGTGATGGCGGTGACCATCGCCAATCGCGGCGGCAAGATGGCGGCCGATGGCCCGCGATCGGCGGTCGCGGGCGGCTTCGGGAAGGCCGTGCTCGACATCGGCGCCGGCTGCGAGATCGCCAAGACCCATGTCGATTCCGGCCGCCTGGTCGTGCGCGTGGACGGGCCTGGAGGCTGCCGCAAGATCCTGGTCGTCGATTTGGCGACGGGGGCGGTGTCGGGTCAGCTCGATATCGCGCCGGCGAAGTGACGGCGAGGGCCGGGCGATGAATTTCCGTAGCGATAACGTGGTGCCGGCGGCGCCGGAGATCATGGACGAAGTCGTGCGCGCCAATCAGGGCAGCGTGTCGTCCTATGGCGGCGACGACCGGACGCGCGGCCTCGATCGCGCATTCTCGGAATTGTTCGAGCGCGAGGTCGCGGTCATGCCCGTGGTGACCGGCACGGCGGCGAACGCATTGGCGCTCGCGACGTTTACGCCCGGCACCGGCGCAATCTATTGCCACGAGGCGGCGCACATCATGCTGGAGGAAGCGGGCGCACCCGCCTTCTATGCGGGCGCGGCCGCGTTGTTTCCGCTTCCCGGCGCGCATGGGCGCTATGACAGTACGACCTTGGCCGCGGCCATCGCGCCCGCCGAGGCAGGCGGCGTGCATTGGTCCACGCCCTCGGTCGCCAGCGTCACCCAATCGACCGAATCGGGCACGCTGTACACGCGTGACGGGGTGCGCGCCATTGCCGGGGTCGCACACGAGCACGATATGGCCGTGCACATGGACGGCGCGCGCCTGGCCAATGCGGTGGTCGCGCTCGGCTGCTCGCCAGCGGAGGCGACATGGAAGCTCGGCGTCGATGTGCTGTCGTTCGGCGCGACGAAGAACGGCGCGCTCGGCGCCGAGGCCGTGGTGTTGTTCGCGCCGCGCGCCGAGCGGCGCGCGCGCCTTGCGCACCTGCACAAGCGTGGCGGCCATTTGCTCTCGAAGATGCGTTTCGTTTCGGCGCAACTCGAAGCGTATCTCAAGGACGATCTGTGGCTGCGCCTCGCGCGCCATGCCAACGCGATGGCCGCGCGCATGGCGCGGGGCCTCGCGCAAATGCCGGCTGCGGAACTCGCGCACGCGGTCGAGGCCAACGAGGTTTTCGTCCGCCTGCCCGACGGCGCGATCCGCGCTCTTCTCGCCGACGGGGTGGGTATGCATCGCTGGGGAGCGGAAAGCGCGACGCTCGTGCGCCTGGTCTGTTCCTACGCGACGACCGAGGCGGAGGTGGACGGGTTCCTGACTCTGGCCCGGAAGAATCTGGCCGCTGGCTAGAGCTTGATCAACTCGCGCGTCGGGTAGCTGGTCAGGCATTCGCAACCGGTGCGCGTGACCCGCACCGTTTCCGACAACCCGGCGCCCACCGCGCCGGGCTTGAACAGCACCATCGGCAGATGGAACGTCATGTTCTCGCGCAACACCAGCGGGTCATTCTCGCGCAGCGCGCCCACATGGCCCAAGCCCCAAATCCCGACCGCGGCGATGCCCACCATGTATCCGGTGCGGTGATAGTGCCACTGGCGCAAATTCCGGCGCTCGAGCTGTTCGTTGGCCGCGCGGTCCACATCGCCCGAGACCGCGCCGTCCTTGATCGTCGCCATGGCGGCTTCGAGCGCGGCGAGCGCGCCGTCGTGCAATGCCACGGCTTCCGGATGGGGCCGACCGAGCGTGGCCGTACGCATGAGGGGGGCGGTGTACCAGAAGCGCGCGGCGGTGAATTCGAAATGCACGATGTCGTCGTTTTCGAGCTTGCGGTCATTGAAGGTCGCATGCACGACGGCGGTGCGCGGCCCCGAGGCCAGCATGTAATGCGTGGTCGGGTGGCTGCCGTTGTCCATCATGCCGGCGTAAAGCTCGGCCGAGACGCGGTTGTCGGAGACGCCCGGCTTGATCGAGGCGAGGGCCCGGTCGAGCGCCTTGGTGTTGATGCGCCCCGCCGCGCGCATGTGGGCGAGCTCAGCCTCGGATTTGATGGCCATCAAATCCCACACCAGGCGCGTGGCGTCGGAAAACCGTGCGTTCGGCAGCGCGTCGCGCGCGCGCGCGAGCATGGCGACGCTGAGATTGGCGCCGTTATAGCCGATGCGCGCGTTTGCCCCTGCGATCGCCGTCACGCCGCGCGCCAGCGCGCCCTCGGGCGGCTCGTGGTCGCGATAGCCGAAGACGGTCTCGTTCCCGGTATGGGCGATGAAGGCGACGGCATCGACCGCGCGGCCGACAAAGGCGCAAGCGCCCGTGGGCGGGACCAGCAGCGCCATCTGCATGCGCCCGGCGAGCTCGCGCGCGCCCGAGAGGTAATAGATATCGTTCGGGTCCGTGACCATCAGCAAATCGATGCCGTGTCCGGCCATGGCGGCGCGAACCTTGGCAAGGCGCGAATCGAGTTCTGTCTGGGCGAATGGGCGCTCGGTGACGGCGGTCATGGTCGGGATTCCCGTTATGTGGCGTGGTCAAGCGGCGATTATTACATCAATGGGGCGGTTGAGCGAATGGCCGCCGCGCGGCGTTCGGGGCGTGAGCGACGGATGGGGCATGGGTACGGAACTCACGCCGCCCCGGGTTGTTCGGCCCGCATCGGGGAATCACCTGGCTCCGGGATGTACTCGCCGCCTCGCGATTTCGCGCCGCTCGGGCATTTCGCGCCGCCGTCCTTGCCCTAAGCATTTTCGATGCGACGGATTCGCGGCGCGTACCGTGCACGCAGGTTCGACGCGACGGGTTCGCTGCGCATACCGTGCCCGCAAGTGTTTTCAGCACCACGACCGCGTGGTGCCCGACGGCCGCAGCGAATTGGGCCGTCGCATATTGGGTTGAAGGCAGGCGCCGGTTTCGCTATCAGAGGCGGTTCGAAGCGGTCCGTTCCGCCTTCGCCGGGTCCCCTTCGTCTAGAGGCCTAGGACACCGCCCTCTCAAGGCGGTAACGGGGGTTCGAATCCCCCAGGGGACGCCAGACTAAAAGCATATAAATCAATGTGATATGAATTGGGCGCCAGATGTAGGCGAGAGTTTCCCCGACACTTCCCCAATAAGCGCCTCGGCACGACCGCCCGCATCGCACCTGCTGAGTGCCATTTTTTTGTCCCTAGGCTCTTGAGACGCCGTGAGAAAATCTTCTCGGCCTCTGCCGTTTGGAGCCGTGTTTCTAACTCTGCCATGATTTCTGCACGCGGCGATTCTCGCCATGGCAATGTGGGGACTGTTCATCGCCTGGATCAGGTTGGGTATGAACCGTGTCGCGGACAGGTGCGATGGGAGGCGAGGCTCGATGAAGAAATCGGTGCGGATGTTTCTTGGCGGAATGGGCCTCGCCTGCATCGTGGCCCTTCCCATGGCATTGGCGGGACCACGTGAAGATGGAGTTGCGGCATACGTGCGTGGCGACTATGCGACCGCGCTGAAACTATTGCGTCCGCTGGCCGACCAGGGCGACGCCGGCGGCCAGTTCCATCTCGGGCGCATGTACTACACCGGCTATGGCGTGCCGCAGGGCTACGCCGAGGCGGTGAAGTGGTTTCGCAAGGCCGCCGAGCAAGGCTTCGCCCTCGCCCAGCACAATCTCGGGGACATGTACTACCTTGGCCAGGGCGTTCCGCAGCACTTTGTCTTGGCGCACAAGTGGTACAACCTCGCCGCCACCCGCTATCGCTTTCCGGAAAAGGAACCCACGAACCGCAACGAGTTAATCAAGCGCCGCGATCTGGTCGCCGCGAAAATGACCCCGGCGCAGATCGCGGAGGCGCAGAAGCTCGCCCGTGAGTGGAAGCCGAAATAACGAGCGCGTGTCTAAAAACCGCGAGGCGCCTCTGCCATGGCGGCCGCGTGGTGATAAACTGCGCGAAACGCGGGAGGACCCAATGTTGAAACCGTGGTGGACGAACGAAACGCTGCCCAAGCCCACGCGCGATGTGGCGCGCCTCAAGGCCGACATGACCAGGTATGGCTATTGCCTGGTGGCTGAGGCATTCACGCCCGCGCAATGCGCCGCCATCCGCGAGCGCCTGGCCGAGCAAGCGGCGGGCGAGCGCGAGCAGGGCCACCACCGGCGCTCGCTGGTCCAAGACCCGGGCATGGTCAATCAGTGGGTCAATATGCTGCTCAACAAAGGCGATGTGTTTCGCACCGCGCTGCACAATCCGACCATCGGCGCCCTGGCCGAGCACCTCTTGGGCAAGGAGTACGTGCTGAGCGACCTGGCCGCGCACATCACGCGGCCGGGCAATTCGCTCTTGCCGCTCCACACCGACCAATGGTGGATGCCCGTGCCTCGCATGCCGGAGGAGGACTATGTGCGCGCGGGTGATATCTCGCGCACGACCATCACCATCGACGGGCCGGGGAGGTCGCGCACCCCAATCAACCCTCCCATGGTCATGAATGCCATGTGCATGATGAGCGACTTCACCGAGGAGAACGGCGGCACGCGCCTCGTGCCCATGAGCCATCTCTCGGGCGTGCAGCCGGATCAATCCGTCCCGCACACCGTGCCCTCGGTCGCGGCGGAAGGCCCGGCGGGCACGGTCGTCATCTGGGAGGGGCGGACCTGGCACTCGGCCGGCGAGAACCGCTCCAACGCCGACCGCTTTGGCCTGGTCAGCTATTACGGAGCGCCCCAAGCGCGCCAGCTCGCCAACTATACCCTTGGCACCAAGGCGCACGTGCTCAAGGACGCCTCGCCCGAGCTCCTCAAGCTGCTGGGTTTCAAGGTTTGGCATGGCTACGGCCAGACCGGCACGCACGGCACCGAGTTCGCCGCACCGGCCGACCAACTGATCGGCGAGATGCGGCCACCGGCCGCGAAAAGCGCCGCGCACTAGGAAAGCCGCGCGCGCCATGCGCCTTGAGTAGAGTTCGTCGCCGAGAGGGAGACGGACGATGAAGCGATCGAGGTTCAGCGAGGAGCAGATCATCGGCATCCTGAGGGAGCAGGAGGCGGGTGCGAAGACGGCGGATGTGTGCCGCAAGTACGGGATCGGCGGCGCGCCCTTTACGCGACATGGCCTCGATGGCGGCGCTATTCGTGATCCTGTTTCCGCTCGGCGTCTTCGCTGAGGATTTCGATGGGAAGGTTGCGGTGATCTATGCCGCCGGCTTGCCGTTGGAGTAGGTCCCGAATGCCGTGGCCGCCCGCAAATTTGGCAGCCGCTTTGTCTTAAGCGGCATGACCCGCTTCACAGCTGCGTGAAGTGGCACATCCGTGATTGCTGGCCGCACGCGCCGAGCCGCATACTTGGCGCATGCGATTCATGCGATCCCTTTGCGCCCTTATCCTCGCCGTCGCGGCTCTTCCCGCCCTCGCCGCGTCCTTGCCCGAGGGGTCGGGCCTCGAGGGGTCCGCTTGGCGGCTATGGACGCTCGCGTCCGTGCCGCCGACGCGCTTCACCAGCGTCGAGCCCGGCCGCATCGATATCACGGCCGAGGCGAGCTTCGGCCTCATCTATCGGAGCGTGTCTCCAGACGAACGCGCCAAGGCGAAACTGGTCTGGCGCTGGCGCGTCGACCGGACCATTCCGCCCACGGACCTCTCGCGCCGCGTCGGCGACGACAGGCCGCTTGCGATCCATGTCTGGTTTCCGGATGTCGAATCGGGGCTCTTCTCACGCCTTGCGCGCGCGCTCGGCCACACGCTCGCGGGCGTGCCGCTCTCGGGCAAGGTGATCACTTATGTCTGGGGCGGCGAGGTGGCGCGCGATACTGTTCTGCCCAATCCGCATATGGAGGGCGACGGCGTCCTCATCGTGCTGCGCGGCGCGGGCGATGCGACCGGTGCCTGGGCGGG
The DNA here is from genome assembly GCA_046153685.1 of Alphaproteobacteria bacterium. GTDB lineage: Bacteria > Pseudomonadota > Alphaproteobacteria > CADEGL01 > CADEGL01 > CAMAPP01. Next base: position 33,118 of record JBJXGH010000014.1, read on the forward strand.
CGAGCGGGTGGACTGGGCCGCCGATTTCCAGCGCGCCTTTGGGCGCGAGGCACCGCCACCCACCCATTTGGCGATCTCCGCCGACACGGATGACGGGCGCGGCCGCGCCGCGGGTGTGGTGACCGGCTTGGCGTTCGCCGAGTGAAGCGTCTCCAAGACAGCCCGGACCAGGTCTTTGCCCGTCTCGCGCAGCGCGCCGAGGCCGAGGCGTGGCAACCCGAGGAGGCATTCGACTGGTCCCGCCCCATCGTCACCTCCCTGCTCTGGCCGCGCGGGCTGGAACGGCGCTTGCTGGCCCAGCTTCGTCACGGCGAAGCGGCCACGGGCGCGCTTTGCCGCCGCCTCTGCCACGAGATCCCGGGTCAAGGTGCCGCACGCTATCTGGCGGCCCAAGCGGCCGATGAGGCCCGGCACGCGGCGGCCTATGCCGCCTACGCCGCCCGAATGGGTGAGGAGGGCGCACCCGATGCCGATTTGGACGAGATTTTCCGCGCCGCGTCGTCCTGGTCCGGCCATCCGGTGGCACTCGTCCTCGCCTTTCACGTGGTGATCGAGGGCGAGGCGCTCAAGCTGCAAAGCGCGCTCGCGGCGCGCGCGCCATGCCCGCTTTTCCGTGCGCTCAACGCGCGCATCGCGCGCGAGGAGGCGCGCCACGTCGCCTTCGGCGTCCACTACGCGCGGGCGAGCCTGCCCGCGCTCGAACCCGACGAGCGCGCCGCCATCGCGACCTGGCTGAAGCGGCTTTGGCTCGATGCCGCGCGGGCGAGCC
>JBJXGH010000029.1:0-24984 GCA_046153685.1 Alphaproteobacteria bacterium
GCGGCGCCGCGCGACGCCGTCCTCGTCAATGCCGGGAAAGCGCCCGTGGTCGAGCACGAGTTCGCCGGCAATCATCACGCTGTCAACGTGTGCTGGCCGGGCGAGGTGCAGCAAGGCGTCCACCGGATCGACGTCCGGCGCAATGTGCGGCGCGGTCATGGCGGTGTAATCGAGGATCACGAGGTCCGCGGGCGCGCCAGGAAGCAGGGTGCCGAATTCCCTGCCGAAGGTCGAGGCCGCGGCGCCGCCAAGGGTGGCCATGCGCAGGAGGTCATGCGCGCGCGGGCCATCGGCGAAGCGATGGGCGTGCGGCAGGCGCGCGAGCATCCATGCAAGGCGCATTTCCTGGAACATGTCTTCGTCGCTGTTGAGGCCCCAGGAATCCGTGCCGATGGCGACATTGATCCCGCCTTGCCAGAACCGCCGGACGGGCGCGATGCCATTGCGCAGCCGGAGATTGGAACTCGGGCAATGGGCGATGGACGTGCCCGTTTGGGTGCACAGGATGATCTCGTCCTCGGTCAGCCAGACGCCGTGCGCGAGAGTGGTGCGCGCGCTCAAAAGGCCGAGAAGCGCGAGGCCTTCAATGGTGGTGCCGCCATGCTGGCGCCGGGCCAATTCGCGCTCGTAAGGGGATTCGAGGGCGTGGATGTGAATGCCGATTCCGCTGGCCGCGGACAACTCCGCCGTGCGCGCGAGCAGGGCGTCGGAACACCATGCGGTCCAACTCGGGCCGTACAGGATGCGCACGCGATCATCCTGGGCATGCGCCGCTGCGAGTTCGGAAATGAATTCCAGCGCGCGTTCGATTTGATCATGGGTCGAGGGCGCGAATGCGGCGCGTGCCTGCCGTGCCAGCGGGCCGGGAAGGGCTGAAAAAAATGCCTCGTCCTGGCCATGCACCAAACTGAATCGATCCTCGTAGCCGACGGCATACGCCACACGGAGGCCGCATGCCCGGTACGCGGCGAGGGTCGCGTGGCTTTCCTGTTCGAGCCGGCCCGGTACCCGCGCATAGCCCGAATGAATGACAGTCGTGATGCCGGAGCGAATCATACGGAGACTGGCGTAGAGCGTATCGAGCTCGACATCGAGTGCGGGTGCCGCGAGATAGTCGAGCAGCCAACGTTCGAGATGATCATCCGGCACGCCAAGTTGCGCGGCCGACAAGCCACGCCCGTGGTGATGGGCGTTGACCAATCCCGGTATCACCATATGGCGGGGAGAGCCGAGGGTGCGCGCATTGGGGTGAAGAGATGCCAAAGCACGGTATTCGCCGATGGCCGACACGCGCCCCGCCTCGACCAGAACCGCGCCATCGGTCAGCAGGCCCGTACCCGGCAATTGGCCCGGATCGGCGATGAGGTATTTTCCGCGAACGAGCGTTTGACTCATGAGGCCTTAGGGCGTCAGAGCCAGGTGTTCGAGCCCGCCCGGCCCCTTGGCGGCGAGCGCGATCGCTTCGTTCACCTTGGACAAGGGCCAGGATTGGGCGCGAAATACCCCCATGTCGAGCGCGCCCGAGCCGATCATCGCCAGCAACTCCGCCATGGCCGCGCGGGGAAACCAGCTCGATCCCAGGATACGAACCTGATTGTCGAGGATCCATTTCGTATTCACGTTGAGCGGCGCGTTCACGCCACCCGCAAGAATGGCCGTGCCGTAGGGCGCGAGCGCCGCCAGCGCGTTCGAGGTGCTGGTCGGATCGGTAATGTCGCCAACTGCATCGAGCATGATATCGGCGCCGCCGCAGGCACGGCGGATCTCGGCGGCGGCATCGGGCGAATCCGCGGGCACGGCGATGACACGGCGCGGATCGAGCGCGGTCAATTCCTCGAGCACACGCGGCTTGCGTCCGACCGCGACGACGCGCGCGGCGCCCATCGCGAGCGCCAGAACCAAACCCGCCGACCCCATGAGCCCCGTCGCCGCATTGACCACGACGCGCATGCCGGGCCGAAAGCCAGCGCGGATATAGCCGCCATAGCACGTTCCGATCCAGCCCAAGCGCACGAGAATCGCGGGTTCGACCGAAGCGGCGGCGCCCAGAGGAGTGAAACACTCCGCCGGCAGGATCAGTTTTTCGGCGAAGCCGCCATCGGGCCACTCGGCCATGATGGCTTTGGAATTGTCACCCTTGCCGAAAACGCCGATGTAACAGCTTTCGGCCTTCGAGACGAGATTGGTCGTGTTGTAATAGTGATCGCAAAACACGCGCTGCCCGGCTTCCAGGCCGCGCACGTCGGCGGCGACCTGTTCGATGATGCCAATGGTATCCATGCCGGGCGTGAACGGCAGGGGCGGCATCCCGTATGGCTGGACCGATTCGAGCATCTCGTGAAAATAGGGCGCGACGAAGGCGGCGAGCACGCGCACGACGGCACTGCCGGGGCGCAATTTAAGCTCGGGCACGTCCTCGACCACGAGGGGTTGGCCGGGAACCTTGTATCTTGCGGCCTTCATCGTGTTGCCTTCATCGCGCTGCCCGTTTGGTTGTGCGCGTGGTCGCACGCCGGGGCAAGGCGGCGAAGGCGCAAGCCGCGCCCGCGCTGTCGCCATAGACTCGGACATAGGCGATTTTGCCGCGCCGCAGGCGGAAATATTCGACGAAGTCGATATGCATGCGCGCACCCGTTTGCCGTTCGCGCAGGCGCGTGCGGCCGATCACCGCGACCTGGCCGCCCGGACCCGTGAGGAAGTCGTGAAGCTCGAAGGCTTCCGATTCGACGGCGCCCGAAAAGCGCGCGAGGCAGCGATCGATGCCGGCGCGGCCGCGAAATTTTCCGAGCCAGGGGACGAGAGCCTCGGATGGGCCGGCGATCACGTCCCAGACCACATCCTTGGATTGCAGGTCGTGCATCTTCGCGTATTCGCCTCGGGCCAATAGGCGGAACCATGCGCGGACGATGGCCAGATTGCGCTTATTTGTCACAAAACCGTCTCATGGCAATGGCGGAAGCGGCGAGACCATGGATGCCAGCGTATCGCGGCTTTTGACCCAGAGCCACAGCCCTTGCGGACCGGCGCAAGCCCGGGAGCGGGCGGAGGGATAGAAAGCTGTGGCGGCGATTGCGGCAATTCGTATAGTGCGGCCCCGGTTACGGAGGACTTTCCATGGCGTACGTCAAGGTTGGCGGCGGATTTGTTCATTATAAATGTCCCCGTCCGATCGGTTCGGCCAAGGGGCGGGTCATTCTTTTGGTGCATGGGGCTTACGACACCCATGCCGTGTGGCGGAACGTCTATGGCCATTTTCGCCGCGAGCACACGCCCATAGCGATCGATCTTCCGGGGCGCGGCGCCTCCGATGGCCCGGCGATCGGGAACGCCAAGGCCTATGCCAAGTTCCTCGATCAGCTCGTGAGGGCTCTGAAGCTCAAGGATTTCATTTTTTGGGGTCATTCGATGGGCGGCTCGATGGCCGTCGATTTCGCCGCGCGCCGGAAGAAGCGCGTGAAGGGCGTGATCGCCATGAGTTCCGCGCCCGATTGGAAGATTCCGAAGAAGGAGATCACCCAGTGGCGCAAGGATCCTGACGGCGCCTTTAGGCGCAATCTCGGCCATCTGTTCTCGAAAAAGACGCCGCTCGGCGTCGTCGAGAGCTATGACCGCATGTTGCGGACGGTGCCGCCGCGCACCTGCCAGGCGGACATCGCGTCGTGCGCCACCTTCCGCGCCGCGCCGAAACTAAAGCGCATCAAGGCGCCCGTTCTCGTCGTCACCGGCGACGAGGAAGCGTGGATCGAGGGTTCGCACCGTCTGCGCGACGCCATCAAAGGCGCGCAATTCGCGCTCATTCCGGGCGCGGGCCATGCGGTCGCTCTCGAACAGCCCCAGGTGCTGTGCGCCGCGGTCGAGGGCTTTTTCGCGCGCTTGAAGTAAGGCGCCCGGGCCTTAAATTCCGACGATGCTCATGCCGCCGTTCGGCGACAGCGTCTGGCCGGTGATGAAGCTCGATTCCTCGGACGCGAGGAAGCACGCGGCATAGGCGTATTCCTCGGGCTGCGCCCAGCGCCCAAGCGGCACCTTTTTCTCCTCTTCGCGGATGTGCGCCTCGCCCGCGCTTTTCAGCACCATGTCCGTCCACACCCCGCCCGGCGCGATCGCGTTAACCCGGATATTCCAGGGCGCGAACTCCTTGGCCCAGGCCTTGGTGAGGCCGAGAAGCGCCGTCTTGCAGGCGATGTAGTGCGAGGAATTGTCGGCGCCGGTCAGTGCCCAGCGCGACGAGATATTGATGATGCTTCCGGTCCGGCGCTCCTTCATGCCCGGCACGACATCCTTGGTCAGAAAAAAATGTCCGGTCAGGTGGATACCGAACATCTTGTCGTACAGCGCCTCGTCGATATCCTCGAGCTTCTTTCGTCCGCCGCCGATGCCGGCATTGTTCACGAGGATGTCGATGCGGCCGAGTTGGCGATCGATGTCCGCGACCATTTTCGTGTTCGCGTCCAAATCTTGGATGTCGTGGGCGAAGACGAACGCCTTGCGCCCGTGCTGGCGGCAGGCCTTGGCGGTTTCCTCGGCGCCGTCGCGGCTCTGGTCCATGACGGCGATGTCCGCGCCGCGTTCGGCCATCATGATGGCGTGGGCCCGTCCCATGCCGGCGCCCGATCCGGTAATGAGGGCGACGCGGCCGTCTAGGCGATGGGCGGTATCGGTCATGGCGCTTTCTCCGGACGATGAGGCGAGAAATCTAGCAGAGGTGCCGCCCTCAAGCACCCCGGCGCACAGCGAGATCGAGCGCCGCGAGATCGAGGCCCTTTCGGGTGATACACAGAATTTCATCGACCTCGCCCCGGCTGATGACGAGGGGCGGGGACAGCAACATGGAATCCCGCGTCGCGCGCAGGATCAAGCCGTTCGCAAGACAGTGATCGCGCACCGCGAGACCCGCGCGGCCTTCCGGCGCGAAGGGCGTGCGCGCGGCCTTGTCCGCCACGAGCTCTATCGCGCCGATAAGGCCGATGCCGCGCACTTCGCCCACGAGTTTGTGGTCAGAAAGTTCGCGCAAACGCGCTTGAAAATACGGCCCGATATCGTTCGCCACGCGCTCGACGATGCGTTCGTCCTCGAGAATGCGGATGGTTTCGAGGCCGACCGCGCAGGTCACGGGATGGCCGGAATAGGTAAATCCATGGCGGAATTCACCGCCCGACTGGATCATGGTCTCGGCCACGCGCGGGCCGATCACCACGGCGGACAGCGGCAGGTAGCCCGAGGTGATTTGCTTGCCAAGGGTCATGATATCGGGCGTGAAGCCGTAGGTTTGGCAGCCGAACCAGCGCCCGGTCCGGCCGAAGCCGCAGACGACCTCGTCGCTGATCAGCAGCACGTCGTGCCTGCGGCAGATGCGTTCGATTTCGGGCCAATAGCTGTCGGGCGGAATGAGCACGCCGCCCGCGCCCATGATGGGTTCGCCGATGAAGGCCGCGACATGGTCGGCACCCAATTCCAAAATCTTGGTCTCGAGGGCGCGCGCGGCCTTGAGGCCGTACTCCTCGGGCGAGAGGTCGCCGCCGAAGCGATACCAATAGGGCGGCTCGATATGGGCGAACCCGCCTAAGGGCAGGTCGCCCTGTTCGTGCATTTCGACCATGCCGCCGAGAGAGGCCGAAGCCATGGTCGAGCCGTGATAGCCGAAGGTCCGGCCGATGAAGATTTTCTTTTTTGGTTTTGCGTGCAAATTCCAGAAGATCCGCACCATGCGGATGATGGTGTCGTTGGCTTCGGAGCCTGAATTGGCGAAAAATACGCGTTCGAGCCCAGGCGGCGTCAGCGCGGCTATGCGCCTCGCCAGGGCGGCCGTCGGTTCGGTCGTGCATTTGAAGAAGGTGTTGTAGAACGGTAAAATGCGCATCTGGCGCGAAGCGGCTTCGGCCAATTCCGGACGGCTATACCCGAGCGCCACGCACCACAGTCCGGCGAAGCCGTCGAGAATGCGTTTTCCGGAATCCTCGACGATGTACACGCCCTGGGCCGAGGCGATGACGCGCGTGCCACCCTCGGCCCACAGGGCCTTGTTGTCGGTGAAAGGGTGAAGATGATGGCGGCGGTCCGCGTCGCGGAGCGCCTCGGGGCCTTGCGCGTTCATGATGCTCTCGATTGCATGGCCGAGACTGCCCGAGAGGCTCTGGGCACGCAAGGCGTTGCGGCGGCCCGCGCGCTCGGGCAGTTTTGTCGTGACGGCGCAAAAGGCGAGGACGCATGGGTTTGTTGACGGGATTGCGGGTGATCGAGGGTTCGGCCTTCGTTGCCGCGCCGCTGGCCGGGATGACGCTCGCTCAGATGGGCGCGGACGTGATCCGCTTCGACGCCCTGCAAGGCGGCCTCGATGCCCGGCGCTGGCCGGTCACGCGCGAGGGCCGCAGCCTCTATTGGGCGGGCCTCAACAAAGGCAAACGTTCGCTTGCGGTCGATCTGCGCACTCCGGAGGGGCGCGAATTGGTCGCGAACCTGATTTGCCGCCCCGGTCCCGATTGCGGGCTGTTCCTCACGAATCTGGCGACCTCCGGCGCACTCGGCTACGAGGCGCTCAAGGCGCGGCGGTCGGATGTCGTCGTGCTCCAACTCATCGGCAATCGCGATGGCTCGACAGCGGTCGATTACACCGTCAACAGCGCGGTCGGCATTCCCTTCGCCACGGGGCCGGAGCGCGCCGGGGGCACTTCGCCGGTAAACAACGCGTTGCCCGCCTGGGATTTGACCGCCGGCATGATGGCCGCGCTCGGCCTACTTGCGGCCGAACGCCACCGGCGCCTGAGTGGGGACGGCCAGCTCGTGCGCTTGTCCTTGGCCGATGTGGCGTTCGCCATGGTCGGCGCGCTCGGCTATATCGGCGAGGCGGCGATCAACGGCACGGACCGGCCGTCGACCGGAAATTATCTTTACGGCGCGTTCGGCAGCGAATTCGCGACGCGGGACGGCCGCATGGTCTATGTCGTGGCGATCACCGAACGGATGTGGAGCGAACTCGTGAAGGCAACGGTCACGGGCGAGGCGATGGCCGCGCTTGCCCAGGCGCGCGGGGTCGATCTTACGCACGACGAGGGTGCGCGGTTTGCGGCACGCGCGGAAATCCGGAGCGCCATGGCGCCATGGTTCGAGGCACGAACCCTGGGCGAGATCGAGGCGGCGCTCGCTTCCACCGGCGTGTGCTGGGGGCCCTATCGCACGACGACGCAAATGCTGGCGCAAGATTCCCGAATCTCGAAAAATCCGATATTCGCCGAAATCGAGCAGCCTGGAATCGGGACCTATCCGGTTCCGGGCTTGGCGTTGGAGTTCTCGGCGACCGAGCGCGCCGCGCCCAGCCGCGCGCCGCTTCTCGGCGAGCACACGGATGAGATTCTTGAAACCGTATTGAGGTTGAGCGTGGGCGAGATCGGGAAATTGCGCGACAAGGGCGTGGTCGGCGGACCCATCGATTTGGCCAAGGTGGATTAATGACGGTGCCCTACGCCTCGTGGATTGGTCGCGCGGAACGCATCGAGGATGTGATTTCCCTGGCACCCGCGCGCGCCATGCAGGCGACGCTCGACGATGGCGATACGCGCCTCGGTCCGGGCGACGCGCTGCCGCCCATGTGGCATTGGCTGTATTTTCACTCGTATGCGCTCCAATCGGCGATCGGACCGGACGGCCATCCGGCGCGCGGGTCGTTCATGCCGCCGGTCGAGTTGCCGCGGCGGATGTTCGCGGGTGCGCGCCTGCGTTTTCCGGGCGCGCTTCGCCTGGGCGAGCGAGCGGAGAAGACCGCGACCATCACCGCGATTTCCGAAAAACACGGCGCGAGCGGCAAGCTCGTCTTCGTCGCGGTCACGAACCGCTTCAGCCAAGGCGGCAAGGTGTGCGTCGAGGAGGACATGGACATCGTATACCGTGCAGCCGGTGCGACCACGCCCGTGCCCAAGGCATTGGCGCGCGAGGCGATGAAGCCCGTTCCGCCCGGTGCCTGGTCGCGCGAGGTCGCGCCTGATCCGGTTTTGCTCTTCCGTTATTCCGCGCTCACTTTCAACGGCCACCGCATCCATTACGACCGGGCCTATGCCATGGGCGAGGAAGGCTATCCGGGCCTTGTGGTCCACGGCCCGCTGACGGCGACCTATCTTGTCGAATTGCCGCGCCGAAATAGTCGCCGACCGGTCGCGGGGTTTTCCTTCCGCGCGCGTGGGCCGCTATTCGACGGTCTGCCGTTCCGCGTGCAGGGCGTTCCCAAGGGGGACACGGTCGAGCTCGAGGCCATCGGCCCCGACGGTCAACAAGCCATGACAGGCGAAGTGACCCTCGCCTAAGACGCAGGCGGTTCAGTACGCCGGTTCCGTGCCGTTGATCGCCACCCGGTACATGACGCGAAGCTTGTCCTGGTAGTCCGCGACCGGGTTGTGCATCAGCGCCCGGTTGTCCCAGAACGCGAGATCGCCCTTGCGCCAGCGAAAGCGGCAGGTGAATTCGGGTCTGGTTGCGTGCGCCGCGAGAAAATCCATGAGCGGCAGACTTTCTTCGACGCTCCAGCCCTCGAAATGGCGGACGATGTGGCGATGGAACAGCAGGAGTTTGCGCTTGGTGTCGGGATGGGTGCGCACGAGGGGATGCACGGCGCGCATGGCGTCGATCTGTTCGGGGGTGAGGTTCAAATTGGGATCGCCGACATAGAGCGCGGGATTCGCCGCATGTACGGCCCGCAAGGAATCGAGAAAGCGCCGCATGGCTTCGGATAGGGTTTCGTAGGCCAGATACATATTGGCGAACAAGGTATCGCCGCCGTATTCGGGCGCTTCGACGGCGTAAAGCAGCGCACCCATCATCGGATGCTGCTTCCAGGTGTGATCCATGTGCCAGCCTTCGCCGAAGACATAGCGCTCGCCCGGCTCGTGGCGGACTTCGAAGACCTCGGGGTCCTGGTGGCTGTCGCGCGCCGCGTTGACGAATGGGTGGACGTCGAGCGGCCCAAAGCGGCTGGCCAGCGCCTTCATGTGGGCAGGTTGAATTTTCTGATCGTGAAAGAAGATCACAAGATGATCGAGCAGGGCTTGCCGGATGGCGGCGAAGGTCTCCTCGTCGAGAGGTTGGGAAAGATCGACGCCCTCGATTTCGGCGCCCAATGCGCCGGCTATGGGATTGGCGACGACGCGATTGCTTCGCATGGTCATTCCCTGTCTATCCTGTTCTTCGGCCCGGCGGCCGAAAAGCGATCAACGCGTGTCTAGTCTATCCCGAAGGCGCCAATAGGCGCGAATCCCATGGAGCACGGGTTTGCGTAGAGCGTGAAGCGCCAGGGGCTTCAGCCGCACAATGGGCCAGCCATCCTCGACCTTGCGTTCGGTCGCACGCCGCGCAAGTTCGCGCCCCATGACGAGCGCCATCGCAATGCCGCGACCCTGATAGCCCAGGCCCGCGTGAACTCCGGGCGCGAGCTCGTGCAAATGGGGCAGATGGTCCTTGGTGAAGGCAATCCAGCCCGACCAAGCATAGTCCCATTTGACGTCGCCGAGCCACGGGAGTGTCCGCCGCGCGTCTTCGCGCAATTTCTCGTAAATGCCGGCACCCCGGCCATGGCCGACGGAACCCCGCCCGCCCATGAGCAACCGCCCCGTCCGCTCCACGCGGAAATAGGACAGCATGCGCTTGGTGTCCGAGCCGACATGGCCGTAGGGAAAGATATTTCGCCGCACATTCTCGCCGAGCGGCGCGCTCGCCACCAAGAACGGGCGAGCGGGAACGATGGAGCGCCTGAGCCCCGGCCAGAGTTCGTCGGAATAGGCGTTCGTTGCGAGGATGACGTTCGCGGCGGTGACCGTGGTGCCGTTCGCGGCGATTAGCAGCCAATCCGTTCCCTGGCGCATGACGCGCACGACCCGCGTATCGCCGTGAACGGCCACGCCCAGCCCCATTGCCGCGCGCGCAAGGCCCCGGACAAGCGAAAGCGGTTGCACGCCGCCGCCGCGGGGGTCGAGCCAGGCGCCGAGGTAACTTTCGGTGCCGATGAGTTCGGCCGTCCGCGCCCGGTCCAGCAGCGCGGTCTTGACTCCGTGCTTTGACCATTGGGCGGCGCGCGATTCGACTTGGCGCAGGCCGATGTGCGCGTGCGCGGGTTGAATCCAGCCCGATTGATTGGCGTCACAATCGATGGCGTAGCGGCGGACGATATCGAAAAGAAAATCCGGCGCGCCGCCCGACAGCTTGCGGACCACGGCGCCGATTTCGCGCCCGAAATGCGCGTCCATCGCGTCGGGGTCGAGCTTCAGTCCGGCGATGACTTGGCCGAAATTGCGCCCCGAGGCACCCCAGCCGGGCTCCTTTGCCTCGAGGACGACCGCCTTGGTTCCGCGCTCGGCCAAGTGCAGGGCAGCGGACAGCCCAGTATAGCCCCCGCCCACGATGGCGACATCCGTCCGAATATTTCCGGCAAGGGGTGGGGTGGCCGGCGCGGCGATAGCCGTTGCCGTCCAGGCCACGGCCGATAGATCGTGATCGTCGCGCCGAAGCGCCTGTCCGAGCGTCATGGCGCCATGGCCGGGTTTATTGGAGCAGGCTCCGCAAGCGATAGGCGCTGAACGCGGCTTCATAGAAGCTCGATCGAAGTCCTCGGAAAGGTGCTGCCTTCACGGGCGAGACGGGAAGGGCGAATTCGGACGCCGGCATGCCAAGCACGCGCTCGGCCAAGGTCTTGCCCCAATAGGTCCCGGGCCCAATGCCGCGCCCGTTATAGCCCAGCACCATGTGCACGCCGGGGGCTGGCTCGTAGATGCGCGGCAAATGGTCAGACGTGAAGCCGATGGTCCCGGCCCAGGCATGGGAAAGTTTCTGCTCGCCGAGCTGCGGGAACAGATAGCGCAAGGTGCGCTGCGCCCAGGAGCGCGGCGAGGTCATCTCGCCGGACGGCAGATAGCCGAGGCTGCCGACGATCAAGCGGTAATCACGGTCGTAGCGGGCGAAGACCATCGAGGGCTGGGCGTCGTAGAGCGCGCGCTTGCCCGGCAATATCGATTGCCGGACATTCTCGCTCACGGGCTCGGTCGCGTACATGTAGCAACCGATGGGAATGATCGTCTCGCGCATTCCAGGCCACAAGCCATCGGAATAGGCGTTGGTCGCCATGATGAGCTTGTCGGCCGTAAGCACCCCGGTGGCGGTCTTAAGCCGCCATTTTCCGTTCGCGCTCTCGACTGCGGTCACGCGCGCGCCTTCGTGCAAATTCGCGCCGGCGGCAATGGCGGCGCGCGCCAAGCCCCGCGCATATGATAAGGGCTGAATGGAAAAGCTGCGGTGATCGACGATGCCGCCGACATAGTGGTTGCTGCCGGTTATCTTGGCGAAGGCGTCGCGGTCGTAAATCTCGACATTGGCGCCGCGTTCGCTCCATTGGCGCGCGTGTTCGATCAGACCGCCAAGGGCCTTGTGATTGTGCGCGCCGCGGATCACGCCCTTGGGCACGATATCGCATGCCATGTCGTGGCGTTTGGCGAGGTGGGCGACCAATTTCGGCGCGGCGTCGAGCGCATCGAGGATACGCGGCCCGTACACGGGGCCGAGAAGGCGAATTACTTCCGATGGATCGAGCCACATGCCCGCATTGACGAGGCCGGCATTACGTCCCGAGCCGCCCCAACCGATCTGCTCGGCCTCCAGCACGGTGACTTTGACGCCCCTCTCGGCCAGATGCAGGGCGGCGGAGCAGCCCGTGAACCCGGCGCCGACAATGGCGACGTCGGTGGCCCGGTCGCCCGCGAATGGCTGGGTTGCGGGCGCGGGCGCGGCTGTTGCGTGCCACAGAGAGGCTTGGACAGGCGGTTCATTGGCCATCAACGCACCATGCTGACAAGGCGGCCCGCATAGAGAGCCGCGCGATAGTACCACCCATGCAACAAGCGATACGGCGCCGGCGCAAGGGGAAAAAGCGGCACGGGACACTCCGCGCTTGGCCGACCCAGGATGCGGTCGGCAAGAATTTTTCCCATCACGGTCGCCGACGTGATGCCGCGCCCGGAATAGCCGAGTGGAACGTGGAAATTCGGTTCGGGCTCGTGGATGAACGGCAGGTGGTTGCCGCTGATGCCGAGGACGCCTTGCCAGCGATAGACGATCTTGGGCGTGCCGATGCGCGGGTAGGCCCAGGCAATGGCTTTTTCCTCCCATTGGCGCAACGGCGAGAAATGTAATTTGGCCGCTCGGCCCAAGGTGACGACGACAAGCCGACCGTCGCGGTCGATGCGGTAATAGCGCGGTACGGTCGAATTGTCGCCGAGCGATTGTCCGCCCGGCATGATGGTCCGCCGGATATTGGGCGAAAGCGGTTCGCTTGCGCCGATATGGGTCCACATGGGCACCATTGCCGCTTGAATTTCCGGCATGAGACCTGCTGTGTAGATATCCGTAGCAACCACGACGTGGCGCGCCGTGACTTCGCCGCGACCTGTAGTCACCCGCCAGAGATCGCCGCGCTTGGCGATTGCAGTCGCGGTGCTGCGGGTGTGGATGCGCGCGCCTTTACCCAGCGCCGCTCGCGCGAGACCTCGGACATAGGACAGCGGCTGGATGCCGCCCGCGCCGCGATCGATATAGCCGCCCTCGTAGCGCTCGCAACCCGTCATCTCGGCGAGCGCTCCGCGCTCGAGCCATTGGAATGGCGCTCCGAGGCGCAGGCGCTCGTCATGCGTGGCGCGCAGCTCGGCAAGGCCGCGCTTGGTGAAGCTCGCCTCGACATTGCCGGTGCGTACGGCGTCGCATGAAATTTCGTAACGCTTGATGAGCTCGAACACCGTGTCGCCGCCGGCGGCGAAGACCGAATTCATGCGCCCGCCCAATTCCTCGCCGAGAAGTGCGGAAATTTGGCTGGGCAGAGTGCGAAAATGCGGATTGACGAGGCCCATATTGCGCCCCGACGCGCCCGAACCGATTTCGAAGGCCTCGAGCAGGATGACACTCGTGCCGCGCTCGGCTAGGTGGAGGGCGGTCGAACAACCGGTCATGCCCGCGCCCACGACGACGACATCGGCATCGACCGTGCCGTCAAGGTGGGTCGTCGCGGGCGCAGGCGCGGCGGTCGCGGCCCACAAGGAAGGCGGCAAGCCGGCCCCCCCGATATCGTTCATGGCCGTGGACGTTAGCCGCGCCACAATTCGATGCGGTCCTTGAAATCGTAATAGGCCATCATCGCGGGCAGGAACCACGGCTCGCCGGTATAGAAGGGTCGGGTTGGGAATCGCCGCCCGTCGAAGGGCGTCGCGCCCTCGGCCTTGCCGAGAAGCTTCAGGCCGAGCCTATGACCCATCCATGTGCCCATCGGCAAGCCGACGCCGCAATAGCCCATGGCGTAGTGCACGCCGTCGTGCACGCCGATATGGGGCAGCTTGTCGAAGCTGAAGGCACACTGGCCTTCCCAGGAATGGGTCAATTTTACATCGGCGAGTTCGGGAAAAATCTCGCTCGCGTCGGCATGAAGCTTCATGGCCTTGCCCTTGGGGCCGCCGTCTTCGACGCCGGTCCGGCCGCCGATGATGAGGCGGGTGTTGTCCGGCGACAGGCGAATCCAGGTGATGTTGGTCAGCGAGTCGATGAGCGTGCGCCCCCCGGGCATTAGTCGGTTCAGCAATTGGGGCGACAAGGGTTCGGTTGCCACTTGGAACAATTTTACGGGCACCAGGCGGCGGCGGTACCAGCCGACACCCTTGTCCGAGTAGGCGTTGGTCGCGACGATCACGTCGTTGGCGCGAACATTGCCGCGTCCGGTATGGACGATGAACTTGCCGTCCTTGCCCCGTTCGATGCCGGTGACGCGCGCATGCGCGGCGATTCCGGCGCCCGAGCGGCGCGCACGGTCGAGCAGGCCCAGATGATACAGCCCCGGGTGCAACGCCCCCGTGCCGTGCAGCAACATGCCGCCGTAAAATTTTTCGCTGCCGATTTCCTTACCCTGAGCCGAGCGTGGGATCATGTCCGCCTGGATGTGCAGGCCCGCGCGAGAGAACATCGCCAAGTCTTCGGCGAAATGGTCGAAATGGCCTTGCGTGCGCGCACCGATGAAGCGGCTGCAATTCACATAGCCGCAAGCGATCTGTTCCTGCTCGATCAAGGTCGTGAGATAGCGGTGGGACTCGACCGCGTCCTCCGCCAGTTTGGCCGCGGCGCCGGGCCCGAGCTTGCGCTCAAGCGGGCCGAACTTGTGCCACAGCATCCGCCCGACATAGCCGGCATTGCGCGAGGATGCGCCGTAGCCTGGATCCTCCGCCTCGAGGATGAGCGCTTTACGCCCCGCGCGCGCGAGGGTGAGGGCGGCGGAGGTACCGGTGTAGCCCGAACCCACGATCACCACGTCCGATTCCGCAGGCAGAGGAGCGAGTTCGAGTTTGGGGCGTGGCGCGGCGTCCCACCAATAGGGATCGGTCTTGAAGCCTGGGGCGAAGATATTGCCGGCCATCGGTGTTTCCTCGTTCACGCGCGTGTTCTGTCTAAGCGGAGCGCCGCGCTCGGGCCAAATCCCGTTTGTCCTTGAAGTTGGTCCAGCGCACATAAGCGGGCAGGAACCATGGTCGGCCGCGGTAATACCAGCGTGATTCGAGTTCGCGGCCGTCGAAAGCGGTTGCGGCATCGGGCGAGCCGAGCACGCGCAGACCGAGCTTGTGCCCGAGCCAGCTCGCCATGTGGACACCCGAGCCGCAATATCCCATGGCGTAATGCACGCCGTCGTGAAGGCCGATATGGGGCAGCTCGTCAAAAGTGAAGCCCATCTGCCCGGTCCAGCAATGGGCGATGCGCATGTCCTTCATGTGCGGGAACACGGCGACGAAGGCCGCATGCATGTCGCGCGCCTTTTGCCGGTGATCATGCGCGAACAGCCCGCGCGCCGCCGAAAACTGGATGCGGCCACCGCCGGGATATACGCGGAACGACAGGGGATTGTGCCGGGTGTCGATGGTGGTCCGGCCCTTGGGCATGACGCTCGCGATGCGCGCGTCGGACAGCGGCTCCGAGATGGAAACGCCTGCATTGACCACAATTGTCCGCCGCGCAAGCCAGGGTGCGCCTTTGCCGGTATAGCCATTGGTCGCGAGAATTACGGCGCTGGCCTCGATAGGGCCGCGCGCGGTCGTCACGCGAAATCGTCCTTCGCGCAAGCGCTCGATCTCGACTGCCGGGGTATGGGCGTGGACCACGGCGCCCGAGGACAAGGTGCGATCAAGCAGGCCCGCGTGGTACATGCCCGGATGCAGCGCGCCCGACATCTCGACCCGCAACCCGCCATGGAAAAAATCCGTGCCGATCTCCTCGCGCTCGCGCGATTTGGGCACGATCTCGGCCGCCATGCCGAATTCGCGCGCCATGAGTTCGGCCTCGCGTCTCAAGGATTCGAGAACTTCGGGAGTATGCGCAGGTATATATCGGCCGCAATAATTGAACTTGCAGGAGATTTGCTCGCGCTCGATGAAAGCGACGACATGGCGGTGCGCGGCTATGGCCTCGCGCGCCATGGCGAGCGCAGGCGTCGCGCCGATGCGTTCCATGAGCGGTACCAGCTTGTTGCGCAATTGAAATCCGACATAGCCGGAATTGCGCGTGCTCGCGCCGTAGCCTGGATGTTCGGCCTCGAGCACATGAACGGCGCGCCCCGCGCGTGCGATGGTGAGGGCGGCGGACAATCCTGTATAGCCGGAGCCGATCACCGCCACGTCGGTTGCGGCGGGAAGCGGTGTCTCTGGCAGGACCCGCAAAGGGGTGTCGCTCCACCATACGGGCGTATCGGAGAAATCAGGCGTGACAACCTCGCTCATGACGGCGAGCATGGCAGAGGCGGGGAGGAAACGGCAAGGCGCCCGAATGAGGATTTTTGTCGGTTCCGGGCCTGTATGGAACCTCGCGCCCTGATGCTAAACTTCGCGCCCTGGAGGGCAAATGGACGACGTCTATCGCTATATCGACGCCAATCGTGACCGCTTCATCGCCGAGCTTAAGGCGTTTCTGCGTATCCCTAGCGTGGCCACCGACGCGGCGGCGATCCGGACTTGCGCCGAGAAATTGATGGGCGCGCTGTCCGAGGTTGGGTTTAAGACCCGCCTCATGCCGTCGTCCGGCAACCCCATGGTTTACGGCGAGCTTGCCGGAAATCATGGGGCGCCGACCGTGCTGCTCTACGGCCATTACGACGTCATGCCGGCGGACGATGTGCATAACTGGACCAGTCCGCCCTTCGATCCGACCGAGCGCGACGGGCGAATCTTCGCGCGCGGGGTCGGCGACAACAAGGCGCAGCACATGGCCCATATAAAGGCGGTTGAGGCGCTGCGGGCGTGCGGGAAGGCCACCGCGCCGCTTAAATTCGTGCTCGAAGGCGAGGAGGAAACCGGCAGCACCAGCCTGCCCGGATTCGTCCGCGATCATCATGAGATGTTGCAGGCGGATGTTTGTTTCGCCGCCGATGGGCCACGCCACGAATCCAACCGCCCGACCATCTATCTCGGTTGCCGCGGCGTGATCGGCTTCGAGCTCAAGGTGCGCACCGCCAGCCGCGACGTCCATTCGGGCAATCGCGGCAATGTGGTGCCCAATCCCGGATGGCGCCTGCTTGAGGCGCTGTCCTCCATGCGTGACGCCAAGGGTGCGATCACCATTGACGGCTTTCACGATGATATCCGCCCGATGGGCGAGGAGGATCTCCGCCTGCTCGGCGCGCTCGGCTTCGACGGCGCTAAGATGGGCAGGGAACTTGCGGTGCCCGAACTCGACACCATGGCGGCGCGCGAATACCACGAGCGTGTGATGTACCGCCCGACGCTCAATATCTCGGGTCTGGTCAGCGGCCATGGCGGCGAGGGTGTCAAGAACATCGTTCCGGCCACGGCAACCGCCAAGATGGACATTCGCCTGGTCGCCGATCAATCGCCCGACAAGATCATGGCCCAGGTGCGCCGCCATCTCGATGCGCGCGGCTTCGGCGATGTCGAGATCGTGGTGCACGACACCATGAAGCCTTCGCGCACGTCCGCGGGCAATAATTTCGTGGCACCCATTGTCGCGGCGCTACGCGAGGCGGCGGGTCAAGAGCCAGTGGTTTTGCCCGCCCTGGGCGGCAGCATCCCGCAATACGCCTTCGTCGAGGGCCTGGGGGTCCCGTGTATTTGGAGCGCGTATGCCAATTGGGACGAACACAATCATGCGCCCGACGAGAATATGGTCGTCGAGTTGTTCATCCAGGCGATCAAGATGAGCGCGAATGTCTTCCACTCGCTCGGCAAGGCCTGATCCAAACATTTCCGGGAGGAAGTTGAATGTCCAAGCAGCCCCTATCCCTGCCGTTTAAGCCTGCCGAGTATGACGCGCGCGCCGAGCGCCTCAAGGCGCGTCTTGAGGAGAAGGGACTCGATGCCATCGTGCTCGCGGGACCGGAGAGCCATTATTGGCTGACGGGCTATGAGACGACGGGGTTTCACTCCTTCCCGCAGGCCCTCATTGCGGCGCGCGACGGCACGCGTCTCATGGTGACCCGCCAGCTTGAGATCGAAAACGCGACCGACAACGCCTATGGCCTGCCTGCCGTGAGCTATCGCGACGACGAGAATCCGGGCCAGGCGGTCGCCAAAGGCTTGCTGGACATGGGGCTTGGCCACGCGACCGTGGGTGTCGAGAAGAAGGTTCCGTGGCTGGTGACGGATGTGTACGAAGCGCTGGTGCGCAGCGCGCCCAGTGCCCGCTTCGTCGATGCCTCGGGCACGGTCGAGACCTTGCGCGCGGTCAAATCGGCGGCGGAACTCGGCTATATGCGCAAGGCCGCGCGGGCGGTCGAGGCAGCGATGCGCGCGGGCCTCGACGAAGTACGCGAGGGCGCAAGCGAGTATCGCATCGCCGCCGAGGTCCATCGGGCGCGCATCGAGGCCGAAAGCCATTTCATTCGCAATCCGAGCTATATCGTTTCCGGCCCGCGTTCGGCCCTGGCGCACGCGACGTGGATCGGACGCACGGTCAAGAAGGGCGATGTGGTGTTCTTCGAATTGGGCGCGAATGTGCGCCATTATGACGCGGCACTTATCCGCTGCGCCGTGGTCGGGCGAGCGTCCGACGAGGTTCGCCGCGCCTCCGACGCCTCGCGCGAAGCGCTTGAGGCGACGATAAAGGCGATCAAGCCGGGCGCGGTCGCGCGCGAGGTCCATGCGGTCGCGCAGAAATTGCTCGACGCCCGTGGGTACGGCGCCAATTTCGACCACCGTGTCGGCTATGGCATCGGCATCGAGTTTCTGACCTGGATCGAACGCGGCGGCATTTCGCTCGATGCGGGCTCGAATCAAATTCTTGAACCCGACATGACCCTGCACATCATTACCCACTTCAAGGTTCCCGGCCGGTACAGCATCGGCTTTTCCGAAACCGTGCGGGTGAGTCCAACGGGAGCCGAGGTGCTGACAGATTTTCCGCGCGTGCTCACCGAGGCGCCGCTCAAAACGGCCGGCGCGGCTCGGGGCAATAACAAGACCAAGGTTAAAACCAAAACCAAAACCAAAACCAAACCCAAACCACCGGCCAAGCGCTTGGCTCCGAAGACGCGCGGGCGGCGCTAACGCACCGCGCGGTTGACGCCGCCATCAGCCAATAGATTTTGCCCGGTCATGTAGCTCGACGCCTCCGACGCGAGGAACAGGCAGACCTGGCCGATCTCGGAGAAGCGGGCCGTTCGCCCCATCGGAATGGAGCGCAGCGCGGCCTCGCTCATGGGAACATTTTCACAGAACCCCGGCATGACATTGTTCATCCGCACGTTCGCGGCGGCGTACTTATCGGCAAATAGCTTCGAGAAGGCATGAAGGGCCGCGCGCAAGACACTCATCTGCGCATAACCCGGGCGCGGTTCGGTCGCGTTGAGCGACGAGATATTGACGATCGAGCCCCCGCCTTGGGCGAGCATGATGGGGGTTACGGCGCGGGCCATGCGCACGACGTTCAGCACGTACATGTCCAAGGCCGAATGCCAAGTCGTGTCGGCGACGTCCAGGGGATCGGTCATGTGCGCGGGGTCGAACACGGTGCTGTCCTGCACCGTCGGTTCGCCCGAGCCGTGGCCCATATTGTTTATGACCGCATCGATGCGGCCATGTCGGGCGCGAGTGGATTCGACCAAGTCCGCAAGGTCGGCATCGACCAGCACGGATCCGCGTTTGCCCATACCGCCGAGTTCACGTGCCAGCTCGACGCTGCGCAAGGATGGCGACATGAGCGAGACGGACCATCCGGCCTCCGCGAACACGCGGGCGATACCCGCGCCGATGCCTTGGCCGGAGCCGGTGATGATGGCGATCTTGGTCATGCGAGTGCTCCTTCGGGGCGATGGGGGGCCTGTCGATGCAGGGGGAGGATACAAGTGCGGTTTCGAGGGTAGTATTCCGATCCCGCAGCCATGCTATCGTGTCGAGTCCAATATGATGATCGTTATCGATATCGTCATTCCCGTCTTTGCCGTGATTCTTCTCGGCTATGTCCTTGGGCGCACGAAGCTGGCGGGTTCGGGGAATCTCAAGGGCCTCTCGAATTTCGTGTTCTTCGTGTCGGTGCCGGCTCTCTTGTTTCGGACCTTGGGCAAGGGGCAGGCGCACCCGGCCGGCGATTTTGATTTGGTGCAGGCCTATTTTCTGGCGGTTCTGCTGCTGTTCGGCCTGACCATGCTGATTGGCCGCGCTGTCTTTCGCCTTCGCCTCGAAGACCAGGCGGTCATGGCCATGGGGGCTACGTTCTCGAATACCGTCATGCTCGGAATTCCCCTGACCTACGCCGCGTTTGGCGATGCCGGATTGTTGCTGATGATGCTCATCGTCAGCTTCCACTCGGCCATCTTGATTCCGTTGACGACCATTGCCATCGAACTTGGCCGCGGCTCGGGCGGTCATCCGGTCAAGGTGGCCGGATCGACCCTTGTGTCGCTGCTGAAAAACCCGGTGATCGTGAGCATCTTCGGCGGGTTGTTGTGGTCCGAGGCGGGATTGCCCATTCCGGGCACGCTCGACCGGGTCTTGGCCATTCTCGCCAGCGCCGCTCTGCCGGCGACGCTATACGTGCTTGGCGCGCAGCTTTCCGCGTTCAAATTGGGCGGCGATGCCGGGCAAAGCGCCACCGTGGTCGCGCTCAAGATGCTGCTGCATCCGGCCTTGGCGTGGATTTCGGCGACGCAAATCTTCGCACTCGACCCGTTGCCCACGGCCGTTGCGGTCATAGTCGCGGCCCTGCCTACAGGCATCAATGTCTTCATCATGGCGGAACGCTACGACCGCTATATCGCGCGAACCGCGACAGCCGTGCTGGTCTCGACGGCTTTGGCGATCGTATCCCAGGCCTTCCTGGTGGCCCAGTTCGCGGGCGTCCGTTAGTTCATTCGGCCGCGCTCTGCCGCAGCGCCGTTTTGCCAAACGCCACGGTATGGCCGCGCTTGCCGATTTCCTTGGCGACGAGCGGCACGCATTCCTTGGCGAATTTTTCCAGGCTGTGCATGACGCGGGCATGCGACAGGTCGCCCGGTTGGATATAGAGCGCGAAATGGGTCGCGCGTAGGGCCTCGAAATCCTCGACGATGCGCGCGGCGCAGACATGGGCGTCGCCGATCACCATATTGCGCTGCAAGTCGTCGAGCGAGGCCTCGTTCGGCACCGGACGTTCCTCGACGACGATGCCGTTGAGTTTGGCGTAATCGAGGCGCAGGGACAGCGAGACGCGTGTGGAATAACGGCAGCGTTCGGCGGCGTCGCGCGCCTCCGCTTGGCTGTCCGTCAAATGAAAGTAGCGCATGACGCCCATGGGCTGGACCAACGGATCCACCCCGACCTCCCGGTAGGCTTCGTCATAGGCGGCGCGAATGGGCACCAATTTTTCGATCGGCGACAGGGCGGCGGCGAGGAAGGGCGTGTAGCCCTTGGCGGCCACGCGGCGCTTGATCTGAGCATTGCCCATCATGCCCGCGACCCACATGGGCGGCATCGGGCGCTGAACGCACGAGATTGAGATCCGAGTTTCGGGAATCTTGTAGTGCTTGCCGTCATAGGCGAAGGAATCTTGAGTGTAGGCCAGCTCCATGATGTCGAGGAGCTCGGCCGTCATCTCCATCGCCGCGTCGAGTCTTTCGCGAAAGCGCTGAAACTCGTAATCCTGATAGCCGCTGCCAACCCCGACTTGCAACCGGCCATTCGAGAGGATATCGACCATGGCAATTTCCTGAATGACGCGCACGGGCTCGTAGAACGGCAATACGAGCACCGCCGATCCCAGCTTGATCGTGCGCGTGACGGCGGCCAGGTGCGAAAGGGCGATGAGGGGCGAGGGGCTGAGGCTATAATTGTTAAAGTGATGCTCGGCGATCCAGGCGGTATCGAAACCGAGCTCCTCCGCCAGGCGCACATGCTCGATCATCTCGGAATACAGTTCGCGGTCCGTGCGGGCGGGGTTGCGACGCTGCATCAAGTTGAAGGTGCCGAAGGTAAGCTGCATGGTCGGTCCTTGCGCTATGGCGCCGCGCGGGGCACGAAGGGCGTGACGGTAGGGGGCGGTCGCGCTCGCGGTCAAGCCGTCTGGCCCTCGGCGCGCCAAATGCTTAAAGTCGGGTCACGCTACCAGGGAGAAGGCCGATGGCGAGTTTGGCGGGCAAGGTGGCCATGATCACGGGTTCGGGCGGCGGCATGGGGCGCGCCGATGCCGTGCTGATGGCCGAACGGGGCGCCGATATCGTGGTGCACGACGTCAAGGCCGACGGCGCGCGCGAGACCGGTGAAATGGTCCGGGCCAAGGGTCGGCGCGCCCATGTCATCGTCGCCGATATCCTCGACACCAAGGCGATGGCCGTGGAAATCGCGAAGGCCGAGCAGGCGATGGGCCATATCGACGTGCTCGTCAACAACGCCGGCATCGGCGGCGATTACAGCTATCTCGAGGAAATCGACGAGGCGCGCTTCGACCGCATGTTCGGCGTGCACATGCGCGGCACGTATTTTTGCACCCGCGCGGTCGTTCCCGGAATGAAGGCGCGTAAATCCGGCAAGATTGTCAACATCGGTTCGAATTGGGGCATGGTCGGCCACAAGTTCTCGTCGCATTACTGTGGCGCCAAGGCGGGGATATTGGGGCTCACGAAGTCTTGGGCGCGCGAGTTCGCGCCCTACAATATCAACGTCAATTGCGTGGCGCCGGGCTGGGTCGATACCGGAATGGGCACGCCCGAGGAAAAGAAGAAATCGCTTGACCTCATTCCTCTGCGCCGCATGGGTGCGCCGGTCGAGATCGCCTACGCGGTCGCGTTTCTCGCGTCGTCCGAGGCGGATTTCATTACCGGGCAGACGGTCTGTCCGAACGGCGGCGACGGCATCGTGGGGCTCTGAGGGTCATGGCACAGTTTGATGGCGAGATCGCATTCATAACCGGTGCCGGCGCCGGAATCGGCCGCGCGGCCGCCGAGCTCATGGCCGAACGCGGTGCGGATGTCGTGGTGCACGACATCAAGCGCGAGGCGGCGGAAGGCACGGCCGAACTCGTGCGCAAGGCCGGGCGCCGCGCCCTTGTGAGCATATGCGACGTCGCCGATATCGCGACCTTGCGCACCGAGATCACGAAGGCCGAATCGGCCATGGGCCGCATCGACGTGCTGGTCAACAATGCGGGTATCAGCGGCAGGCGCCTGCTGATCGATCAGGTGGACGAGGAGATCTTCGGCCGCATGCTTTCGATCATGGTCAAGGGCAGCTTCTTCGCCACCCAGGCCGTCGTTCCGGGCATGAAGGCGCGTAAGCGCGGCGCGATCGTCAATATCGTGTCGGAGTTGTGCATGATGGGCTCGTCCAACGGCTCGCATTACACCGGGACAAAAAGCGCGCTGCTCGGCCTGACGAAGGCTTGGGCGAAGGAACTGGCACCGTTCCAGATCCGCGTGAACGCCGTGGCGCCCGGCTTGACCGATACGAATCTTCCATTGCCCCAGACCAAAATCGAGGGGGTAAAGGAAATCCCCATGGGCCGGTTGGGACGTCCCCGCGAAATCGCCCACGCCATCGCCTATCTGGCGTCGGACGAGGCGAGTTTCGTCACCGGTCAATTGTTGTCGCCCAATGGCGGCATTATCGCCGGCATCTAGACGGGCCGCGCCGCGTCGGGCGGCGTCTCGGGTTCACATGACCACAGCGCACGCGGAGCCGGAACCGGCAACGACCGGTGTTAAAAGCTGGCTCGCGCTCAGCGCCGCCATGCTCGGCACGACCGTGTACATGCTGACCCTTACTCTTTCGGGTGCGGCGCTGCCGCACATGCAGGGCGCGTTTTCCGCCGCGCCCAATCAGATGGCTTGGGTCCTCACGTCTTTCATCATCGGCACGGCGATCATGACGGCATGCTCAGGCTGGTTGGCGCTGCATTTCGGGCGCACCCGGGTATTCGCGGTTTCGACGGCGGGCTTCGCGGCGGCGTCCATATTGTGCGGGTTGTCGACCACGCTCGAGGAGGCGCTTGTCTTCCGGACGCTTCAGGGTCTGTTCGGTGCGACGCTTACTCCCTTGGGCCAGGCGATTGCGATCGACGCTTTCCCGAGGCGCAAGCAGGGCATGGCGACAGCCATGTGGAGCTTCGGCGGCGTTTCTGGATCGGCGATCGGCCCCTATGTGGGCGGCGTCCTCGTATCCGAGTACGGCTGGCCATGGGTATTCTTCGTGAATGTACCGCTCGCGCTGCTTGCCTGTCTTGCGACCTTGCTGTTCGTACCCGAGATCGTGCGTGCGAAAAAGAGCCTTAATTGGTACGGATTCGGTGCCCTTGCTGTCGCTATCACGACATTTCAGCTGATGCTCAATCGGGGCGAGCGTCTTGACTGGTTTTCCGACCCTGAAATCGTGATCGAGGCCGCGATCGCCAGCTTGGCGAGTTATCTTTTCGCCATCCATATCATCACGTCGAAATCGCCGTTTTTCCCGCCGCTCTTGTTTCGTGATCGCAATTTCGTTTTCGGACTGTTCTTGATGTTCATATACGGCGCCATCGTGTTTCTGCAGATGTTCCTGATGCCGGTTCTGCTCCAGGATTTGGGCGGTTACGGCATCGAGGACGTTGGTGGCTTGCTCGGCTGGCGGGCGGTAGGGCTCATGTTCGGCATGTTGCTGATCAGCCCGATTTCGGACCGGATCGATCCGCGGATCATCCTGGTCGCGGGCTTCGGCTGTCTGATCGGCTCGGCCTGGGCAATGTCGGATTGGACGGTAAATATTCGCGCCTTCGACGCGGCGGCCGCCATGTTCGTCCAGGGCATGGGCGGCGGGATCGCCTTCGTCCCCATCAGCATGATGACGTTTTCGACCGTGCCTACAAGCGCGCGCAATGACGGCGTGGCGCTGTTCTTCTTGACCTCGAGCTTGGGGACGGCGACCGGAACGGCGCTGATCTACAACGTGCTGACCCGCTTCATGCGTATCAATCACGATGCCATGAGCGAGGTTCTGACGCCCTATAACGAACTGTTCCAGCAAGGCGGGATGCCGCGGCTGTGGTCGCTCTTGCAGAGGGGCGGCCTTGCGGCCATGGATGCCGAGATCGGCCGCCAAGCGGCGATGATTGCCTATAACAATTGCTTTTATCTAATTGCGCTGATCGGTTTGGCTGCCTTGCCGCTTTCGATCTTCGTCCGCTTCCCCAAGCCAGCACGATAGGGCGGCCGCGCCATCGGGAAGGGTACAGTTCGGCACCATGATGATCGACCGGAAGCAGGCAGGGCGGACCCGCGAATGACAGAGGGGGGCGCGCCCACGACGGTGACGGCCGTGACCGCACGGTCGTGGCTTGCCTTGGTGGCAGGTTCTTTCGGGACGGCGGCCTATATGACGACGATCACCGCCACGGGATCTGCCCTGCCGCATATGCAGGGCGCGTTTTCCGCCGCGCCCGATCAAATGGCCTGGGTGCTGACGGCATTTCTGGTCGGAACCACGATCGCGACGGCATGTGTGGGCTGGCTCGACGTGCGCTTGGGTACCCGCCGCTTTTAAA
>JBJXGH010000061.1:0-8912 GCA_046153685.1 Alphaproteobacteria bacterium
ATCATTTTCGTTTCGGCCGTCGCTGCGGGATTGATGTCGATGCCGAAGACCTTTGCGCCCTCGCGGGCAAACTGAACGGCCGTCGCCTTGCCGTTGCCCCATCCGGGCCCCGACGACCCCGCACCCGTCACGATCGCCACCCGATCATTAAGCCGACCACCCATCGCACGTCCCCCGATCGCCAATACACGATCATGCGGGTTTACCCCCAGGACCGCGCCCCGGCAAACGGGCGCCGCCTCGGCACCATTCGCCTACCAGGTCGGCTCGGCAAAAATATTGACCGGCAGTTCCGCGACCGAAGCCGAGTTGGGCAAGGCCAGCACAGTGGCGATCATGCTCGCCGCCGTGCGCGGATCGATGAGCGATGTGGGGTCGATGCCCATGCCCTTCGCCATGTCGGTCGCCATGACGCTCGGACAAAAGGCGCAGACTCGCACGCCGTCCGCCCACGCTTCTTGACGCAAGGCGTGCGACAGGGCGATCAGCGCGAACTTGGTCATTGAATAACCTACGAAATCCGTTCGCCGCACCCGCAGGCCCGAAAGCGACGACACGTTGACGATCCGCCCGCTGCCCGACAGCCGAAGGTGCGTCAAAGCGGCCTTGGCAAGAAACAATGGCGCCTTTGCGTTCACCTGCCACATTTCATCGAGCGCCGCCTCGTCCGCTTGGGCGACGGTAAATTGGTGCAAAAGTCCTGCATTGTTGACAAGCGCGTCGATGCGCCCGAATCGCGCGGCCGTTGCCGCGACCCACGTTCGGCAACTATCAAGTGCCGCCGCGTCATAACGCGCGAATAGAACGCGCGTCCGGTCCATCTCGACATGAATGCGCGCCAGCGCCACCGGATCGCGCGCACCCAAGGAAAGGCTATAGCCATCGGCGTATAATTTTTCGGCGATGGCGAGTCCGAGGCCGCGATTGGCCCCGCTCACCATTGCCACCCGACCTGCGGGCGCGAGCATGACTCAGACTTTCGGCGCCGCAATCGCCGATATTTCGACGCACAGTTCCGGGAACGCCAAGCCTGAAACCTCGACAATCGCCGAGGACGGCCCCCCCTTGGGCCAATGCTTCAAGCGTGCGTCACGGATATCGTCGAGATAGCGAATATCGGTCACATAGACGATGACCTGCACGACATCGTCCATGCCGCAACCATTCGCTCGCAGCAGCGCCTTCACGTTTCGTAGCACCTGCTCGGCCTGCTTGGCCGGATTGCCGACTCCGACGATCTTGCCGCGCGCATCGAGCGCCACCTGCCCTGATACAAAGACCAAAGGCCCGGACTCGACCTTGACCGTGTTCGAGTAATAGCCGCGGATGGGCGCCGCCACGCCCGGCGGATTCCACGAGATCTTACGGGATTTCCCAGGTGCCGTTTTTGCCATCGGCTTCACTCCCATTTTGCCCATCACATGAACTTCGAAGTCACTCCGCCATCGACGACGAGGGTTTGCCCGGTGATGTAGTCTGAATCGTCGGAGGCGAAAAACAGCGCGGCGCGCGCCACGTCCCAGCCCGTGCCTGCCCGGCCATAGGGCACCTTGGCGTCGCGTTCTTTCATCCAGACCACCATCTCCGCCTGACTCATGCGCGCCTTGGCCGGCTCGATCATCATGGGCGTGTTCATCATGCCGGGTAGAATGGCATTGCAGCGTATCCGGCTCTTGGCGTGATCCAAGGCCACCCCGCGGGTAAAACCAAGGATACCCGCCTTGCTTGTGTAATAGGCGATGAACGGTCGCAAATTATGACGCACGGCCGATATCGAGGAGATGTTGACGATGGCGCCACCGCCCGCCTTTTCCATGTGCGGCACGACGTGCTTGCACATCAGGAACATGGACTTGAGGTTCACGTCCATGACCTTGTCCCATTCCTCCTCGCTGGTCTCGACGACACTGTGCTCGTCGGTGATCCCCACGTTGTTATGTAGGACATCGACGCGCCCAAAACGCTCGACGCAGCGCGCGACCAAGAGCTTAACCTCGCCCTCGTTCGTCACATCGGCCGCGTGCGCGACCAAGATCCCGCCTTCGCTTGCCACGATGGCCTCGGTTTGGGCAAGCGCGGCTGGGTTGCGATCCACGCCGAAGATCTTCGCTCCTTCGCGCGCGAACAACACGGCCGTCGCCTTGCCGTTGCCCCAGCCCGGGCCCACCGAGCCTGCACCCGTCACGATTGCCACCTTGCCTGCCAAACGTCCGGCCATTGTCTGTCCTCAATCCGCTCCGCCACGATGGCCTCGATATTGCGGCAGGCGCATGGGTACGTCCAGCATCGCCAGCCTATCTTGTGGGCACGGTTCGTTCGGCTATAGTTCGGCCCACCATCCTCCGCGGGGAATTCATGACCAAGACAAAGTCCAAGACGCCAAATCGTTTGGGCGTCGATATCGGCGGCACTTTCACGGACATCGCGCTCGAAATCGGCAACCGGCGCTTCACCGCAAAGACCTTGACCACCCATGACGCGCCGGAACGCGGCGTTCTTTTGGGCATGCGCGACGCAATCGCCAAGGCCGGCATTCGACCAATGGACGTGGACGTCGTGATTTACGGCACCACGCTGGCGACCAATCTGCTGATCGAGCGCAAAGGCGCGCCGACCGCGCTCGTGACCACCGAGGGTTTCCGCGATTCGCTCGAAATGCGAAACGAAAATCGCTTTGAGCAATACGACGTCAATATCGAACTGCCCCCGCCGCTTGTGCCGCGCCATCTGCGCTTCCCGGTGCCCGAGCGCCTGACCGGCAAGGGCGAGGTCCTGCTTCCCTTGCGCGAGGACGCGGTTGCGGCGCTCGTGCCCAAGCTCGTCGAGGCGAAGGTCGAGAGCCTGGCCATCGGCTTCATTCATTCCTACCAAAACCCAATCCACGAGATTCAAGCGCGCGACATCCTGGCCAAGAAGCTGCCCCATCTCGCGATCACGCTGTCCTCGGAAGTTTCGCCCGAGATGCGCGAGTTCGAGCGTTTTTCGACCGCCTGCGCCAACGCCTATGTCCAGCCGCTGATGAGCCGCCACCTGGCCGGGCTCGAGCGTGACTTGCGCGCTGCGGGCTTCGATTGCCCACTGTTCCTCATGCTGTCGGGCGGCGGCATCACGACCATCGACACCGCAATTCGCTTTCCCGTGCGTCTGGTCGAATCCGGCCCCGCGGGCGGCGCGATCTTTTCTTCCACCCTGGCCCGCGAGTGCGGCTTTCGCGATGTCCTGTCCTTCGATATGGGGGGCACGACGGCCAAGATATGCCTCATCGACAATGGCCAGCCGCAAACCTCTCGCACGTTCGAAGTCGCGCGCGTCTACCGCTTCCTCAAGGGCTCGGGCTTGCCGCTGCGCATCCCTGTCATCGAAATGGTCGAGATCGGCGCCGGCGGCGGCTCGCTCGCCCACATCGACGGCCTGGGCCGCATCGCGGTCGGCCCGGAAAGCGCCGGCTCGGAGCCCGGACCCGCCTGCTATGGTCGCGGCGGCGACAGGCCCGCGGTGACCGATGGGGATGTGGTTCTCGGCAAGATCGACCCCGCCAATTTCGCGGGTGGCCGGATGACGCTCGACCGCGCGGCTTCCGAGCGCGCGCTCGTGGCGGCGGTCGGCAAGAAGCTCTCGCTCGACGCCGCCAACTCGGCACTCGGCGTGTCCGAGATGGTCGATGAAAACATGGCTAATGCCGCCCGAGTTCACGCGATCGAAAGCGGCAAGGACATCGAGGTTCGCACACTCATCGCGTTCGGTGGAGCGGCGCCCATACATGCCTCGCGATTGGCCGAGAAACTGAACGTGCCGCGCGTGATCATACCCACCGGAGCAGGTGTCGGCTCGGCCATAGGGTTCCTGCGCGCGCCCGTCGCGTACGAAGTCATCCGCAGCCAGCACCAACGTCTATCGAGAATCAATATCCGCCAGGTCAACACGCTGCTGAAGGACATGCATGCCGAAGCGCACCGCGTCGTCGAGCCCGGAGCCGGCGGACGCGCATTGGTCGAAACGCGCATCGCTTTCATGCGCTATGTCGGTCAAGGTCACGAGGTTGCCATCACTTTGGCGCCGGGAAACTTCGCCGCCGATGCCGAATCGAAACTTCGCAAAGCGTTCGAGGCGTCGTACCGCAAACTGTATGACCGCACGATTCCCAATCTCGACATCGAAATTCTAACCTGG
This sequence comes from Alphaproteobacteria bacterium, assembly GCA_046153685.1. Taxonomy (GTDB): domain Bacteria; phylum Pseudomonadota; class Alphaproteobacteria; order CADEGL01; family CADEGL01; genus CAMAPP01. The sequence goes on from JBJXGH010000061.1 coordinate 4,171, forward strand.
GGCTTAATCTTGCAGACAAAGCCCGAAAAACCGCGCGCTGCGCGCAAGATCGCCAGGCGGGGCGCGCCCAAGCCCTCGGGTACGCGCCAAATGATGGATCCGAACACCGGCGCCTACACCAAGGCGGCCGTCTATGCCCGCAAGGATCTCGCGCCCGGCGCGCGATTTTCCGGGCCCGCGATCGTCGTCGAGGACGACACCGCGACCGTCGTCGGCACGCGATTCGATGCGTGGGTCAATAGTCTCGGATATATAGTCCTTGAGCGTCGCGGCCATCCGCGCCTCAAGGACGCGCGCTAAGGGAGAACGGCTCCATGGCCAAGAATAAAGCCCTCGCCCACATCCAGATACAGGTGATGTGGAACCGCCTGATCTCCGTCGTCGAGGAACAGGCCCAAACCCTGGTGCGGACGGCGTTTTCCACCTCGGTGCGCGAAGCCGGGGATCTCTCGGCAGGCGTCTTCGACCGCAAGGGTCGGATGCTGGCGCAGGCCGTCACCGGCACGCCCGGGCACATCAACTCGATGGCCGAGGCGGTGGTGCATTTCATCGCCAAGATCCCCGTGGACACCATGGAGCCCGGCGACCACTACATCACCAACGATCCCTGGCAGACCTCCGGTCACCTACACGACATCACGGTCGTATCCCCGACATTCCACAAGGGTCGGGTGGTGGCGATGTTCGCCAACACCATCCACGTGGTCGATATCGGCGGCCGCGGCTTCGGTCCCGACGGCCGGGCCGTGTTCGAGGAAGGCGTCAACATCCCCATCATGAAGCTGTTTGCCCGCGGCGTGCAGAACGAAACCTTGATGGACATCGTGCGCACGAACGTGCGCGAGCCCATGCAGGTCGAAGGGGATATGTTCTCGGCTGCGGCCTCCAACGACACGGGTTCGCGCCGTCTCGTCGAGATGATGAAGGAATTCAAGCTCGCCGACCTGAACGGACTGGCCGAATTCATCATTGAGAGCTCGCGCAAGGCGACGGTCGAACAGATTCGCAAGCTGAAACCCGGAACCTACAAACATTCGCTGACAACCGACGGCTACGACCAGCCCGTCCACCTCGCCGCCGCCCTCACCGTCTCGCGGGACGGTATCCACGTCGATTACGAGGGCACCTCCAACGCCTCGCTGTACGGCATCAATGTCGTGCTCAACTACACCAAGGCCTATACCTGTTTCGGCGTCAAATGCATCGTCGCGCCCGAGATTCCGAATAATTACGGCTCGCTTCTGCCCATCACGTTTTCGGCGCCCGAGGGCTCGATCCTGAACGTGCAGCGGCCTTTCCCGGTCGCGGCGCGCCACATCATCGGGCATCTGCTGCCCGACACAGTGTTCGGTTGCCTCCATCAGGTGTTCGCGGCGGGCGTGCAGGCGGAAGGTGCTGGCTCACTCTGGAACGTGCAATTGCGCGGCGGGCAATCGGTCTCGGGCGGAAAGGGCAAGAAGGGCAATATTCCCGATTTCGAGCTCTTGCAGTTCAATTCCGGCGGCACGGGCGCGCGGCCGACGAAAGACGGCTTGAACGCAACCGCCTTTCCCTCGGGCGTGCGCGGCATGCCGGTCGAGGCCAATGAGGCGATCACGCCCGTGGTGTTCTGGCGCAAGGAATTGCGCCCCGATTCCGGCGGCGCCGGCACCGAGCGCGGCGGCCTCGGCCAGATCATCGAAATCGGCGGGATTGACGGCATCCCGTTCGACGTACTCGCCATGTTCGAGAAGTGCGACAACGCGCCGCGCGGCCGCGAAGGCGGCAAGGACGGATCGAGAGGGCGCGTGTCGCTGAAAAGCGGAAAACAGCTTCGCGGCAAGGGCCGCCAGTCGATTCCACCCGATGACCGGCTGGTGCTGGAATTGCCGGGCGGCGCCGGCTTTGGCGAGGCCATGAAGCGCGCGCCCGCACGCGTCGCCTCGGACGTTCTCAACGGTTACATCACGCGCGAATCCGCCGAACGCGATTACGGCGTGGCACTCAATGCGGACCTTTCGGTGGACGAGGCTGGCACCGCGCGCCTGCGCGCTCCCCGCGCCGCGGAGTAACCACGACGTCCGCGACACGTCGCTTTCGAGTGCCGCGCTCTAACCAGTCCGTGACGATTTCTTGGACGATTTCTTGGCCCGCCGCGGGCCTTTGGCCTGGGACGATTTCCTGCCCGCGTTGCGCTTTGCCCGAGCGGGCGCGGCGCTGACCGCTGTTTTGGATTTCTTGTCCATCACGCGGTCGAGCACCCACTTGTCGATGTCTTGCACCACCGGTTCGTGCCAGGACAGGCGACCCGGCGCCGACAGCGAGGACGCGAGTCCCGCCTGTTGCTGCTCGCTCACCCAATTGTCCTCCGGCACGCTCTTGTGCCAGCGCTTGATGTAATAGGGCAGCTTTTCCTTGAAGTCGGGGCGTTCGACCGTCGATTTAGGAAATGCCGCACCGTGCTGGACGATGCATCGCCCGGCCCCTTTCGGCACCTGATGCAACCACCACATGGTGTCCTGGGTGCAGGCGAAGAACGTGGCCGGATAAATCGCGATGAAGTAGGTGCCTTTCGCCGGGCGGCCGACGATGCCGGGCGCGTGGGGCAGCGCGTGGTGCTTGTCCTCGGGCAGAACCGCGATCGTGCCTTCGGCCGCCATGTGAAGGGCGTCCCACTCGCCCTTGCCCGGAACCGGCTCCATCACTTGCGCGCCGATCGACTGGCGGTGAACGACGGGGGTGTGATATTCCTCCATCGCGTTCTCAAGAAAAATCTTCCAATTGCACTTCAAATCCCATTCGTGGCGGCTGACGGTCACGTAGTCCCCGAAGCGGTACGACGCGAGCTCGGCCGGCAAATCACCGAGATGCTGTTGGAGGCTCGGGCCCGTTTGGCTGAAATTGACGAACACGAAACCCGCCCAGGTATCGACGCGCAATTTGGCCAGACCGTATTTCGCGCGGTCGAAATCGAGCGTTTTTTCCATGCCCGAAGAGCCGATGAGGTCGCCATTCAGTGCATACACCCAACCGTGATACGGGCACGATAGCGCGCGGCAATTGCCCTTTCCCTCGACGATTTGCGCGCCGCGGTGCCGGCAGGTATTCGCGAAGGCGCGAATCTCGCCGCCCTTGTCGCGTAACACAATGATCGGCTCGCCGCAGATATCGAGCGTGCGGTAATCGCCCGGATTGGGAGTTTCGTCCGCGCGGCCGACGAAGTTCCAGGTCTTGCGGAAGACATTCTCGACCTCGCGCCGGTAGAAGTCCTCGGAGGTATAACACCAAGGCGGCATCGTCTCGGCCTTGAGCAAGGGCTTGTAAACCCCCCGGTAATGGACCGGATCGAACATATTGGCGACCGTGGTCATGGTTCCCTCCCCGAATGGCGCAACGGAAGCCCGAATGAGCCACTTAGGTCAATGGGCCTAAGTGCCGAGCGGCGCTCTGAACGCGCAAATCCAAGCATTTTCATCAACTATTTGCGTGTCCATCGGCAATGCTCGGCTCTTCGCGGCACGGCCGAAGATACGCTATGATCTCCGCCTGGTAAGTCAATCCGTCCTGGGGGGGTATTGAGATGACCGTGGCCAACGAAGATTTGCAACAGGCGCGCGCCGACATGGCCGCCGCCTTCCGTCTGTCCGCCCGCTTCAAGCTCGAGGAGGGTATCGATAACCATTTTTCATATCAGATCACACCGGATGGACTGGCACCCAAGGACCAGCGTTTCCTGTTCAACACCTACGGCAAGCATTGGTCGCGCATGAAGGCCTCCGATATCATCGTCGTCGATGGCGAAGGCACGACGGTCATCGGCAATACCAAGGTCGAAACCTCGGCCTTCTGCATCCATGTGCCGATTCATCAAAAATGCCCGACTGCCCGCGCCGTGTTCCATACCCACATGCCCTACGCGACGGCATTGTCGATGGTCGAGGATGGCAAGCTTGAACCGGTTGAGCAAAATGCGCTGCGCTTCTTCAACGATGTCGCCTATGACGAGAGCTATAGCGGCCTCGCCCACGATCCGGCCGAGGGCCACCGTCTTGCCGCCATCATCGGCAGCAAGCGCGTCCTCTTCATGGCAAATCACGGGGTGACGGTCACGGGCAAGACGATCGCCGATTGCTTTAGCGATCTCTACTTCCTTGAACGCGCGTGCCAGGTGCAGTACTTGGCCAAGACCTGGGGCAAGGTGCGCCAGGTCAACCCGCAGGTCGCGCACAAGACCAAGCGCCAGTTCGACGAGGAGGCCGCGCCGTACATGCCGCTGTTCTTCAACGCGATGAAGCAAATTCTGGACGAGGACGAGCCGAATTACCGCCATTGATCGTCCACCGTCAGAAATCCACCAAGAGCTAGCGCCCCCTTGCTTCCCGCAGGGGGGCGCGTGCATTTAGGATTGCTCGCGCGCCATGACCATCGCTCCGCTGCCGGTCCGCAAATACGGCCAATCGCCCAAGCGCACTGAGGATCGCCGCCTCCTCCTGGGCCGAGGGCGTTTTACCGACGATATTTGCCTGCCCCGCATGGTTCATGCTCACGTGCTGCGCTCTCCGCACGCTCATGCGCGAATTCTGCGCGTGGATACCAAAGCGGCGCTCGCGATGGCGGGCGTGCTTGCGATTTACACCGGCGCCGATATCGCCGCTGCCGGTCTCGGATTGATGCCTTGCGTCAGCCCGCAAATTGGACGCGACGGACAGCCCAACCGCGTCCCGCCGTACCCCTTGCTACAAACCGCGCGCGTGCGCTTTGTC
>JBJXGH010000072.1:0-18779 GCA_046153685.1 Alphaproteobacteria bacterium
GCCGTTGGCGCGGGCGTAGCTGTATATCGCCTTGAGCCACTGGCGGGTTTTCTTCGCCACGTCGAACGCGCCGCGCGTCTCGATGCCGGCGATCAGCGCGCCTAGCTCCGCCGGCAAGATGGCGTCCAGTGGTCGGCTGCGCAGCTTGGGCAGCATGTCCTTGTCGAGGTAGCCGCGCGCTTGCTCGGCGGTTTTCGTATCCCACGCCTGACTGCGGAAGCGGTGCCACGCCCCGGCCGCCTCGCCAAAGGTGTTCGCGACGTGCTCGCGCTCAGCGAGTTTTTCTTTTCGGCGGCGATCCGCCGGATCGGAGCCGGTATCGACGAGCGCCCGAAACTCCGCCGCCTTCGTCTGCGCCTGTTTCAACGTTGTGTCGGGATAGGGCTTACCGACCGCGATCATGCGCGCCTTGCCGCCGAAGCGGTAACGCAGGCGCCAGTACTTGGCGCCGTCGGGCATCACGACGAGCGTGAGGCCTTGCCCGGCGGCGAACGTGTACTTCGCCGCTTTCGGCTTGGCGTGCTTGACCTGAAGTTCGGTGAGCTTCAAGGGCATGTGTCGCTCCAAGTTCGAAGTTTGCGGCGCGTGTGTAGTAAAGCCGTTCGAAGGAAAACTTTACTACACATTTTGCTACACACCCAATTCCGGCTTCGTTCGGAACGCGCCGGAAGCGCCAAGCCGGAAAACGTAGAGAAACCGCCTGTTTAGGGGCGGTCTTTGGAAGGCTTCGGAATGTCTCGGAAGGGGAATTGGTTGGGGGACTAGGATTCGAACCTAGACTGGCGGAGTCAGAGTCCGCTGTCCTACCGTTAGACGATCCCCCAATACGCCGGCCCCGAAAGCGTCGATACCAAGCGTATCGGTCTGAACCTTCTCGGGCCGTGTTGGCCTCGATTAGGGGCCGAGGCGTAGTCGATCCCGTTGGCGATCTAGGCCTTTGCGATGGCGCCACGCCAATCAGGGCCTATTGAACTCTGGGCCGGTGTTCTATCGCCGCCCGCCCCGCGAGGCAAGACACCCGGCCGCGAGGCAAGATGCCCAGCCGTTAAGCAATGCGCCACGCTGCCGCACATTCCTCTATACATCGTATATAAGCAGTGGCCGGACATGGAGCCAATCCATTGGACCCGAGCCGGGCATGGGCGAACGCGTGGATCCGGCGCGAGCCGGGTCCTGGCATGGCCGCAATCTTAGGGAATGGCCCTCTTCTGGGGGAATGGAAGGAGTAATTCGTGCGGCGAGGGAGCGAGGGACCGACCGGAATCTACGCCGCGGTCGATCTTGGCACGAATAATTGCCGCCTCTTGGTGGCGGAACCGGAGGCGGGCGGCTTCAGGGTGGTCGATTCGTTCTCGCGCATCGTGCGCCTGGGCGAGGGGCTGGGCGCGAGCGGGGTGCTCTCGGAGCCCGCCATGGCGCGCACCATTGAGGCCTTACATGTGTGCGCGGGCAAGATGCGCCGCCGGGGCGTCACGCGCGCGCGACATGTCGCAACCGAGGCATGCCGCGCGGCCGTCAATGGCGGGGCGTTTCTCGCGCGCGTTGCGGCCGAAACCGGGCTCACGCTGGAAATCATCGATCCCCGCGAGGAGGCGTCGCTGGCGGTTGCGGGTTGCGCGCCGCTGTTCGATCGGGCGGTGCCGCGCGCGCTGCTGTTCGACATCGGCGGCGGCTCGACCGAAATCGCCTGGCTTGAAGTCGGGCGTGCGATCGCCATCCTCGACGTCGTGTCGCTGCCTTTCGGCGTCATCAACATGGCCGAACGCCATGGCGGGCGCGAGATCTCGCGCGCGGGCTACGACGCCATCGTGGCCGAAATCGCGGGCGCGCTCGCCGAGTTCGAGGCGCGGCACGACATCGCCGCGCGCGCCGCGGCGGGCGAGGTGCAGATGATCGGAACTTCGGGCACGGTCACGACCCTTGCCGGTATCCGCATGGCGCTGCCGCGCTATGATCGCGGCCGCATCGATGGCACGTACCTGGACTTGGCCGATGCCTGGGCCATTGCCGAAAATCTGCTGGCCATGAGCCATCAGGAGCGTGTGGCACAGCCGTGCATCCTCGAAGCGCGCGCGGATTTCGTCGTGCCCGGTACGGCAATCCTTGGCGGGATTTGCGTGCCATGGCCGGTCAGGCGGCTGCGTGTCGCCGATAGGGGATTGCGCGAGGGCATTTTGCTCGCTCTCATGGCCGGGGACGGCGCATGAGCGATAAGGCGCGCGGCGCAAAGGGCCGGTCCATAAAGGCACGGGCCGCGCCGAAATCGACGTCGTTTCGGGGCCAATCGAAATCAGGACCATTGAAATCGGGCCAAGCCAGACCGGACAACCCCAAGTCCCGCTTTCCCGTCGGACGAAAGCTGTCGTCCACATTGTGGCTGCAACGTCAGGCGCGCGATCCTTTCGTCGCCGAGGCCAAGCGCCACGGCTATCTCTCGCGCGCGGCGTTCAAATTGATCGGGCTCGACGACAAATCGCGCCTGCTGCGTGCGGGCTCGCGCGTGCTCGACCTCGGCGCCGCGCCCGGCGGTTGGAGCCAGGTCGCCGCGGAGCGTGTCGGCGAAAAAGGCCGCGTCGTCGCCATCGACCTCAAGGAAATGGCGCCGATTCCGGGCGTGACCGCGATGGTGCTCGACGCCTTCGCGCCCGAAGCCGAAAACCGGATACGCGCCGAGCTCGGTGGCACGGCCCATGTCGTGCTGTCCGACATGTCGCCCGCCGCCACGGGCCACGGCGCGACCGACCGGCTGCGCAGCGCCGGACTCGCCGAATGCGCGATCGCGCTCGCCGTGCTTCTTCTCGCGCCTGGCGGGTCCATCGCGCTCAAATTGCTTGAAGGCCCGGACACGAAGGCGGTCGAAATGATGCTGAAGGCGCATTTCGCCACGGTGCGGCGCGAAAAACCTCCCGCCAGCCGCGCCGATTCGAGCGAGTATTATTTCGTCGCCAAGGATTTTCGCGGGCGCTGAACGGCACGCGCGCGCGTTGCGGCCGGCTTGCCATCGGCGGCAGGTTTTGCCTTCGCCGTCGGATGCACGAACGGCAGAACGGGCGCGCGCGGCAGAGAGATTTTTTTGAGAAGCGCCGCGATTTCGGCCGGACGCGCGGCTGTCAGGTCCTTGGCGATTTCGCTCGCGAGCTTGACGCCGAGTGCCTTGAGCCGGGCGGGCGGCAGGGCGCGCCGCAGATCGCCGAGAGTCTTGGGTGCCGCCGCGATCACCAATTGGGCGAATTTCCCCGCATGCCCTGCCAGGCGGTCGGCCACATCCTGCGCGAAAGCACGCTTGGCAGCGCGGTGGGCGTCCTCGCGCGCTTCGACCGCCGAAGGTGTGCCGCCGGCTCGGGAATAGACCCGGCCCGGACGGTCGGACGCCAATTCGGCGTTGCGCGGCACGCGGCGCTCGAAGGCGAAGCCCGGAACGGCCACGACCCGGCTGCCCCGCCAGACAAAGGCACGCGCCCGCTGGCCGTCGGCGATCAAAACCCAGATTTCCCGATTCATTCCAGGCTCCCGTGCCTCAATCGAGGCTTCCTTGCCTCATTCCGATGTTCGAGGACGGCTGCGACCGTACCCCGATCACCGCCCCCAGAGTTGGGCCATTCACGCCCGCGCGCAAGGCCAAGCCTTGAAGCGAATCAGCCGATCTGCGCGATATTCCCATATTCTCTATAGACCTATACTCCCCGTATTCCCTTAAAAACCGCCATCCGCCCGGCCCCGCTATTGTTGCGCTTTGCGTGCCGCGTAAGGGGGGGTATAGTTCGCGCCACCGGCCTCGGAGCGATCATGAGTTTACGCGAAGCGCTGACCTTCGACGACGTCCTCATCGTTCCCCGGAAATCTGCAGTTCTGCCCACCAACACCGATACCCGCACGCGGCTCACGCGTTCGGTCGAGCTCGGCATTCCGCTGATTTCCGCCGCGATGGACACCGTTACCGAGGCGCCACTGGCTATTGCCATGGCGCAGCTCGGCGGCTTGGGCGTCATTCATCGCAACCTCACGATCGAGGCGCAGGCGACCGAGGTCCGCAAGGTCAAGAAGTTCGAATCCGGCATGGTGGTCAATCCCGTGACCATCGCGCCCGACGAAACCCTGGCCGATGCCCTGAGCCTCATGCAACTTCACCGTATCTCGGGCATTCCCGTGGTCGAGGCGGGGGGCGGCAAGTTGGTCGGCATCGTCACCAATCGCGATGTGCGCTTCGCCACCGATCCCAAGCAAAAAGTGCGCGAGTTGATGACCACGAACCTCATCACCGTGCGCGAAGGCGTGGACATGGCCGAGGCGCGGCGCTTGCTGCACAAGCACCGCATCGAGAAATTGCTGGTCATCGACGGCGCGCATCGCTGCATCGGCCTCATCACCGTCAAGGACATCGAAAAGGCTAAGCAACATCCGAACGCGACCAAGGACGGGCAGGGCCGGTTGCGTGTCGCGGGGGCGACCGGGGTGGGCGAAGATGGCGTGCGTCGCGCCGAGGCGCTGTTCGATGCCGGGGCCGATATCGTCTTCGTCGATACCGCGCACGGCCATTCCGAGGGCGTATTGGCTGCGGTCGCGCGCATCCGCAAGCTGTCGAATTACGGCCAGGTGGTGGCCGGAAACGTGGCGACGGCATCGGGCGCCAAGGCCGTGATCGACGCGGGCGCGGACGGGGTCAAGGTCGGCATAGGCCCAGGTTCGATTTGCACCACGCGCATCGTTGCGGGCGTGGGCATGCCACAATTCACCGCGATTCTCGATGTGGTCGAGGAATGCCGCAAGCACGGTGTGCCCGTGATCGCTGATGGCGGGGTCAAGTATTCAGGCGATCTGGCGAAGGCCATCGCCGCCGGCGCCGAGATCGCCATGATCGGCTCGCTGTTCGCGGGCACGGATGAAAGCCCGGGCGAGGTGTTCTTGTATCAGGGTCGGTCGTACAAGTCCTATCGCGGCATGGGTTCCTTGGGTGCCATGGCGCGGGGTTCAGCCGACCGCTATTTCCAGCAGGAAGTGCGCGATTCGTTGAAGCTCGTGCCCGAGGGAATCGAGGGCCGCGTGCCCTATAAGGGGCCGCTCGCCGCCATCGTCCATCAACTCGTCGGCGGCTTGCGCGCGGCGATGGGCTACACCGGCAGCAATACGCTCGGCGAATTCCAAAGCGGCTGCGAATTCGTGCGCGTTACCCAGTCGGGCCTGCGCGAAAGCCATGTGCATGACGTGGCGATCACGCGCGAGGCGCCGAATTACCGGCAGGACGTCTAGGGTGTGACTCCGGGCGCCCGCTTGGCGGCGGCCATCGAGCTTCTGGACGGTATCGAGCGGGACGGGCGCGGCGCCGACCGGTACATGGCTTCGTTCTTTCGCGCACGGCGCTATATGGGCTCGGGCGACCGTGCGGCGGTGCGCGAGCGCGCCTACGGTGTCATGCGAGGGCGCGCGCGGCTCGATTGGTGGCTCGCGCGCGCAGGAAGCGCGGCGAATGCGCGTACGCGTGTGCTCGCCGATGTGGCGTTTGCGCTCGATGGCGCGAACCCCGGGGCGGCGGCGCAATTGTTTTCGGGCTTGGGGCATTCGCCCTCTTCCCTGAGCGCGGTGGAGGCGGCAATGCTCGGGGTGATCGCGGGCCAGGCTCTCGATCATTCCGAACAAGACAGCGCGACGCGGGCTGAAGTTCCCGCCTGGCTGTGGCCGCAACTTGCGCATTTGGGCGCGGATGAACTCGCGGCTCTCAACCGCCCGGCGCCGGTCGATTTGCGCACGAATGCGCTCAAGACCACGCGCGCCCATGCGCTCGGCACACTCGCCGCATCGGGCGTGAATGCCGAGGCGACATCACTCTCACACCTGGGGCTGAGGCTCCATCGGCCCATCCGTCTCGAATCCCTGCCCGCGTACAAGGAAGGTCTCGTCGAGGTACAGGACGAGGGCTCGCAACTCGCGGCGCTACTCGTCGGCGCGCGCCCGGGGATGACGGTCATCGATTGGTGCGCGGGCGCCGGCGGCAAGACGCTGGCGCTCGCATCCGACATGGCCATGGGGGCCGGGGCCACGGCTAGCCGACTTGTCGCATGTGACGCCTCCGAGGCGCGCCTTGCGGCTCTTGCCCCCCGCGCCGCGCGCGCGGGCGTGGCGAACATCGAGATTTGCGTGCCCGCCGAGTCCTGCGCGCTCGCCGCCGACCGGGTTCTGGTCGATGCGCCATGCTCGGGCTCGGGCACCTGGCGCCGCCATCCCGAGGCAAAATGGCGTCTTACGTCCGAATATCTGGCCGATTATGTCGCACGCCAAGACCGGATCCTGGCTGTAGCCGCCGAACGGGTCCGGCCGGGAGGGCGTCTGGTCTTCGTCACCTGTTCCGTGCTCGCGGCCGAGGGCGAGGCGCGCATTGGCGATTTTCTTGCCGCGCACGCGGATTTTTTTCCCGTTCCGGCGGCGGAGAATTGGGCGCAAACCCTGGGCACCAAGGCACCCGAGGGGATCGGTGGCGATACACTGCGCTTGACGCCGGGGCGTCATGGGACGGACGGTTTCTTCATCAGTGCGATGGAGCGGCGACCATGACCGAGGAGGTGCGGAGCGAGGTGCGGGTGCGGCTCGCCCATGCGGGCGATGTTCCGGCGATCGCGCGCACCTACGTCGATACCTGGCGCAGCGCGTATGCCGGCTTGCTGCCCGACCGCGTTCTGACCGGGATGTCCGAGACGCGCCAGCATGCCTATTGGGGCGAAACCCTTGCGCGCGGCGCCGACACCATTCACGTCGCGGAGGTCGCGGGCGCGGTCGCCGGTTTCGCGGCGGCGGGCGCGGCGCGCGCGCTTCTGCCAAAAACGGCGAATCTCGTCTGCCGGGGCGAGGTCTATACCCTTTACGTTCGACCCGAGCACCAGGAGTTCGGCCTCGGCCGGGCCTTGCTGGTGGCATCGTTCGGCGCGCTGGTGCGTCGCGGCATGCTGCCCGTTGTGATCTGGGTCCTGGCGGACAATCCCGCGCGGTTCTTTTACGAGCACCTGGGCGGACGGCGCGTGGGCGAACGACAAAGCTCGCTCGGCGGCGCGCACCACAACGAGGCCGCCTATCTCTGGACAGATATCCCCTGTTCTGGTTCGGCCCGATGGTCTATTTAGACGCGCCGCCATGACCGACCGCGTCCTCATCCTCGATTTTGGCTCGCAAGTCACCCAACTCATCGCGCGGCGCCTGCGCGAGAGCGGGGTGTATTGCGAAATCCAGCCCTACGCCATTTCCGGCGACGCCGTGCGGGCCTTCATGCCGAAGGCGATCATCCTTTCGGGCGGACCCGCCTCGGTCACGCTCGAAGGCACTCCGCGCGCGCCCCAGGCGGTATTCGAGCTTGGCGTGCCGGTGCTCGGTATTTGCTACGGCCAGCAGACCATGTGCGCGCAATTGGGCGGCGAGGTGTCCGCGTCCGACCACCGTGAATTCGGCCGCGCGGTCGTCGAATTGACGGAGGACTGTCCGCTTTTCGTCGGTAGCTGGAGGCGGGGCGGGCGCGAGACGGTGTGGATGAGCCACGGCGATAGGGTCACGAAGCTGCCGCCCGGTTTCCGCGTGGTCGGCACGAGCACGGGCGCGCCCTTTGCTCTTATCGCCGACGACGCGCGGCGCTTTTACGCCACCATGTTCCATCCCGAAGTCATCCACACCGAGCACGGCGCGGATTTGCTGCGCGGCTTCACCCACGGGGTCGCGGGTTGCACGGGCGATTGGACGATGGCTGCTTTCCGGCGCGAGGCGATCGGGCGCATCCGCGCGCGCGTCGGCGCGGGCCGGGTGGTTTGCGGCCTTTCCGGCGGGGTCGATTCCTCGGTCGCGGCCGTGCTGCTGCACGAGGCGATCGGCGACCGGTTGACCTGTATCTTCGTCGATCATGGCCTGTTGCGTGCCAATGAGGCAGCGGAGGTCGTGGAGCTGTTTCGCGGCCATTACAACATCCCGCTCGTGCACAAGGACGTGGCCGAGCTGTTTCTCGGCAAGCTTGCGGGCGTGTCCGATCCCGAGCAAAAACGCAAGATCATCGGGGCGACATTCATCGACGTTTTCGACGCGGAAGCCACGCGCATCGGCGGCGTGGACTTCTTGGCGCAAGGCACGCTCTATCCCGATGTCATTGAATCGGTTGCGCCCTCCGGTGGGCCGTCGGAGACGATCAAGAGCCACCACAATGTGGGCGGTTTACCCGCGCGCATGAAGTTGAAATTGGTCGAGCCCTTGCGCGAATTGTTCAAGGACGAGGTGCGTGCGCTCGGGCGCGAGCTCGGCCTGCCCGCGAGCTTCGTCGGCCGCCATCCCTTCCCGGGGCCGGGCCTTGCGATCCGCGTAATCGGCGCGGTCACGTCCGAGGCGCTTGCGGTTCTGCGCAAGGCCGATGCGATCTATCTCGATGAGATTCGCAAGGCGGGACTGTACGACGAGATTTGGCAGGCCTTCGCCGTGTTGCTGCCGGTGCATACGGTCGGGGTCATGGGCGACGCGCGCACGTACGAGAAAGTCTGCGCGCTGCGCGCCGTAATCTCGACCGACGGCATGACGGCGGATGCCTATCGCTTCGATCCCGAATTCCTTTCGCACGTCGCGACACGCATCGTGAACGAGGTGCGCGGCATCAACCGCGTAACTTACGATTTCACCTCCAAGCCCCCCGGCACCATCGAGTGGGAATAGCATTACGGCTCTTCCCAGGATCTTTTCGTGCTCGACCTAAAAAAACTATTTGTTGGTAAAATATTCAACCTGTTTTATTCTTTAGAAGGAAAATAATGGCTTTTCTCTTCAAGTAATAAAACAGAGAAGGGAAGTTTGTTTCCAGTTTAAAAATGACTCTATTTTTAAATCTAGCCAAATTTTTTGGCCTGAAAATATATGTTTCATTGATCTTTTCCGTTACCAGGTCGAGCGTGCGCGACTGCATCTGAAGGAATTTTCTTTTATTTGGAATTGCATGGCATGTCATGGATGAACGCGATTTTTTTGCATCTTGGCTGTCCAACGACCCATGAATGGTGCGAGAGTTCCAAAGCAATACGTCGCCTTGATTTAATATAGGGGCTCTGATTGGTAGTTTTTCATCTTTGATTTTTTTAACCACGGATGAAATATAGTCTTCGTGATTTTCCGCTATATTGTTGGAAAGACTGTGGTTTTCCAGTTGAATTTTGTGTGATTTCGGGCAGACGAAAAACCGCCCTGCTCGGGCAGTAATATTTTCCAGCGCTATCCACGCGGCCGACATTTCGCCAATTGTCTCCGAATCCAAATAATAACTGTCTTGATGCTCCCATGTGGCCGAGTTTCCTTCAAAATACATGGATTGAACAATTTTGGGCGCATCGCCCAAAATCCCGGAAAAGACTTTGGATAATTTGATGTCACATAAAATACCGTCGGTCGCATATTTGCGAAATTGGGGAAAGTGTTTTGGACTTACACTTTGAGGATTTAGGATCGGATTCATGACCCATCCGTTGCCATTTTTAACATGCCGCTCGGCTTTTGCCGTCGCTTGCCTGTAAATGTAACCATCAAATATCTTTATTTCTTCATTCCACAATTTTATAATTTCCGAGCATTGTTTATTTGAATACAGTGATTTTATAACGACATAGCCGTTTTCATTGTAGTAATCCCCGATATTGCCGGACTCGTCACTGCTGAATTTGGGCGAAGGATCTTCCGCCTCGATTTCAGGCACATTCACCGGCAAGCCACGCGGAGTTTTCAATTCAATCATTGGGCGGCTCCTTGGCCATCATGATCGGTCCCTGCCGAGTGGTTCGGTTGTGATGTTAGTTGGGGGACGGCGTTTGTGCCACCGGCCTGCCGGCTGGCGGACGGGCATTGGGTGAACTTGGTCTGGGATGGACTTGGAACGGCGAAGGCGGCTCTTCGTCGATGAGGGCCGCGTCATGGGAAAACTCTCACCTGGAGAAACGATATGGACATCGCGCGCGTAAAGGGCAAAGCCGTGGGGCGGAGCCGGGGCAGCGCCTATGGCGATCTTGTCACCGCGGTCGCCGTGGATCCGAGCGCGGCGCCGAGCGTCGCGGAACAGACGCGCAGCACGCTCGCGCAGCTCGATGGTATCCTCGCGGAGCTTGGTTCCGACAAGTCGCGTATCGTTCAGGCTACGGTCTATATGGCCGATCTCAACCGCAAGGCCGAGATGGAGGTCGAATGGGTGAAATGGATCGGCACCGATCCGAAGGCCTGGCCCCAGCGGGCTTGCGTCGGTGTCCAATTGATGCCGACGGACCTCGTCGAGATCGTGGTCGTTGCCGCGCGTAAGGTCGCCTAAGCCCCAGCGCGCTGGCAGGATCGAAGGGCGGCGATTGGGCGGGCGGGGCGAAAGCCGCGTTAATCCCGCCTTAAACTGTCCCGTTCTAAACATCAGGCATGGGACGGTGCTCCCGGAGGTACGGACGCCGGACCCGCGTTCTCGCGCCTACGAGGTATTCCATGACCAAGTTTTTCGCGACGCCGGACAATCCCTTCGGTCACCGGCTCGAGGATCTCCTAGCGGAAATCCAGTGCGAGCTGGTGCGTCGGTCGAACAAGATCGTCAGCGACAAGCGTAGGGAAGCGCGCCAGGTAATGGAGAACAATATCGAGATTCTCGGCATGCTGACGCGCTGCATCAAATTGGCCGAGGACTCGACGCGCGCCGTGAACTCGATCGGCCCCTCGGGCGATGGTCCGCGCATCGGAGATGCCTAGGGTACCGCGCCTTTTGGCGTATCTACTCCCGAAGATGGAAACGGCGCCGCAAAGGGCGCCGTTTCGTCGTTTGGGTCGATCGTTCGGATCGGCCGTCTTACCGCTCAGGCGGCACCGTGGCGGCGGAACCAGTGCAACATCTTCGCCCAGCCATCGCGCGCTTCGTTCGCGCGGTAGGTCGCGCGATAATCCGCGTGGAAGGCGTGCGGCGCCTCGGCATAGAGGATGATTTCGCTCTTCTTGCCCGCCGCGGCGAGTGCTTCGCGCATCTTCCACACCGTGTCGTTTGGAATCCCGCCATCGGCATCGCCGTACAGGCCGAGCACGGGCGCCTTCAGATCCTTCACGACATCGATGGGGTGCTTTGGCCGCTCGGCGGTCGCTTGCCCCACGACCGGGCCATACCAGGCAACCGCGGCTTTCACGTTCGGGTTGTGCGCGGCATAGAGCCAAGTATAGCGCCCACCACCGCAGAAGCCGGTGACTGCCAATTTCTTGACATCCGCCACGCCCGTGCCTTTGGCATAGGCAATTGCTGCGTCGAGATCGGACATCACGTCCGCGTCGCGCACCTTGGCGACGACGGGGCGGATTTCGTCGATCGTCTTGAGCTTGGTGACGTCCTCGACGCGGCTGAACACGGCCGGCACCACGGCCAGATAGCCGCGCTGGGCCAGGCGGCGCGCTACGTCCTTGATGTGTTCGTGCACGCCGAAGATTTCATGGATCACCAGCACCACGGGAAAATTCTTGCCCGATGCAGGCATGGCGGCATAGCCCGGGATCGAGTCCTTGCCGACCGCGATGGCGATGTCGCCGGCAATGAGGCCGTCGGTCGGGGTCGAAATCGCGGTCTGCGCGCTGACCGGTTGGGCGGCGAGCGCGAAGCCGGCCGCGTACGCCGAGGTCATGACGAAGCGCCGCCGTGACATCGTGTCCGGGAGCGCGGTCAGTCCCGCCACTTGCGCCGTCAAATCGTCCCTTATGTCGTCCGGCATGATATCGCTCCCTTGATGAATGCTCGGTGATCGCTAGGCGTCAATTTCCCTCTGTCGCCAGATTGCCCGACGCCCGTGCCGCCGTCCATTGCTTCAAACGCCTGGGGCGCTTCGGAGATTTGGTGCGAACAGTGTGTTTCTCGCGATTGCGTATTCGGCGGTTGCGCTCAATCGTGGCGGGCCACGGTGCCGATGGCGGGCCATGCCGGGCGTGCGGCCACGTCCTTGGTCCCGCAACCCGCGCAGCGCAATCGGCCACGCAGGGTGGGAACCGGCCAAGCCGGCCCGAGCTGGGCCACGAGAATGCCGGCATCCAGAACGGCGTTATGGCTGCAGCGATTGCACCAGCAAAACACGCCGATGCCGGCTTCGATCAGATCGCCGAGCGTCATGGGACGATGGGCATGGGTTGGAATGGCGCGGGACCATCATTCGCGAGGCCCCATGAAATACGGAACTAGAACATAACAAGAACCATTGGGGCGTCAATCGATACCCGGCGGCGCTGGCGGGCCTGAGCTCGGCGGGCCTGTGTTTGGGCCGGGCGATCAGGCGCGGCTGGAAACGAGAAGGAGGGATGGCCTACGGATGGCGGCAAGAACGCTCGGCAAAGACGAACCTTCGGACAATTTCCTGCCGCCGCTCAACAGCAGATAATCGCCGCGCGACCGGGTGCCTGGCGCGAATTTCGCGATGGCATAGAGCGCGCGGGTGGAGGAGCGCTCGAAAATCGAGAAGATCGCCACGCCCGTGCGATGGTCGATGGCGTAGTCCCGCCATTCCCCGCGCGAGACGCGGGTGCTGTAAACGGCGAGAAGCTGGTTGAGTTCGTGGCGGTTGAAGAACACGGCGCGGCGTCGCGCACGGTATTCGGTAATGCGCAGCAAACTCGTCATCCCTTGCCCCGCGGCAATTGTCCCGGCATCGGGAAGTGTTTGCCGATTCCCGCAGGCGAGTCCAGCCCTGCAATGGGCTCGAAATCAGGAGAAAAGGACCTAGTTCGTCTGGCGCGAGGCGTCCAAGGGCTGGCGAACGTTGAAGCAATTCACGTCGGCGAGCGTCCTATAGCAATAGGTAGCCGGCTCGGTGCTGGCCGTCGGCTCATCGACGCAGAAGCCCTTGCCGAGCCCCGCATTGCGAATCGAGCAATCCTGCCCCGCGACGGCCGAGACCAAATGGTCGAAGCTGCCCTTTTTCGTCGCGGAATAGCTGTAAACCTCGGTCGAAATCATGGCCGCGGGCCCGAGAGCGGCGCAGCCGCCCAAGGACGCGACAATCAGCAAGGGGCCGAGCGCGCGCGCGAGTGAGCGGACAAGTGCGATGGACGGGCAAAGATTGGTCGTCACGGCAATATCCAAATTCCTTGTCCGACGCTTGCGTGGCGCCCTCGTCCGGCCCTCCCGAGGGCGTGAGGAAGCTTGCCCCTACGGCGTAAACAAATGGTAAGCGCGGGCTTACCTTGCGCCGTATGCCGCGCTATGGTCCGCTCCGCCCGCCGAAAAGGCCCTGGCGCAAGGAGTGGCGCGTGTCCGACCTCATCCGTGAAGTTGACGAAGAACTCAAGGCCGAACGCGCGCTCAAGCTGTGGCGGCGATATGGCAAATATGTCGTGGCGGTTGCCATATTGGTGGTCGCGGTAACGGGCGGCGCGGTGTTCTGGAAGGACCAGCGCCAAAAGGCTCGTTTGGCCGAAAGCGAAAAATATTCCGAAGGCATGAGCCTCGCCTTCGAAGGCAAGGCGATCGAAGCGGCGGCGGTCTTTGCGGCCCTGGCGAAGGATGCCGGTCCCGGCTACGGGGCGCTCGCGCGCCTCCACGAGGCGGCTCTCAAATCGCGGAGCGGCGATGACGCGGTCGCCGCCTATGATGCGATCGCGAAAAATTCGAACTTATCTTCCGATTTCAAAGATTTAGGAACGATTCTTTCGGTTATGCATTCGCTCGATACCATCGATCCCGCCGAAGCCGCAAAGCGCCTCGATCCCTTGGCGAAGGACAACAAGAATTGGCGCTTCAGCGCCAAGGAAATGCTGGCCGTGCTCGCGTTGAAGCAGAACGACGCCGAACGCGCCAAGGCGCTTTACAAATCGCTGGCCGACGACCCGAACTCGCCGCCCGCGCTTCGTGCGCGCGCGACCGAGATGCTGGCCGCGATGGGCGGCTGAGCGCGTGCCCATGCGACGTTTCGCCTTGCTGACCCTGATTGCCCCGCTGCTTGCAAGCTGCGGTTTATTCGACGGCGACAAGAAAACGCCACTCCCGGGCGAGCGCATTCCGGTCATTCTGCTTGAGCGCAAGCTCGAGCCCGATCCTCGCATCAAGGATCTATCGGTTCGCCTGCCGCCGCCGGAGATCAAGGCCGAGTGGGCCCAGGCCGGTGGCACGGCCGATCACGCCATGCACCACTTGGCGATGGACGCGATGCCCAAGCGACTCTGGCGCACGGGAATCGGCGAGGGCTCTTCGAAGGAACGCCGCTTGCTCGCGGTGCCCATCGTCGCGCGCGGCAAGGTGTTCGTCATGGACACCGAGAACCGGGTCTCGGCTTTCGATGCCAAGACAGGATCGCGCCTCTGGCGCACGATAGTCGTTCCGAGAGAGGCCGAGGACGACGCCTTCGGCGGCGGCCTGGCCTTCGATGACGGCAAGGTTTTCGTGACCACGGGCGCGGCCGAGGTGCTCGCCCTCTCGGTCGAGGACGGCAAGATTTTGTGGCGGATTTCGCTCAGCGCGCCGATACGCTCCGCGCCGACCGTCGCCGCCGGCCGGGTGTTCGCCGTGACGGTGGACAATCAGCTCCATGCCCTCGATGCACGCGACGGAAACAAGCAATGGGCGCAAGCCGGCATCACGGAGGTGGCAAGCCTGCTCGGCGGTTCAAGCCCGGCGGTCGATCAGGGCGTGGTCGTGGCGCCGTTCAGTTCCGGCGAGTTGATGGCGATGCGCCTAGAAAGCGGTCGCCCGGTTTGGACCGACACCTTGACCTCGGTCCGCCGCGCCGACGCGGTATCCCAGCTCGCGGATATTCGCGCCCTTCCGGTCATGGATCGAGGGCGGGTCTATGCCATCAGCCATAGCGGGCGCATGGCGGCGATCGATCTGCGCACCGGCGCGCGCGTCTGGGACATTACGCTTGCCAGCACCCAGACGCCTTGGATCGCCGGCGATTTTCTCTTCGTGCTGTCGACCCAGAACGAGCTTGCCTGCCTGACCCGGAGCGACGGGCGCATCCGATGGGTGCGTCAATTGCCCGTGTGGCAGGACGAAAAAAAGGAGCGCGACCGCATCTTTTGGGTCGGGCCCGTTTTGGCCGGGGACCGCTTGGTGGTGGCCGGATCGGATGGCAATTTGCTGTCGATCTCGCCCTATGATGGCGGGCTTCTGGGCCAGGTGGAGGTCTCGGGCCCGGTTCGCCTATCGCCCATCGTCGCCGATAAGACATTGTATGTCCTGACTGAGGACGCGGATCTCATCGCGTTCCGCTGAAATCGGTTTCATGACCTACACCATCGCCATCGTCGGCCGGCCCAATGTCGGCAAATCGACGCTGTTCAACCGCTTGGTCGGCAGGCGCTTGGCGCTCGTGCACGACCGCCCGGGCGTCACGCGCGATTGGCGGGCGGGCGATGCGAAGCTCGGCGATCTCGTCTTCCGCGTCGTCGATACGGCGGGCCTCGACGATGGCGGCGAGGCGGACGATCTCGTCTCGCGCATGCGCGGACAAACCGATCGCGCGTTGGCGGAGGCCGATCTGGCGCTGTTCGTGGTCGATGCGCGCGCGGGACTCATGCCCGAGGACGCGCATTTCGCGCGCTGGCTGCGCAAATCCGGTGTGCCCGCCGTGCTCGTCGCCAATAAATGCGAGGGCGCGCGTTCGGACGCCGGTTTCTACGACGCCTTTGCGCTGGGCTTGGGCGAGCCGGTGGCGATATCCGCCGAACATGCCCAGGGTCTCGCGGATCTCCACGATGCCATCGCCGCCCACATGGCCCGGGGCCCGCGCGCGACGCCGGCCGAGGTTCCGCTTGGCGACGAGACAAGGCGGCGCATAGAGATCGCCATCGTTGGCCGGCCCAATGTTGGAAAATCCACCTTGGCCAATCGCCTGGTAGGGGAGGAACGCATGATGACCGGCGCCGAGCCGGGGGTGACGCGCGACGCGGTATCGGTGGGTTTCGCGTATGAGGGCCGCAATCTCATCCTGGTCGATACCGCCGGCCTGCGGCGCCAATCGCGCGTGACCGACAGCGTCGAGGAATTGGCCGTCGATGACACGTTGCGCGCGATCAAGCGATGCCAAGTCGCCATTGTCGTGATCGATGCCACCGAGCCCATGCACAAGCAGGATCTTTCGGTCGCGGACATGGTGGTGACCGAGGGCCGCGCGATCGTGATCGCCGCGAACAAATGGGATTTGGTGCAGGATCGCGACCGGGCGCGTCACGATCTGGACGACCGAATCGAGATTTCGCTCGCCCAGGTGCGCGGGGTGCCGGTGGCGCCGATTTCGGCGTCTAGCGGCGAGGGGGTCGATCGCCTCATGGCGCGGGTGTTCGAGGCGCACGAGCGCTGGAGCCGGGAAATCGGCACGGCGGCGCTCAATCGCTTTCTCGAGGGCGCTCTCGAGGCGCACAGCCCGCCTGCGGTTTCTGGCCGGCGTCTCAAGTTCCGCTACATGACCCAAATCGCCGCCCGCCCACCGGGTTTCGCGCTGTTCACAAACCTGCCGGGCAAGGTTCCCGAGTCCTATCTTCGTTATCTGGCCCACGGTTTGCGCGAAGCCTTCGATTTGCGCGGCGTGCCGATTCGCCTGCATGTGCGCGGCACGCGCAATCCCTTTGCCCCAGGCGGTGAACGCTAGGGCGCAAGGGGCCGGTTTGGTCTTGCGGACGGCGCGCTTACTTCGCATTTTTGAGCCGAGATTCGGGAGAACGTAGTGTCCAATCGCACCTGGCTCGTCATCGCTTGCGGCGGAATGATCGTCACCCTGGTGATGGGCACGCGCCAATCCTTCGGCCTATTCATGCGGCCGATTTCACTCGAACTCGGATTCGGGCGTGAGCTTCTGGCTTTCGCCCTGGGCCTGCAAAATTTGGTGTGGGGTGCGCTGTCGCCATTTTGCGGCGCGCTGTCCGATCGTTATGGCGAAGCGCGGGTCTCGATGGCGGGCGCCGCCCTGTTCGGCTTGGGTGTCGTGGTCATGGGCTGGGCGCCGTCGGGCGAAGCGATCGTGCTGTCGCAATTCCTGATCGGCGTCGGGCTTGGCGGCGTCGGGCTTTCGACGGTCCTGGGCGCGGTTGGGCGCGCGGCCTCGCCCGAGAAGCGCAGCATGGCGCTTGGCATTGTCAGCGCGGCCGGATCGGTCGGCCAGTTCCTGGTCGTACCGGGCTCGCACGCGCTCATGGAACAACATAGCTGGCAATTCGCGCTGTTCGTTCTATCGGGGATGATGTTCCTGGTCTTGCCGCTTTCGCTTGGGCTCGGCTCGGCGCGTTCTGCAGCGGTACGACGCACCGCGCAGCCAATCAAGGCGGCGCTGTCCGAGGCCTTCGCCTCGCGTAGTTTCATTCTGCTGACGGTCGGTTATTTTGTTTGCGGCTTTCATGTCGTGTTCATCGCCACGCATTTGCCCGCCTATGTCGCCGACAAGGGAATGCCAGCCTGGGTCGGGGCGGCGGCGCTCGCGCTGGTCGGGCTGTTCAACATCGTGGGCACGTATTCCTCGGGCTGGCTAGGCGGCAAGTACAGCAAGAAAAACCTCCTGACCTATATCTACCTCGCGCGCTCGGCCGTGTTCGTCGCTTTCCTCGTCGCGCCGATTTCGGAGATTTCCGTGCTGGTGTTCGCCAGCGTGATGGGTCTCCTATGGCTCAGCACGATTCCGCTCACCAGCGGACTCGTGGCCCATCTATTCGGGCCCGCTTGGATGTCGATGCTCTATGGCATCGTCTTTTTCTCCCACCAGATCGGCAGCTTCCTTGGGGCCTGGCTCGGCGGAAAAATCTTCGATGTCTTCGGGTCCTACGATGCGATGTGGTGGATTTGCATCGCGCTCGGACTCGTTGCGGCGGCCTTCAACTGGCCGATTGTCGAGCGGCCGGTCGCGCGGCTGCGGGTGCCTGCATGAAAGGCGAAACGATCGCCGGCCTCGTTCTGGCCGTGGCCGCGCTCGCCGGAACGGCGTTGTGGCTGGGGCGCGGCGCTGCGCTCGTGCTCGATCTGAGCTTCATCGGCTGTCTTTAGTCGATACCTTCCATGGTTTTGAAACCGGGAAGCGCGCGCACGCGGTCGAGCCAGGCGCGCGTCGCGGGATAGGGCGCAAGGTCGATTTCCACTTCGCGGTGCAGCGCCGGATAGGTAAAGCATGCCATTTCGGCGATGGTCGGGCGGTCTAGCGCGAGCCACGGCGCGCGGGCAAGGCGCGACTCCATCGTTTCGAGCCCGCGCGCCGCGAGCGCCTGCGCGCGTTCGAACTTGGCGGGCACCAGGGGTTCATTGCCGCGGCGATAGCGCCGCATGATGCGGAGCTGGGCCAAGCCGAACTGATGCTCGTTGGCCGAAAGCGCGAGCCACTGCATCACCTCGGCCATGGCGGCGGCATCGTTCGGCAGCCAGCGTTCGCCGCCATAAGCGCGTGCCAGATAGACGAGAATGGCCTGCGAGTCCCAGATGACGGTATCGCCGATTTCCAGCACCGGCACTTGGCCGCGCGGGTTCTTGGCGAGGAAGGCCTGGGACTCGAGGTCGGCCGGCACGTAATCGTGCATCGCCGTGCGATAGGGTAGGCCGAGGATGGACAGGAACAGCTCGACCTTGTGACAATTGCCCGAGCGCGGCGCGACGTGGAGGATCAACGGGATATCGGTCATGGCCATCGATCAAAGCCGGACAATCTCGCCGTGCCGCGTGCAGCTGGGCTCGGCCAAGGAAATGAGGGCACGCGCGGCCCCGTCGGGCTCGGGCAGGCCCGCCGCATCTTCGCCGGGATAGGCTTGGGCGCGCAGTCGCGTGCGCATGGGTCCGGGGTCGGCAAGGTTGACGCGCAGCGTTCCAGCGGCGTTTTCGT
>JBJXGH010000084.1:0-9826 GCA_046153685.1 Alphaproteobacteria bacterium
CGCTATTTGGAATCGCGTGTCCTCATTTTCGCCAGCCTCGGGCACTACACCAATCACTTGGTGATGTTGCTCTACGCCACCGTGGTTCTGGGGCTCGAGGGCGAGTTCGACCGTAGCTACGGCGAACTTCTATCGCTTTCCTTGCCGGCCTTCGTGCTCTACGGCCTCGGCTCGCTTCCGGCTGGCTGGCTGGGCGACCGGTTTGGCGCGCGGCGCATGTTGATCCTCTATTTCGTCGGCACGGGCGCGGGGGCGGCCATGGTCGGAATGGCGCCAACGCCGTTTTGGATCGCGTCCGGTCTCGGCGTCTTGGGGATGTTCGCGGCGATCTACCATCCCGTCGGCTTTGGTTGGCTCATCCGCCACGCCACGCGGCGCGGTCGGGCGCTTGGCTATAATGCGGTCGCGGGTTCGCTTGGCATGGCCAGCGCGCCGCTCTTTGCCGGCTGGCTTACCACCCACTTCGATTGGCGCGCGGCCTTTATCGTGCCGGGTGCGGCCATCGCACTCGTCGGTTTGGCGCTTTGGCTCGTCGTGCCGCCGGACGCGCCTGCGCTGGACGAACGCGCGCGGCGCGCGGCCACGCGGCCAAGTTTGGACATGGCCGCGGTACGCCTTTTCGCGGTCATCTGCGCGTTCCTCGTAGGTGCCTCGCTGATCTACAATGCGATTTCCATCGGCATGCCAAAATTATTCGCCGAGCGCGTTTCGTCCAGCGATAGTGTTTTGGAAACCGCCAATCTGGTGCTTGTGGTTTACCTCGTCGCCGGCGGGTCGCAAATCCTGGGTGGGCACTTGGTCGACCGTTTGCCGCACCGTACCGTTCTGATTTCGGGTTATGCGCTCATGGTGCCCTGTCTTGTTCTGGCGGCCACCGCCGACGGCTGGACGCTCGTCGCCGCTTTGGCGATGGTCCTGGCGATCATCCTTGGGACACAACCCGCCATCGATTCGATCGTCGCCCACCACGCGCCGCCCGAATGGCGCGCCACCGCTTACGGCATACGCTTCGTCGTCAGTTTGTCGGCGAGTTCGGCGAGCATCCCGCTCGTCGGCAGGGTTTATGATTCGACAGGGAGTTTCTATTGGGTCTATTTGCCGCTTGCCGCGCTGGCCGCTTTCGTCCTGTGCGTGGGATTTTTTCTGCCTCGCTTGCGCGAGGCGACCGAGCGGCGAATGGCGGCCGCACAATGAGCGCGCGCGCACCGCTTCTCGCCGCCATTTCCTTTGCCCTGGCGTTCACGGGTTGGTCGGAATCCGCCCATGCGGTTATCTATAAATGCCCGCCCGTGCCCGCGACCTATGCCAACGAACAGACCTTGTCCGGGGGCTGGCAGATTTGGATCGAGGACACGCCGAGCGCGGCGGTCGCGGAATGGGCGAGCGGCATCGCGTTCTACCTGCCGCCCGTATCGGGCCAGGCAGGCTTGACGGAATTGCAATGCATCGCGCGCGTGCAGTCAGAAGCCGGCAAGCTTGTCACCATCGAGGCGCGCAAGCCGCTTGAAGGTCGGTCGCGGTGCGATTACTCGCGCCGCGACCAAACCTTCAATTGCACGCGCTGAATATTATCCGGCCGCGTGCGCGCCTTCCGGTGCCGCGACGCCGAGCGCGCGGTCGAGATCGGCAAGGATGTCGTCGATGGATTCGAGGCCGATGGAAAGGCGCACCACGTCCGGTCCCGCGCCGGCGGCGACTTGCTGGGCCTCGGTCAATTGGCGGTGTGTCGTCGAAGATGGATGGATGATGAGGCTGCGCGTGTCGCCGATATTGGCGAGATGCGAGAACAACTCGACGCTTTCCACCAATTTCACACCCGCGCCGTAGCCGCCCTTTACGCCGAAGGTGAACACCGAACCCGCGCCCTTGGGCAGCAACGCCTTCGCGCGCGCGTGGTACTTAGAGGATGCCAAGCCCGCATAGGACACCCATGCGACCGCCTTGTGCTTCTCGAGGAATTGCGCGACCGCCAACGCGTTGGCGCAGTGCCGGTCCATGCGCAGCGCGAGCGTTTCAATGCCAAGCAAGGTCAGGAAGGCATTGAACGGCGATTGGCTCGCGCCCAAATCGCGCAAGCCCACGGCATGGCCGTAAATCGTATAGGCCAGATCGCCAAAGGTCTCGGCGAAGGTCAGGCCGTGATATTCCGGCGCGGGCTTGGAGAGACTCGGGAATTTATCGCTCTTGAGCCAGTCGAATTTACCGGAATCGACGACGATACCTCCGATGGAGGTGCCGTTGCCGGACAGGAACTTGGTCGTCGAGTGGATGACGATATCGGCGCCGTGCTCGATCGGGCGAATGAGATAGGGCGTTGCCATGGTGTTATCGACGAGCAGGGGGATGCCAGCCCGCTTGGCGATGGCTGCGACCGCGTCCACATCGACGATCACGCCGCCTGGATTGGCGAGGATTTCGATGAAAATCGCCTTTGTCTTGGGCGTGATCGCGCGTTCGAAGTTTTTGGGCTCGTCCGGGTCAACGAATACCGCGTTCCATCCGAACTTCTTGTAGCTGTGGCCCATCTGGTTGATCGAGCCGCCGTAGAGCTTGTTCGAGGCGACGATTTCGTCACCCGGCTGCATGAAGGGAAAGAGCGCAAGGATTTGCGCCGCGTGGCCCGAGGCGGTCGCCGTTGCCCCGCGCCCGCCTTCGAGGGCCGCCACCCGTTCCTCGAGAACGGCGACGGTCGGGTTGGTTAGGCGCGAATAAATGAATCCCGGCACCTGAAGGTTGAACAAGGACGCCGCGTGATCGACGTCGTCGAAGACGAATGACGTCGTCTGGTAGATCGGGGTTTGGCGGGCGCCGGTCGCCGGATCGGGCGAGGCGCCGGCATGGATCGACAGCGTGTCGAATCCGCGTTTGCGTTCGGTCATGGCATTGTCCCTTTCGCTCGGGCCGGAGGCAGGCGCCGGCGCTTACTGGAGATCACGTTCGAATTGAAGCCGTTCCAGGATAATTCGCCGTTGAGGCGGGCGTATTCGATTTTCGGGCACCGGTTCATGATGACAAGGAGCCCGGCTTTTTCCGCGCGCGCGGCGGCTTCGTCGTTGCGCACGCCCAATTGCATCCAGATGACCTTGAAGCCCTTTTCCTTGGCCAGTGCGATGGCCTCGTCGGTGATGGGCCCAGCGGCTTCGGAGTTGCGAAAGATATCGACCATATCCACGGGCGGCACGAGATTGCTCAACTCCTTGATCACTTTCTCGCCCAGAATCTCGACGCTGGAAGCGCGCGGGTTGACCGGGATGACCCTGAAGCCCTTGCTCTGCAGGTACTTCATGGCGAAATAGCTAGGACGGTTCCAATTGTCGGAGGCGCCGACCATGGCGATCGTGCGAACCGAAGCCAGCACGGCGCGGATATGGTCGTCGGCATAGCTTTCGTGATCCATCGCGCGGGCCTTCAGCGATGTTTCCAAGACGGCAGGCGTTTGGCTATGAAGGAATCGATGCCTTCGCCCGCGTCTTCCAGCGCCATGCCTTCGGCCATTGCTCGGCTGGCGAAGCGATAGGCGTCCTCGATCGGCATTTCGATTTGCCGATAGAAGGCGCGCTTGCCCTGGGTGATCGCCGCGCCCGATTTTGCCGCAATCGTCTCGGCGAGGGCACGCACCGTCGCGTCGAGTTCGCCGTCCGCCACCGTGCGGCTGACCAGGCCGATGGTCTCGGCCCGCCGCGCGTCGATGAAGCCGCCGGTCAGGAGCAAATCGAGCGCGTGCTTGCGCGCGACGGCCCGGCCGACCGTAACCCCGGGCGTGGTGCAGAACAGGCCCGCATCGATACCGTTGGTGCCAAAGCGCGCGCTTTCTCCCGCGACCGCGAGATCGCAGGCGGCGACGAGTTGGCAGCCGGCCGCCGTGGCTATTCCGTGGACGCGGGCGATCACCGGCTGGCCCATGCGCGTGATGGCCATCATCATCCGGCTGCAGGTCGAAAACAGCCATTCGTGATAGGCCCGGTCCGTGCGTGCGCGCATTTCCTTGAGATCGTGGCCGGCCGAGAACGCCTTGCCCGCACCGGCGAGGACGACGACCCGGACGGAGGAATCGGCGGCGATCGCGTTCAGCACGCCCTGCAATTCCGCCAGCAGGGCCTCGGACAAGGCATTCGCATGGCGGGGCCGGTTGAGCGTCAGCGTCGCGACGGCGCCGGTTTGGGCGCGCAGCACGAGTGGCTCGTTCACAGTGGCGGCTTTCGCGGTACCTTGGGTCATGGCCGAAATCTCTTGCGCCGCGTCTTCGATTTCAAGGATGAAAGAACATGTCACGGATATCACTGGCCGAATTTCGGTCGCTCGTCGAGGCTGAACTGCCCCTCGTGCGCATTTTCGGCATGGCGGTCGAGAGTCTGGATCGAGGCCGCGCCGTTCTCACCCTGGCGGGCGGCGAGGGTGCCATGCGCCCTGGCGGCACCATGGCCGGGCCGCTCTTGTTCGCCCTGGCGGATGTGACGCTCTATGCGGTGACGCTGTCCATCGTCGGCCATGTGCCGCTCGCGGTTACGACCAATCTCAATATCAATTTCTTGAACAAACCGGGCCTTGGCCTGGTGCGCGCCGAGGGCCGGGTCCTCAAAGCCGGTAAGCGCCTCATCGTGGGCGAGTGTTCGATTCTCGATGGCCAAGGCGGGGGCCTTCTGGCCCACGCCACGGGAACCTACTCAATACCACCAGGGAAGGCTTGATAATGTGGAACTCTGGCAAGCGGTAATATTTTACCACTCGCCTTTTTCCAGGTTTTACGGGCCTTTCCGGTTGACAGCGTGACGCGTCTGGCCATAATCCCGGCCTCCGCCGCGCCCCAGGGCTGCGGCCCTCATCGAAGAGCCGACCATGGCCATGAAAACCTTCTCCGCGAAGCCCGCGGAGGTCGAAAAGAAATGGGTGCTGATCGACGCCGAAGGCGTCGTGCTCGGGCGCTTGGCAACGGTGATTGCCAATCGGCTTCGGGGCAAGCACAAGCCCATATTCACTCCGCATGTCGATTGCGGCGACAACATCATCGTCGTCAACGCGGCCAAGGTGCGCATCACCGGCAACAAGGCGCAGCAGAGCCGGTTTTATTGGCACACCGGTTTTCCCGGCGGCATCAAGGATGTTTCACCCGCGGCGACGCTGGCAAGCAAACATCCCGAGCGGGTGATCGAGCGCGCGGTCAAGCGGATGATCACGGCGAATGTCCTTGGCCGGAAATTGATGCGCAATCTCCGCATCTATCCCGGCATCGAGCACCCTCACGAGGCGCAGAGCCCGGAGACGCTCGACATGGCCAAGCTCAACCCGAAGAACAAGCGGAGTTCGTAATGGCGGTGACCAGCGGATTCGCGGGGCTGTCCCAGCAGGTCGTTCCGACCGCGCCGGCGGTGCCCAAGATCGATAAGCAGGGCCGGGCCTACGCCACCGGCAAGCGCAAGAACGCCATCGCGCGCGTCTGGATCAAACGCGGCACGGGCAAGTTCGTGGTCAACGACCGCGAGGGCGAGAAGTATTTCGTGCGCCCGGTGCTGCGCATGATGTTGGCGCAGCCTTTCGTCATCGCCGGCCGGCTCGGCCAGTTCGACGTCTGGTGCACGGTCGTGGGCGGCGGGTTGTCCGGCCAGGCCGGCGCGGTACGCCACGGCATCTCCAAGGCCCTGACCTATTTCGAGCCGGAGCTGCGTTCCAAGCTCAAGGGCGGCGGGTTCCTCACGCGCGACAGTCGCGTGGTCGAGCGCAAGAAGTATGGCCGGGCCAAGGCCCGACGCAGCTTCCAGTTCTCGAAGCGCTAAACGCGCGGGCGCCTTTTCTGTATGCTGAGAGCGCCCCAACTGGGCGCTCTCAGCGTTTTTGGCGCCTGCGTCGGAGTGGAATGAACAGGGATCACTGCCATGGCGAACGCATCGGACCGGTTGCGGACTGGAATTCTTGGGGCCTCGGGCTATACCGGGGCCGAGCTCATCCGTTTGTTGAGCCGCCACCCGCGCGTCGTGCTTTCGGCGCTGACGGGCGACCGCATGGCGGGCAAGCGGTTGGGCGAGGTGTTTCCCCATCTCGGTCATCTCGATCTGCCGGTGCTGACCAAGATCGATGACGTGAAATGGGAGGCGCTCGACGTTGTATATTGCGCTCTGCCGCACGGTACGACTCAGGAGGTCGTGGCCGCGTTGCCGGCGCATCTTAAGATCATCGACCTGTCGGCGGATTTCCGGCTGTCGGATGTGGCGGCCTATGCCAAATGGTACGGCCATACGCACCAGGCAATTGCGATCCAGAAGGAAGCGGTGTACGGCCTTACCGAACTGAAACGCGCCGAAATCGCGCGTGCCCGGCTCGTCGCCAATCCCGGCTGCTACCCGACGAGCGCGCAATTGCCGCTCGTGCCTTTGCTTGAGGCCAAGCTGATCTCGACCGACGACATCATCATCGACGCCAAATCCGGCGTGTCCGGCGCCGGTCGCGGCGCCAAGGAAGCCAATTTGTTCGCCGAAGTGACCGAGGGCATCCATGCCTACGGCGTCGCCAATCACCGCCACATGCCGGAAATCGAGCAGGGTTTGACCGAGGCCGCCGGCCGGCCGGTCGTTGTCAACTTCACCCCCCACCTCATGCCGATGAGCCGGGGGATACTCTCGAGCATCTATGTCCGCCTCGCGGGCGGGGCGAGCGCAGACGATCTGCGCGCGACACTCGCCAAGCGTTATGCGGGCGAGGCCTTCGTGCGCGTGTTGCCTGCGGGTGCCGTGCCGCATACCCGGCATGTGCGGGGCTCCAATCACTGTCTCATGGCCGTGGCGGCCGACCGAATTCCTGGGCGCGCGATCGTGCTTTCCGTCATCGACAATCTGGTCAAGGGCGCCGCCGGCCAGGCGGTTCAGAACATGAATCTCGTCTGCGGCTTCGCCGAGACCACGAGCCTCGAACAAGAACCGCTTTTCCCTTGATCGCACGCCGCGCGCCGCCTAGCCGTCGCGCCGCGCAATCGGAGAAGGCCGCATGATCGGTCTCAAGGTGAACGGCAAAGAGGCGCGCGTGCGTGCGGCGGCAGACACGCCGCTATTATGGGTGCTGCGCGACGAGCTCGGTCTTACCGGCACCAAGTACGGCTGCGGCGCCGCGCTGTGCGGCGCATGCACGGTGTATCTCGACGGCGCGCCCGTGCGGTCCTGTTCGCTTCGCGTGGGGGATGTAGGCGCGGCGGAGATCGTGACCATCGAGGGCGCCGAAGGCCGCGCGGTCGAGGCGGTGCGCGCGGCGTGGATCGCGCTCGATGTCGTGCAGTGCGGCTATTGCCAATCCGGCCAGGTGCTCGCCGCCGCGGCTCTGCTCGCGGCCAATTCCAAGCCAAGCGACGAGGAGATCGACAAGGCGATGTCGGGCATTCTCTGCCGCTGCGCGACCTATCACCGCATACGGTTGGCGATTCATCGCGCGGCGGGCGCGATGGGACCCTAAGCCATGGCGGATGCCACCACGATGAAACGCCGCGCCTTCATTGCCGGCGGCGCGACCTTGGCGGCGGGCCTGATCGTCGGATTTTATCTCCGCGACAAACGCATGGGGGCCGCACCTTTGGCGATGGACGAAGGCACGCTGTTCGAGGGTTATCTGCGCATCGGCGCGGACGACAGCGTCACGATCCTTTCGGCGCATATGGACATGGGGCAGGGGATCTATACCGGGATTGCCAGCCTGGTCGCCGACGAACTCGATGCCGATTGGGCGCAAATGCGCGCCGAGGGGGCCGCGGGCAATACCGAGCTTTACGGCAACTTGGCGTGGGGCGGGGCGGTGCAGGGGACGGGCGGTTCGACCGGAATGGTTAGCTCATTCACACGCTATCGCCACGCGGGCGCGATTGCGCGGCACATGTTGGAAGAGGCGGCGGCGGCCGAATGGGGCGTGCCGGCGAAGGAAATCGAAATCGAGGCGGGCATCGTCAAGCACCGGTCGGGCAAATCGGCGCGCTTCGGCGAGCTCGCGCCCCGGGCCGCGGCCATGGCCGTGCCGGCATTGGTCGCGTTCAAGGAACCGCATGAGTGGAAATTCATCGGCAAGGAATCGCTGCGCCGCCTCGATACCGCCGACAAAACCACGGGCAAGCAGGAATACACCATCGATGTGCGCCTGCCGGGGATGTTGACCGCCGTTGTCGCCCACCCCCCGCTATTTGGCGCGACCGTCATATCCTTCGACGCCAAGGCCGCGAAGAAGATCAGGGGCGTGGTCGATGTCGTGCGGATTCCGCGCGGCGTGGCCGTCGTCGCCGAGAACACCTGGGCGGCGATCAGGGGCCGGGAAAAATTGATCGTTGAATGGGACGATTCGGCGGCCGAAAAGCGCGGCAGCGAAGAACTGTTCGCCGAATACCGGCGCCTTGCGCGCGAGGGCAAGGGGCAGATCGCGCGGCTCAACGGCGATGTCGCCGAGGGCCTCGCGCAGGCGGTAAAAACCGTCGAGGCAAGCTATGAATTTCCCTATCTCGCGCATGCGGCGCTCGAGCCGCTCGATGCGGTGGCGTGGAAGCGCGGCGGCAAGCTCGAAATCTGGGGCGGACACCAGATGCCGGACACCTATCAATCGATCGCGGCTTCGGTCGCGGGAATCGCGCGCGAGGACGTGATTCTTCACGTCATGATGACCGGTGGTGGCTTCGGCCGTCGCGCGGTCGCCGACGGCGATATCGTCGTCGAGGCGGTGGCGACGGCCAAGGCCATCGGCTGGAAAGCCCCGGTCAAGGTCATGTGGACGCGCGAGGACGACATGGCGGGCGGGCGGTACCGGCCGATGTACGTTCACGCACTCAAGGCCGGGCTCGACCGGCGCGGCCGGGTTGTGGCGTGGCGCCACCGGATCGTCGGGCAATCGATTCTGCGCGGCACGGGCTTCGAAGGCGGCGCGGGCACGGGAGGAGTCGATCGGACCACGGTCGAGGGCGCGGCGAATCTGCCCTATACGGTGCCCGATCTTTCGGTCGATGCGGTGACGACCGATGTGGGCGTGCCGGTGCTATGGTGGCGCGCGGTCGGGAGCACGCACAACACCTATGCGACCGAGGTGTTCGTGGACGAGCTCGCCCATGCGGCGGGCAAGGATCCGCTATTCTATCGTCTCGACATGCTGAACGAATCGCCCCGGCATTTGGCGGTGCTGATTCAGGCGCGCGACGTATCGGGCTGGGGCAGGAAACTGCCGAAGGGCTGGGGGCGGGGCGTGGCGGTGGCGGAATCATTCGGCTCCGTCGTGGCCCAGATCGCCGAGGTGCGCGTGCTCGACGGCCGCATCAAGGTCGAGCGCGTGGTTTGCGTCGTCGATTGCGGCCTTGCGGTCAATCCCGACATCGTGAAGGCGCAGATGGAGGGCGCTATCGGTTTTGGCCTCGGCGCCATCCTCAAGGGCGCGATAACGCTCGATGCGGGGCGGGTGGTCGAGCGCAATTTCGATCGCCATCCCGTTCTGTCCATCGACGAGATGCCGCGCGTCGAGGTCCATATCCGGCCATCTAGACGCGCGCCGAGCGGGGTAGGCGAGCCGGGCGTGCCGCCCATCGGTCCGGCGGTCGCCAATGCGGTTTTCGCGGCGACGGGCAAGCGCGTGCGTGTGCTGCCCATGAGCAAGATGGATTTTTCTTCATGAGCGACGAAGACTGGCTGACCTTGCCATGCGCCCTGGATGCCGGACCCGCGTCGCGTGCGGCCATCGGCCTAATCGTTCTAGGCAACGATCCGACCATCGAGCCGGAGATGAACCGCATACTGCGCCTCGACGGCGTGGGATTGTATGCCCAACGCATCGCCATGGGTCCGCCCTTTACGGTC
The DNA here is from genome assembly GCA_046153685.1 of Alphaproteobacteria bacterium. GTDB lineage: Bacteria > Pseudomonadota > Alphaproteobacteria > CADEGL01 > CADEGL01 > CAMAPP01. The sequence goes on from JBJXGH010000084.1 coordinate 9,798, forward strand.
GAGCGCATCACGGCGATCGAGGACGATTT
>JBJXGH010000098.1:0-30492 GCA_046153685.1 Alphaproteobacteria bacterium
GGCTAGCTGTTCGCGCAGCAAGAGTCGGCTGATCTCGGCGAAGGCGCCGCGCAGATAGTCGAGTTCGTCGGCGTCGATCACACCCATTTCGCCCAGGCGCGCAAGCCGGTCATGGGTCGAGACTTCCGCGATCCCGTGTTTGAGCGCGTAGAGCCGCACCGCCTCCACGAGCGGCAGCGTGCCACCCATCTTCAAATCCATGGCCTCGCGTCCGTCGGCATCCCGGCGCGACGCAGCCAGCCGGTTGAAGAGGCCCAGAGCCACGCCGTGCTCGGCCTCGATGCGGTACATCTGCTGGAGGAACCCGGGGTGAGACGCGATCTCTTCCATGACCATCGCGCGGAGCGAGGACACCAGCTGCGCCTCGCCCGCCGCACCGCAAAAATCGAAAAAAATGTCCGCCATGAGCGCCTGCCGATCGCGGCGATGGCGCACCCAGTCGCCGATCCACGCTCGCCAGTCCGAAAGACTCCGGCGCCAGATCGGATTGGTCGCCATCACCTGGCCCTTGCAAAAGGGGAACCCGGCCGCATCCAGAGCCGAGGTCATGCGCTCGGCTAGGGCGAGGAAATAGCCGTCGATGCGCGCCCGTTCGCTTTGCTTGTGGTCGGCGATGACAAAGCCGTTATCCTGATCGGGATATAAAAAGCTTTCGCCCCGCCCTCCCGATCCCATGACGATGAGTGCAAAGGGCGCTGGCGGCTCGCCCTGCCCGTTCTCGCGCATCTCGCGCATGGCGAGGGCGATGATGCGGCGATGGATATCGAGATTGACGTCGCTCAGCAGGGCCTGGATTTCCGCCGCCGCCGCGCCCTCGGACATAAGCGACGATGCGACCTCGACCTGGGCGGCCTTGATCGCCTTCAGGCCTTCGAATGAGTGCTCGTGCGACAATCGCTCGATAAGGGTCAGTGAGCGCGCCAAGCCGGCCGCGAGCGCACCGTGGAGTTCGAGCGTGCCGACGACCCGGCCTTGGCCATCGGCCACGGGCAGGTGCCGCAGGCCTCGGGCTCGCATGAAAGCGATGGCGCGATAAAGATATTCATCGTCGCGAATCGTCGCGACCGGAGCGCTCATGACCCGCTCGACAGGAGTATCGGCGTGGATCGAGAAGGCCATGCGCCGCACGACATCCTGCTCGGTCACGATTCCCGCCGCCCCGCCCTGCCCGTCGAGCACGATGGCGGCCGAGGCGCGCGCCGCGGAAAGCGCGCGGATGGCTGCGGCGCAGGATGTGCCAAGTTCGAGCGCAACCGGGGCCGCACTCATAACCTCGCGTACGGTGGCGCGGAATATGGCGATGCGCGAATCCATGGCTTTCCAATCGTATATGGCAAATCAGGCCGCCGCGCACCTGGCCGGGTCACGCCCGAAGTTGCGGATTGTTGTGGGTGGGCGAGCCGTGATACGGAATAGCCATGGGATTTATTCGCCTAAAAATTCTTTTGCGAGCCGGTGCGATTTTGGCGATCGCGGCATGGGCCGTCGCGCCGGCGCGGGCGGAAACCGAATATGACCGGGCCCTGGCGGCGTATGACAATGGGCACTACGCTGAAGCCCTTGCAGGTTTTAACGAATTGGCCAAATCGGGGCACGCAGCCGCACAATTTCAACTGGCCCTCATGCATCATCAAGGCGATGGCGTGCCGGCGGATATACGCGAGGGGTTGAAGTGGTATCGCCGGGCCGCCGATCAGGGTTTTGCGCCGGCCATTTACTCCTTGGGTCTGCTCTTCGACCAGGGCTTCGGGGTTAAGGTCAATCCGATCGAGGCCGTGAAATATTTCAAGCGCTCAGCCGAACTCGATCATCCGCAGGCGCAGTTTACCTACGCATACATGCTTCAGATCGGACGGGGGACACCCAAGGACGGCCCCGCCGCGTTGCGCTGGTTCACGCGCGCGGCCGAGCAAGGTCACGGCATGGCGTTATTCGGCGTCGGGCTATGCAATCGCCAATGCCCCGGCGTAACTCCGAACAAGGTGAACACCCATGCCTTCCTCGGTCTGGCGATTCCCAAATTGCAAGAAGGGGTGATGAAGAATTCAGCGACCAAGATGCGCGAGAAAACGGCGTCCACTATGACGCCGGGCGAGCTGCGCGAGTCCGAGCGCGTGGCCGCGAATTGGCAGGCGCGGCACGGCACCACCGCCCAGGCTGCCAAGGGCGAGCAAACGCAGGTCGAATAGGGTTCAGATGGAGCGGTTCAAGCCGCCATCGACCAGGATTTGCTGCCCGGTGATATAGCCCGCGTCCTCCGACAACAAGAACGCGACCGTCTTGGCCATTTCGGCCAGCGTGCCACGCCTTGGAATTGGAATGGCCTTGCGAATTTCCTCAGCGTCCATGTCGGCGTTCTCGACGATGCCCGGCAGCACATTATTCATGCGGATGCCGTGTTTGCCGTAGCGGTCGGAATAGATCTTGGTGATGCCGTGCAGCGCGAGGCGCACTGGCCCCGTGGTGTAGAGCACGCGCGGTTGAGACGCCTCCATGCCTGAGATGTTGACGATGGCGCCGCTGCCCTGCTTGATCATGTGGGGCGTCACGTGCCGGCACATGCGCACGACATTGAGCACGATGAGGTCGAGCACGCCGTGCCAGACGGCGTCGGGAATCTCGAGCATATTGGATTCGAAATCGGGATCGTAGTTGAGGCGCGCCGCCGTCAGGGCAGAGCGGCCCTCGAAGCCGTGTTTTTTGAACACGCTGGCGTGGCGACCCGAATTGTTGACGACCGCGTCGATGCGTCCCCACTTGTCGAGCGTCGCATCGACCAGGCGTTTGATGTCCGCCTCCTCGGTTACGGAGCCAGCGAAACCAATGCCGCCCAACGCTTTAGCAAGCTTTTCGCACGCACCCGAGGGCGAGATGAGGGCGAGTTTGTAGCCGCGCTCGGCGAGTTCGCGGGCGCAGGCCTCGCCGATGCCCTTGCTGGCGGCAGTGACGATGGCGACGCGCTGTGCAGCCGGCATGGGTTCCTCCCGATGGTTTAGCCAACAGGCCAACAGGCCAACAGGCCAAGACGGTTGTGCACGATTGCAGCGCCTTGGGCAACGGGCAGGGTCGCCGAGGGTCCCTCGCCGACCTTCTCATTGGGAGGGACTTGCGCGGCGATTGAAATGACATCCAAGCTTGGCGCGGCTTATCGCTCGGTTACGAACAGGGAGATTTATATGGTGATCAAGGTATGCTTGGCGGGCGCGACCGGCGGTGTTGGCCGTTGTCTTGCGCGGGCGATACTGGCCTCGAAGGACTTCACCCTCGACAGTGCCGTTGCGCGCCGTGCCGCGGGACAAGACGCCGGCACGGCTGCCGGTGCTGCTGCCGTCGGCATCAAGATCGAGGCGGATATCGTGGCCGCGCTCTCTCGGGGCCCGGATGTCCTTATCGACTACACGCACCCCACCGCCATCAAGCGCCATGTCATGCTGGCGCTTGAACGGCGCATCCCGGTCGTCATCGGCACGTCGGGCCTATCGGGGGGCGACCGAGACGAAATCGACGCCATGGCGAAGGCCCAGGGCGTGGGCGTGGCCACGGGCAACTTCGCGATTACGGCCGCGCTCATGCAGCACTTCGCCCGTCTCGCCGCGCAGTACGTGCCCCATTGGGAGGTGCTTGAATATTGCAAGGCCGAGAAACCCGACGCGCCGAGCGGGACAGCCACGGAATTGGCCGAACATCTCTCCGAAGTGCGCCGCCCGTCCTACGTCCACGACCCCGAAGCCATGATCGGCCCCAAGGGCGCGCGCGGCGCGGACATTCACGGCACGCGTGTCCATGCCGTGCGCCTGCCCGGCCACTCGGCTTCGTGCGAGGTCATCTTCGGACTGCCCGGCGAGCGCCTTGTTATCCGCCACGACATGCAGACCTCCGACGAGATCTTCGTGGGTGGAACCCTGCTCGCCGCGCGCAAGGTGCGCGAGCTTCGCGGTCTGGCACGCGGACTCGACAAGTTGATGTTCTAGAAAAGCGGGCCTCGCCGCGCGGTCAGGAGAACTTTGCGGTAACTCCGCCATCGACCACGAGCTCGACTCCGGTCACGTACTTGGCGTCATCCGAGGCAAGGAAAAGCGCCGCGTGCGCGGTGTCCCAGGCATCGCCCATCCGGCCCATGGGTACTTGCTCCGCGCGAATCGCCTTCATGCGCGCGATGTCGCCCGCGCCATAGGCTCCAGCGAGGCCGGCTGTCACCATCGGCGTGTCCAACAGCCCGGGCAGCACGCAATTTGCGCGCACGCCTCGCCGGGCATATTCCATGGCGATGGAACGCGTGAACGGGAGAACCGCACCCTTGGACGTATTGTAGGTGACATAGGCGATGCCCGTGTCCCGGATGCCCGCAATGGAGGCGATGTTGACGATGGCGCCAGCACCCTGGCGCTCCATCACCGGCAATACCGCCTTGCACGTCAGGAACATGGACTTCAAATTGACCGCCATGACGCGGTCCCATTCCGCTTCGTCCACCGCGGCGACGCCGCCGAGGCTGACGATCCCGACATTGTTGACCAGCACGTCGATCCGCCCGTAAGTCTCGCAACAATGCGCGACCATCGCCGCCGCGTCATCCGCGCGCGAGACATCCGCGCGCGCGACCGCGCATGTCCCGCCCTCGCCCGCGATGATGGCGCGCGTATCGGCGGCGGCCGCTTCGTTCAGATCCGCAACCAGAAGCCGCGCGCCCTCGCGCGCGAACAAGACGGCGATGGCCTTGCCATTGCCCCAACCCGGCCCGATCGCGCCCGCACCCGTGACGATCGCCACCTTGCCTTCGAGACGGCCGGTCACGCGCTCTCCTTGCCGCCCAAATACCGGCGCAATTCGGTCTTGAGAACTTTGCCAGTGTTGTTTTTCGGCAAGGACTCGACGGCGATATAAGCGCGCGGGCGCTTGAATCGCGCGATGCTGTCGCGGCACAGTTCGTCCAATCCATCCACGGCGAGCGACTTTCCGGAGCGCAGCACCACCACCGCGACGACCTCCTCGCCCCATTCGGGATGGGGTCGGCCGATTACGGATACTTCGGCCACGTCCGGGTGGCGCAGCAGAATCTCCTCGATTTCGCGCGGATAGATATTGCTCCCGCCGCTGATAATGAGGTCCTTCGAGCGGTCCTTTAGGGTGAGGAAGCCATCGGCGTCGAATGCGCCCACATCGCCCGTGTGCAACCAACCGCCCCGCAGAGCAGATGCGGTCGCGGCCGCGTCGCGCCAATAGCCCTGCATCACCGCTTCGCCGCGCACGACAACCTCGCCCACCTGCTCCGGCGGCAGCACGCGATCCGCTTCATCCGCCACCTGGACCTCAACCGCGCCATGGGCGATGCCCACGGAGGCCAATCGTTCGAGGTATCGTGGATGGCCCGTGTCGGAATGATGACGCCGGCCAAGCGCGGTGATGGTCATGGGGCTCTCGCCCTGGCCGTAAATCTGCACGAAGCGATCGCCCATGACGGCGAGAGCATGGCGAATATCGGCAAGATACATGGGTCCGCCGCCATAGATGATGGTCTTGAGCCGCGCGAGATCGGCGCGCGCAACGCCAGGATTCTCGATCAGGCGCTTCACCATGGTGGGAGCTGCGAACATCGTCACGCCACTGTGCGCGCCCAGGAGTTCGAAAATGGCGCCGGGGTCGAATTTATCCCCGCGCAGCACGATTTGCGCCGCTCCGGCTGCGACGTGAGGCAGGATATACATGCCCGAGCCGTGCGACATGGGGGCTGCATGCATGATGGCGTCACCCGGCGCGATGCCATCGACATCGGCAAAATAACACAGGGTCATCGCCAACAGATTGCGCTGGCTGAGCATGGCGCCCTTGGGCCGCCCGGTCGTGCCGCTGGTATAGAACAGCCAAGCGAGATCATCGGGCGCGGCTTCGGCCGGCGGTCCGGCAAGGCCGCGCGCGGCTAGGCGGTCATATTCGGCGCTATCGACCGAAATCACCCGCGCCCGCGCACTCGGCCGTCCCGGTTCGGCCATGGGCTCGGCTTCGCGCGCGGCTTGATCTGCGATGCCGGCTAGATCATCGGTCGCATAGCACAGCCGCGCCCCACAATGGCCGAGAATGAAGGCGAGTTCTTTGGGATGGAGCTTGGCGTTCACGGGCACGGCCACGTATCCCCCCCACCAGCAGGCAAACATGAGTTCGACCACGGCGGGGTGGTTGTGCATGAACAAGGCGATCCGGTCACCTGGTCGCAGGTGATGATCGGCGCTAAACGCCTGGGCCAAGGCGCTCGTCCGTGCCATCAGCGCGCCGTAGCCGTGCACAGGCCGGTCATCGAGGAACACGGCCGTTCGCGCGCCATCGAAACGCGCCGCGCGAACCAGAAGCTGGGCCAGATTCATGACCCGATTATCGGCGAAAGGCGTGTGTTCGGGAAATCGGCGATTCTGCCGCCCAAAACCCCTAGCCCGAGCGCGAAGGGCGCGACAACAGGATGACCGCAGCGGCGCCAATCAGGCAGACAATTGCGGTCGAGGCGAAGCTGATCATCCAAGCCCCCGAATTGAACGCGCCACCGCCGAAATCAAGAGCGTAGCCAAACACCAAGGGCCCGAGAAACCCTCCGAGAAATCCGAGACAGGAATGTAGCGCCATGGTTGCGCCCCGCCGCGCGGGCTCGGCGACCGTCACCGTGCCGCCGGTAATCGAGCTGCCATTGGCGTTGAGCATCAGCACCATGAGCCCCGCCAATGCTACGAGCGCGGCATAGGGCCAATGCAGGCTAACGCCGAAAATCACGGTGACAATCGCCGCAAGGGCGAAGAACCCGACGACCGCGCGCACATAGCCGAAGCGAATTGCGAGCTCGTTGCCGCCCAATGATGCCGGAAGACCGAGGATGTTGAGCAGGGCCGCGACCAGGGTGGCGCTCCACACCCACGCCCCTGGCTCCTGCACGGAGATACTGTAAACGAACAAGGCTACGAACCAGGCGCGATTGGCCGAAATACCCCACACCACCGCAAGATAGGCAATCATGAAGCCCATCGCCGCGCGGTTGCGGACAACGGGGCGAAAATCGACCGCCGCCCGAACCTCGCGCCAGGACGGCGCGGTCTTGGGCGGTTCCGCCGGCAAAACTGCGGCGATCAGCGCATAGGCGGCCAGCGCCATCAGGCCCGACAAACCGAACGCCCAGCGCCAACCCCAGATTTCGTCGAACACGCCGATGAAGACGAAGGACATGCTGGCGGCGGCCGAATAGGCGGCGGTGTAGAATCCCGTAACGCGCGCCCTCTGGCGCTCGTCCGTCCGGTCGGTCAGCGCCTTGAGGCCGGGCATGTAGGTTCCGGCAAGGCCAATGCCCGCGATGGCGCGCAAGACCATGGCGCTCCAAAATCCATCCGCGAATATCGCATAGCCGAGCGTCGAGACCGCTGTGATCGCGGTCGAGGCGAGATAGATGCGGCGGGGGTCGAGGCGGTCAGTGAGCGCGACGAGAAACGGCACGACAAGAGTATAGCCGGCGAAATAGATCCCGCTGATCCAGCCGGCTTGGGCGTTCGAGAGCGACCACAGCTCGACGAACCGCGGCAGCAATGCCGCGAACCCCGCATAGTTCGCCATGCCGAGTATTTCGGCGGCGCAGAAGGACAGAATCAGTCGACGATTCATTTTGGCCCGATGCGGGTCGCGGGGCGGCGAGCAGGATTGGAGCGGTCGAGTTCGAGACGCGGCCGGTCTCCACCGAGCGGTCCGGTTGCGATGTTATTTTAGAGACGGCGTTTGTGCCACCGGCATAACGAAGCCGCTTACTGATTTCACCTCGGCGGCAATGCAGAACTAAGCGGCCTTATCTTGTCATCGACCGCTTGGTGCCGGAGTTTCCGGGCCGCCTAGCCCGTTCTCACGTCGCAAGCGTCGTCACGCAAGGCGGGACGCGATGCGCCCAAGGCCGCGCCGCCTCGAAGGCGGCGCCGGCGGCGATTGCCGCTTCCTCCCGCCTGTGACCGACGACGATCTGCATCCCGATGGGCAGACCCGCGCGTGTGAAGCCCGCAGGCACGGAAAGCGCGGGCAATCCAACTGCCGTTGCCGCATAGGCGAGCGCGAACCAGTGAATGGGGTTGTCGAGCAGAACGCCGTTGATCGAATCGGGAAAGTCGATACCGATTTCGAAGGGTGCCACGGCCTCAGTCGGCAGAAGCAGCGCGTCATAGCGCACAAAGAAAGTTGCCGCCCGCTCAGTCAGCACACCACGCACTCGCTCGCCCTTGGCGATCGCCTCCGGCAACAGTTTCAGCCCCAATTCCACATTCCAGACAAGCGCCGGAGGCAAGCGCGCGCGGTCCGTCGCCAATTTATCCGCGTGCAGCGCCGCCATGATGAGGCCGCGCGTGGGCAGGACCGTGTCCATGAGGCCGCTGAAATCGGGCGAGGCGCGCTCGACCACCGCGCCCATCTCGCGGAACGCATCAGCCGCGCGCTCGACCGCCTCCGCGACTTCTGGCTCGACAGGCAGAATTCCACCCAAATCGGGCGTCCACGCTACCCGCCACCCCTCCACCTTCGGCGCGGCGAACGCCGCCGTGAACCGGGCCTGATCCACTCGATACGAGAGCGGTGCGCGCGGGTCGGGTCCGGCGATGACGGCGAGCGAGAGCGCGATATCCTCGACGGTTCGCGCCATGGTGCCTTCAACGATGTTCGGATCCCACGGCAGTAAATTGGGCCAGATGGGCACCAAGCCCGGCGAGGAACGAAAGCCCACGATGCCGCAGAAGGCGGCGGGCGTACGGAGGCTTCCGCCGAGATCGCCGCCCTGCGCGATGGGCCCCATGCCCGCAGCGACCGCTGCTGCGCCGCCGCCCGTCGAGCCGCCCGCCGTCATGCGTGGGTCCCATGGATTTCGCGTGGGTCCGAAGAGCGCATTGTCCGTCACTCCGCCGAAGGCGAAGTCCGGTGTGTTGGTCTTGCCGACGACGATGGCGCCGGCGGCCTTGAGGCGCTGGACGATGAGCGCGTCCTCCGTCGCCACCTGACCGGCATGCAAGGGCGAGCCAAACGTCCAGCCCAGACCCGCCACCGGGGTCACGTCCTTGATCGAGACGGGCACGCCGTGAAGCGGTCCGATCCGGCCCGAACCGCCACGGGTCAATTCCGCGGTCGCGGCGCGCGACGCCGCCATTGCAGGCTCGCGGTCGAGCGCCACATAGGCATTGAGGCGCGGGTTGAGCGCATCGATGCGGCGAAACACCGCTTCCATGACGTCCGTCGGCGCAAGCGCGCCCGCGCGGAAGCGGCGCACCATTTCGGCGGCGGAAAGAAGGGCGATATCCTCGCTCACGGTCTGGACAGCTCCATGCGCGCTCGACACAATCGGCGCGCGCTACACGGGGGAGGAATGCCATGGCCAAGGTCGAGCGATTTTACGTCGGTCCGCAGATTGCGGCGGGAAGCGTCAAGTCCGAGAAGACGAGCGGCGGAGTGCCGGTGGCGGCGGCGGCACGCGCGAACGGCGTGGTGTGGACCAACGGCGTCGTCTCGGCCGACCCGGATACGGGTGCGCTCGTAGGCGGTGATATTCGCGTGCAAACCAAGCGCGTGCTCGAGAACCTGAAGATGGTCCTGGAGAAGGCCGGCACCGGGTTCGAGAACGTGGTCATGGTGCATACATTCCTCCGCGACATGAACGACTGGCCGGCCTATCACGAGGTTTACATTCAGTACTTCGACCACGAGGCGCCACCGCCGCGATACACCGTGCGCGCCGAGATGGCGGACCCGCGCTGGCTCATTGAAATCCACATGACCGCCGTCGTCTAGCGTTCCTAGCGTGAGCCTTGTCACGTTGCCGACCGCAAAACGCGAAAAGTCCCTGAGCCTGTATTGAGTTAAGCGGCCGCGACCGCCGCCGCCATGTCTCGGTGGCCGGCGCGCGGACAGCACGGCGCACCGTTTCTGACATGGGATGGCTAAGGGCGTTGAAGGTATTGCGAACGGCGGCGCTCAGCGGCCTGGAATGATTCCCCCGGGTCCGGATGAGCAGGCAGCAAGTCTTACCGTCGTGTCCTGCCAAAGGTTCTTCGACGCTGGGCAGGCTCAGGGGTCTGTGATCGCAAGCCTGCCGTCGATGTAATGCCTGGCTGGCAGTGTCATTCGCCCCAGCAATTTCAGGCTAGGACATCGAGTTATTGGTGAGCCCGGATGGGATCGAACCATCGACCCTCTGATTAAAAGTCAGATGCTCTACCGCTGAGCTACGGGCTCGTATCACGCGTGCGGCGGACCATAGGTGGCGGCTTGCCCCATGGTCAACAACCAGGCTCATCGAAGCGGCGGCGGCCTGGCACGAGTACCGGATCGACCTGGCTCTCAAGCGCGGCGGGAAGTAAACCGAAACATCCCCGAAATTGTAATGGGAGAATCGAAACGGGCCGGAGTCGCCTCCGGCCCGCTCGCAGAAATGCGCCAAGTAACGGTTACTGCGTCGCGCCCGCCTTGTCCTTGGCCTTTGACTTGGCTTTGTCCTTGACTTGATTCATGCCGTCCTCGGTCTTTTGTTCGCTGGCCTGCCCAGGTTTTTGCGTCGCCTTGGCATTGTTTTGGATGGCGCCGGGCGCCTGTGGCACGACCGCGCGATTGGTTGTCGCGGACGCGTTGCTCGGGCTTGTTGCGCTCTGGGCGGAGCTGTTCGTCGCCCAGGCAAGCCCACCCGCCAGGACCATGATCGCCAAGGCCCAACTCAAGCGATTCGGACGTTCGGCGTCTTTGAAGATCGCTGCGCTTTGCATCTTGCCGTCTCCTTTTGCAGTCGGAATGGACGAATGAACCTGCGTTCGCCCCCGGCGGCCCAATCGCGAGCCGATTAACCTTTAAGTAGGCAAGTTTGGTGCCAATTTCCAGGCCCGGTCCCCGAGTTCCGTCGTGCACTGCCCGGCCATGCAAAAATGACGGATTCGGGACCCAATAAGCAGGGCTGCGATCTACTTGGACGATTGCCGTTCGGCGATCCGGGCGGAAAGGCTCTTTGCCACCGCGGGCGATACGAAGCTCGTGATATTGCCGCCGAGCACGCCGATTTCCTTGACCATTCGCGAGGAAATAAACTGGTGGCTTTCCGACGCCATCAGGAACACCGTTTCGATCTCAGGGTCGAGGCGCGCGTTCATCCCGGTCATCTGGAACTCATAGTCGAAATCGGTAACCGCTCGCAGGCCGCGAATAATAATCGTGGCGCCGACATCGCGCACATAGTGCATCAGCAACCCCTCGAAGGCGCGCACCTCGACCCGGCCGGAAAGACCGTGGTCGATCGCCGCGACTTCCTGTTCGACGATCTTGACTCGTTCGCCGATGGTGAAGAGCGCGTCCTTGCTCGGATTGACCGCAACGCCGACGATCAGCTTGTTCACCACGCGCGTTGCGCGCCGGATGATGTCGAGGTGGCCGTTGGTGGGCGGATCGAAACTGCCCGGGTAAACGCCGACCCGGGGTCTATCCGCTGCCTGATTCGCCATCGGTATCGCCCCCCTTGACGTCTTGGTTGTCCGTGTCCTGGCTGTCAGCGCCGTTCGTCAATACCGCCGCTTCGCCATTGCCGTTGACGCCGTTTGCGTCATCGACCGCCGCGACCTCGCCCAGGCGCGCGACCGAGACCACGCGCTCGCTCTCGTCCACACGGAACAGAGTTACGCCGCGCGTCGTGCGCCCGGCGATGCGGATATCGTCGACCGGACAGCGAATGAGCCGTCCATTATCGGTCACCAGCATGATTTGATCGCGGTCCGACAATGGAAATGCTCCAACCACGGTATTATCGCTCTTGGCGAGATTGATCGAATCGATACCCTTGCCGCCACGCCCCGTCACCCGATACTCGTATGCAGAGCTTCGCTTGCCGAAGCCATTCGCGGCCACGGTCAGGATGAACTGCTCGCCAGCCGCCAATTCAGCGATCCGCGCGTCGCTCAAAGTCAAATGTTCAGCCGCCTCCACCCCGTCGTCGGGGAGCGCGTCGGCCTCGGCGATATCTGGCTCGCCAGATTCGGCGCGTCGTTTGGCGGCGGCATGCTTGAGATAGGCGTGGCGCTCGGCGGTATCGAGGTCCATGTGTTTGAGAATAGTCATCGAAATCACGCGATCGTCCTTGGCCAACGAGATGCCGCGCACGCCGGTCGAGGTCCTTCCGCTGAACACACGCACATCCGACAGCGCAAAGCGAATGCACTTGCCCCCTCGCGTGGCAATCAGGACATCGTCGTCGGTGTCGCAGATCTGAACCGATTCGAGCGCATCGCCCGAATCTAGTTTCATTGCGATCTTGCCGTTGGACTTGACGCTGACGAAATCCTCGAGGGAATTGCGCCGGACATATCCGCTTTGGGTGGCGAAGACGACGAAGTGTTCCTTCCAACGGGCCTCGTCCTCGGGCAGAGGCATCAGCGTCGTGATGACCTCGCCCTCGTCGAGCGGCAGGACGTTGACCAGCGCCTTGCCGCGCGATTGCGGCGTGCCGATCGGCAATTGATAGACTTTGGTCTTGTAGGCGATGCCCTGGGACGAGAAGAGTAAGACCGGCGTGTGCGTCGAGGCGACGAAAAGCTGAGTGACGAAATCCTCCTCTCGCGTCGCCATGCCGGTGCGCCCCTTGCCACCCCGGCGCTGCGCGCGATAGGTCGATAGCGGGACGCGTTTGATATATCCTCCGTGCGTAACGGTAACGACCATGTCTTCCCGCTGTATCAGGTCCTCGATATCGGTATCGATGTCCTCGTCCAGGATAGTACTGCGCCGGGCATCGGCGAATTTTTCCCGAACCTCAACCAGTTCCGCGCGCATCACGGCATAGAGATCCTCGCGCGAACCCAAAATCGTCAGGAAACGCGCGATATCGGTGACAAGAACCTTCAGATCATCGATGATCTTGTTACGCTCGAGCCCGGTCAGTCTTTGCAAGCGCAATTCGAGGATGGCGCGCGCCTGAGCATCCGATAGGCGGTACCCGTTCGCCGTCACCTCGGCGTCGGGGTCGTCGATGGCGCGGACATAATTCTCGATGTCCGCGACCGGCCAGAACGGCACGACGAGCGCCGCGCGCGCCTCGGCAGGGTCCTTCGCCTTTCGGATGATGGCGATGACGGGATCCAAATTGGCAACGGCGACCGCCAGCCCGAGCAGGACGTGCGCGCGCTCACGCGCGCGCCTTAAGTCGTAGACCGTCCGCTTGGTGATGACTTCCTCGCGGAAGGTGATGAAGGCCGCGACGATATCGAGGAGATTCATCGTGACTGGACGCCCGGACCTGAGCGCCAGCATGTTCACGCCGAACGATGTTTGCAGCGGGGTATGCCGGAACAATTGATTCAGCACGACCTCGGGGTTCACGTCCCGGCGCAATTCGATGACCACGCGCACGCCGTCGCGATCAGATTCGTCACGAAGATCCGTGATACCCTCGACGAGCTTGTCCTGCGCCACCTCGGCGATGCGCTCGATCATGCGCGACTTGTTGACCTGAAACGGAATCTCCGAGACCACGATGGCGGTCTTATCCTTGCCCATAGGCTCGAATTTGGTGCGGCTGCGAATGATGACCGAGCCGCGCCCGGTCAGCAGCGCCGACCGGATGCCCGCCTTGCCGAGCAAAAGGCCGCCCGTCGGAAAATCGGGGCCGAGCACGATGTCCGCCAATTCCTCGACCGTAATCTCAGGTCGGTCGATATAGGCGCAGCAGGCGTCGATCACTTCGCCCAGATTATGGGTCGGAATATTGGTCGCCATGCCGACGGCGATGCCATTGGCGCCGTTGACCAGCAGATTGGGAATGCGCGCAGGCAGCACGGTGGGCTCGCGCGAGGTGCCGTCGTAATTGTCCTGGAAAGAAACCGTTTCCTTGTCGATATCGGCAAGGAGTGCTTCGGCCGCAAGCGCAAGGCGCGCCTCGGTATAGCGCATGGCCGCGGGCGGATCGCCGTCCATCGAGCCGAAATTGCCCTGCCCCTCGATGAGCATGAGGCGCATCGAGAAATTCTGCGCCATGCGCACCATGGCGTCGTAGATCGCCGTGTCGCCGTGCGGGTGATACTTGCCCATCACGTCACCGACGATGCGCGCGGATTTGCGGAACGCCTTGCCGTGGTCGTAGCCGTTCTCTTTCATCGTGAAGAGAATGCGGCGATGAACCGGTTTTAAGCCGTCGCGGACATCGGGCAGAGCCCGGCTGACGATCACGCTCATCGCGTAATCGAGATAGGAGCGGCGCATCTCGTCTTCGATCGAGACCGGCGCGCTATCCAGTGGCGGAATGGGTTGAGCGGTCAACCCTTAAATCCTTGATACATAACGGATATATTTGATTCCGACAGGATCGTTCGCGGGGCCGCGAATGGGTGGGAAATCTAGCAAATTTCGCGCCTGCGAACAACACCGGGAACGGCTTCGAACGGTCAAATTAATTGCTTGATAGGCCACGAAGAATCGGGACATTTCGGGGCACAATTCGCATTCGGGCAACGCCCCGGGCCGTTCCATGCCATTCGCAGCCATGCGCGATGCTTGTGCGAGTTACAGCACGGCTGTATCGGGCATGGGGAAGGTGGCGGGTGGGCGCGTGATAGCAGGGGGACTTCGTGTCAGGGTTATCGCGTATTCTGGCCCGCGCCAAATGGGCCGTGGTGGCCTCGGCGCTTGCCACCTGGAATCTGGCCCCGCTTCGCGATGCCAGGGCGGACGATGTCCTGATCTTTGCGGCGGCCAGCATGAAGGCTGCACTCGATAGCATCGCTGCCGGGTTTCAGGCCGAAACCGGCGACAGAGCGCTCGTTTCCTACGCCGCAAGCTCAACCCTCGCCAAGCAGATCGAGAATCGCGCGCCGGCGGATATCTACATTTCTGCTGATCTTGAATGGATGGACTATCTTCAGGCGCGCAATCTGCTCGAACCGGCGACGCGGTCGAATCTCGCCGGCAATCGACTAGTCCTGATCGCACCCGCCGCGAGCGCCGTCACGGTCAAGATCGCGCCCAATTTCGCGCTCGCCGCTCTGCTCGGCGACCGCCTTCTCGCCCTGGCCGATCCCGACCATGTACCGGCGGGAAGGTACGCGCGCGCGGCATTGCAGCACTTGAACGTCTGGACGACCGTGGAGCGGCGAGTGGCACGCGCTGAAAATGTTCGGACCGCGCTCATTCTGGTTTCGCGCGGCGAGACCCCCCTGGGGATCGTCTATCGGACGGATGCGATCGCCGATGCCAATGTGCGCATCGTCGACACTTTCCCCGCGAACACGCACCCGCCGATCGTGTATCCCGTGGCCCAGCTGGCAACCAGCGCAAAACCAGCCGCCGGCCGCTTTCTAAGCTACCTTAAATCCCCAGCGGCCGAGGCCAGATTGCGCCAATACGGCTTTACGTCACCGCCGCGATAGGCCGCGTTCGGGGCTAGAAGGGAATTTCGTCGTCGAGGTCACCGCCCTTTGGCGCGCCGCGCCCACCAGTCGAACGTCCGCCGCCCCCGCCGCCCATGTCGGGGTCGCCACCACCACCACCACCACCTCCGCCTTCCCCACGGGCATCGAGCATGGTCAATTCGCCGCGGAACTGCTGCAAGACGATTTCGGTGGTATAGCGTTCCTGGCCGGATTGGTCGGTCCATTTCCGGGTTTGCAATTGGCCTTCGAGATAGACCTTCGCGCCCTTGCGCAAATATTTCTCGGCGACATCCAGCAAGCGCTCATTGAAAATCACCACCCGGTGCCACTCCGTTCGCTCCTTGCGCTCTCCCGAGGCCTTGTCGCGCCAAGTTTCGGAGGTGGCGACCGAAAGATTGGCCACCCGGTTGCCGTTCTGCATCGTCTTGATCTCGGGGTCGCGACCGAGATTGCCGATGAGCATGACTTTGTTAACGCTTCCGGCCATGGGGCACTCCGTTGACGCGCGGGATGGGCGTGGGAAAGGGAATCTCGGGGCGATTTATACGATCCGGCGGCCTCGCCCGCCATGGCTCCTTTGTCTTCCAGGCGCAGTTTGCCGCCGATTTTTTTCGCCGGGGATCACGGCTTTTGTCCCCAGGGTGTGGATAACCGATATCGGACCGCGCAGGGCTGTGGCCGTGCGGGGCCTGGCCCCCTATGATCGCGACTCAATCCAGGAGCGCCCGACCGACCATGACGCCGAAAATCATCATTCGCGGCGCCCGCGAACACAATCTGAAGAACGTCGATGTCGAATTGCCGCGCGATGCCTTGGTGGTCATCACGGGGTTGTCGGGCTCGGGCAAGTCCTCGCTTGCCTTCGACACGGTATATGCCGAGGGCCAGAGGCGCTACGTCGAAAGCCTTTCGACCTATGCGCGTCAGTTTCCCGAACTCATGCCCAAGCCCGATGTGGATTCCATCGAGGGGCTGTCGCCCGCCATTTCGATCGAGCAAAAGACGACGTCCAAGAACCCCCGTTCGACCGTCGGCACGGTCACCGAGATATACGACTACCTGCGCCTGCTATATGCGCGTATCGGCGTGCCCTATTCGCCCGCGACCGGTCTGCCCATCGAAAAGCAGACCGTTTCGCAAATGGTCGATCGGATCCTGGCCATGGGCAAGGGCACGCGGCTTTACGTGCTTGCGCCCATCGTGCGCGGGCGCAAGGGCGAATACCGCAAGGAATTGCAAGACCTGCAAAAGCGCGGGTTTCAGCGCGTGAAAATCGACGGCAAATTGCACGAAATCGACCAGGCTCCGGCGCTCAACAAGAAACTCAAGCACGATATCGAGGTCGTCGTCGATCGCCTGGTGGTGAGCGATGATCTCGGCAACCGGGTCGCCGACTCGCTTGAAACCGCGCTCAAGCTCGCCGACGGCATCGTCTATGCCGACCATGCGGATTCGGGCGAGCGCACGGTGTTTTCTGCCCGTTTCGCCTGCCCCGTCTCCGGATTTACCATCGAGGAAATCGAGCCCCGGTTGTTTTCGTTCAACAGCCCGCACGGCGCCTGCCCGGCCTGCGATGGCCTGGGCGCGGAGATGCATTTCGACGCCGAGCTCGTGGTGCCACAGGACGGGCTCTCGTTACGCGAGGGCGCGATTCTGCCTTGGGCCAATTCGTCATCGCAGTACTACGACCAGACGCTCGACTCGCTCGCTCGGCACTACAAGATTTCGACGGCCGTGCCCTGGAAACAGCTAGACCCCAAGATTCACCACGCCATCCTCCATGGCTCGGGCGGCGAACCGGTCACCATGCGATACAATGACGGCCAGCGCGGTTACGAGACGCGCAAACCCTTCGAGGGCGTGATTCCGAATTTGGAACGGCGCTGGAAGGAAACCGACAGCGCATGGATTCGCGAAGACCTCTCACGATTCCAGCGAACACGGCCCTGCGCCGCGTGCGCGGGTCAAAGGCTCAAGCCCGAGGCGCTCTCTGTCAAAATCGACGGCCTCCATATCAGCAAGTTGACCGAAATGTCGATCGCGCGCGCCCAAGCTTGGTTCGCCGCGCTTGAAACCAAGCTTAAGCCCAAGGACCGCGAAATCGCTCACCGCATCCTCAAGGAAATACGAGACCGGCTCAATTTTCTTGTCAATGTGGGGCTCGATTACCTGACTTTGTCGCGCGCCTCGGCGACGCTGTCGGGCGGGGAAAGTCAGCGCATCCGCCTGGCTTCCCAAATCGGCTCCGGCCTCACGGGCGTGCTCTATGTCCTCGACGAGCCCTCTATCGGCCTGCACCAGCGCGACAATCGCCGCCTGCTCGATACCCTCCGGCGGCTTCAGCAACTTGGCAATACCGTTCTCGTCGTCGAGCATGACGAGGAGGCGATTCGCTTTGCCGACTATCTCGTGGACATGGGGCCCGGCGCGGGTATTCACGGCGGCCAGGTTATCGCCGCAGGCACGCCGGCGGAGGTCATGCGCCATCCCGACAGCATCACCGCGCAATATCTGACGGGATTACGCCAGATTCCGGTGCCCAAGCGCCGGCGTCCTGGCCACGCGGGACGAACGATCAAGATCGTCGGCGCGCGCGCCAATAATCTCCACGACGTGACGGCGAAGATTCCGCTTGGCACCCTCACCTGCGTCACCGGAGTTTCGGGCTCGGGTAAGTCGACGCTGATATTGGACACGCTCTACAAGTCCGTGGCGCGCCGGCTTTTCGGCGCCCGCGAACAGGCGGGCGCGCACGACCGGATCGAAGGCGTGGAGCACCTCGATAAGATCGTCGATATCGATCAGTCGCCCATCGGCCGCACGCCGCGTTCCAATCCCGCGACCTATACCGGCGCGTTTGGGCCGATTCGCGACTGGTTCGCGGAATTACCCGAGGCCAAGGCGCGCGGCTACAAGCCGGGCCGGTTCTCGTTCAACGTCAAGGGCGGACGCTGCGAGGCTTGCGAGGGCGACGGTGTCATCAAGATCGAGATGCACTTCCTGCCGGATGTTTACGTCCAGTGCGATGTCTGCAAGGGCAAGCGCTACAACCGTGAAACCCTGGACGTCATGTTTCGGCACAAGTCGATCGCCGATGTGCTCGACATGACGGTCGAGGAAGGCGCCGAGTTTTTCCGCGCCGTGCCCGTGATCCGCTCGAAACTCGAAACCCTCGAGGCCGTCGGCCTCAATTATGTTCACCTCGGTCAACCGGCCACGACCTTGTCGGGCGGCGAGGCGCAGCGCGTGAAGCTGGCCAAGGAGCTATCTCGCCGAGCCACCGGCAAAACGCTCTACATTCTCGACGAACCAACCACGGGCCTGCACTTCGAGGACGTGAAGAAACTGCTCGAAGTGCTGCATGCCCTGGTAGATCAGGGCAACACCGTGGTCGTCATCGAGCACAATCTCGAAGTCATCAAGACCGCCGACTGGCTGATCGATCTAGGCCCCGATGGCGGCGACAAGGGCGGGCGCGTCGTTGCCGCCGGCACGCCCGAGGACGTGGTGGCCGTGGAAGCCAGCTATACCGGCCAGTTCTTGGCCCCGCTTCTCGGCTTCAAACGCGGGCAGAAGGCGCGCAAACGCGCCTAGCGGCCGCCCCGCGGCCTAAGTGATTTTGGCGGCGCGTCGCCAATAGGTTGTGTTCACGCCCGCTATGATGCGGTCGTGGTAGACTTGCACGCAGGTCCGCACCGTTCTGTAGGCCGCGCGCATTTCGCGCATGTCGCAGGTCACGATGATCGATCGGATATCGTCCGACGCGCGCCTTTCCGCGCCGACCGGGCCCGCGGCGTAGGACGCCAATACCCTTTCGGACGCCGCGAGTTCGTCCTCGCGCCGAGGTCTTTTGGCCTTGGGCAGGGCATTGACCAGCGCATTCAGCACGCGCGATGTCGCAAGACCCCCGGCGACGTCGCGTTCGAACCCATGGGCAATTTGAACGTGGCGGCCGAGCACCGCGCGAATCTCGCCCACCGTGATGGGCTGGGGATCATCTTGAAGCGGTTCCGGAGTGAGGATCGCTGTCTTTGCGATCGCAATGCCGGCTGCTTTCGCGCCCATCGCATCCAATACCGCCTTCGGAATCTCGATTGCCATGGCGAACTGACCGCGCATGCTGATAAAGCGCGCCCGCGCGCCGGCCATGTCGATGCGGCGCGTCAGGCCATCGGCCATGGTTGCGATCAGAACTGGCTCGCCCGTCTCCTTCGTACTCTTGCTCGCGGGCAGAAGCTCGTACACCGTGCCGGCATTGGGCACCGGGCGATGTTCCTGAAGGCAAATGGCGGTGAATTCGGCCCGGCAGATTTCCCCCTCGCATTCCAGGGGCCTGGGGCCATCGGTCGCCATGAGGGCGAGAATCTGCGGCGCCGCAACGGCGAAGCCTGGATGGAAGACGAAACTCACCGCCAAAGCGGCCATCGCGCGTATCGTGGATACCCTCGACATGACACCCGCCCTATCTCCGCGCCGAATATCCATATCCACTTCAAGCGTCGCACCCGATATGCGTCCGGTCAAGAAACCCGCACGGTTGCCTAGTCATCCGGCAGAGGCTATCTCAATGCCTCGCTCACTCACCCGAGGAACATGGATGTCCGAACCCGGCGCGTCCGATCCCGACATGCCCGATTCCGGCCGATCCGGCAGGCCCGGATTGGCGCGACGCTTTCTCGCTTATTACCGCGAGCGCGAAATGTGGCTTGCGCGCACGATTTGGCGCGATATCGCGAGCGAGGATGACGCGCGGTACTACCTCTACTACGCGCGGCGCGCCGCGTTTTTCGCCATTGTGCTGCGCGTGGTTTACGTCATCCACCCGCCCGGTTTCGAGGACGCCGATATTTTTACCTTTGATGCGCTGATCGAGCCGCTCAACCTCGCCTTCCTCGCGGCCTACATCTATCTGTTTCTCGACGGCCACAGAATGTGGCGTGTCACGCTCGGCTTCATGGCGTTCTTCGCTCTGGACATCCTGTACGTCCTGCCCGCGACCACCGGCGGTTTGTCCCTGCTGCAGGTCGTAATCGGAGTCTATGTGCTGCGCTGCTTCCTCATCGGCGTCCGGGCGGGACGATGGCTCGCGCGCGCGGGCATAGCGCCCAGGCGCGCATGACAGCGCTTTGCCCATGATACGGGCCATTCACGTTATCGGCGGCGGCCTTGCGGGCTGCGAGGCCGCGTGGCATGTCGCGCGCGCGGGCATCCCAGTCGTACTGCACGAAATGCGCCCCGGCCGCGCCACCTCGGCGCACGCCGGCGGGACCTTGGCGGAATTGGTCTGTTCGAACTCGTTCCGTTCGGACGATGCCGAATACAACGCCGTCGGCTTGCTGCATGAAGAGATGCGGCGCTGCGGCTCGCTGATTCTCTCGGCCGCCGACCGGCACAAACTGCCCGCAGGCGGCGCGCTTGCGGTCGATCGCACCGGTTTTGCGGATGCGGTCGAGGCGGCGATCGCCAGCGAAAAGTTGATCGAGGTTCGCCGCGAGGAAGTCACGGACTTGCTGCCCGAAGATTGCGACAGCGCCATAGTGGCGACCGGCCCCCTCACCGCGCCCGCCCTTGCCGAAGCCATTCAGGCGCGCACCGGCGCCCAGGCACTAGCGTTTTTCGACGCCATCGCGCCCATCGTCCACCGCGAATCCATCGACTTGGACGTTGCCTGGTTCCAGTCGCGCTACGACAAGGAAGGCCCGGGCGGCGGTGTCGCCGATTATATCAACTGTCCGCTCGACCGCCCCGGCTATGGCGCCTTCATCGATGCATTGCTCACGGGCGAAACGACGCCTTTCAAGGATTGGGAAAGGGACACTCCCTATTTCGAGGGCTGCTTGCCGATCGAGGTTATGGCGGCGCGCGGGCCCGATACTCTGCGCTGGGGACCAATGAAGCCCGTGGGTCTGCGCGACCCGCGCACGGCGAGCCGGCCCTTCGCCGTGGTTCAGCTTCGCCAGGACAACGCGCTCGGCAGCTTATTCAACATCGTGGGCTTCCAGACCAAGCTGAAACACGCCGAGCAGGTACGCATCTTTCGCACGATTCCCGGGCTTGGCCGGGCGGAATTCGCGCGCCTTGGCGGTATCCATCGCAATACGTTCATCGACAGCCCCCGGCTGCTCGATGGCAGGTTGCGCCTAAAGCTCGATCCGCGTCTGCGTTTCGCCGGCCAGATCACCGGGGTCGAGGGTTATGTCGAAAGCGCCGCCATCGGCCTGCTCGCGGGCCAGTTCGCGGCGGCTGAACGCCTGGGTCGGAACATGCAATCCCCGCCCGTGACGTGCGCGCTGGGCGCGCTGCTGGCGCACATCACGGGCGGGCATGTCCCGGGAGTGGCGTTCCAGCCCATGAACGTGAATTTTGGCCTGTTCCCGGCCATTGCCACCGAATTGCGCGGCCGTGAACGCAAACGCGCCGTGACGCAGCGCGCGCTCGCCGATCTCGAAACCTGGCTGGGCGCGCGCCAAGCAGCGGAGTAATTATAGCCGCCGGACGATACGCGCCCAGGTAAGACGCAGTTGGCGCCCGGTGCCGGCCGGGCCCGCTTTCAAGGCAAAGGGATTCCAGTCCTTGCGCCGCAGCCGCGCGAGATCGCTCGCGACAAGCGCGGCCGGCAGTAGCGCAGGCCACGCCTCTATGGGTAGGCCGCGCACGGTCCGGCGCGCCTCGGTCAAATGACGAAATGCCAATTCCCCAACCTCGCGCACAACTTGTGCGAGTGCGGTTGAGGGTCGGAGCTCGAAAATAGAATGAGTATCGAGCCCGGCGACACGCAACCGGTCGAACGGCAGCATCAGGCGCTTGCGGCGCGCATGAAATGGCACCGCGCGCAAAAGCCCTACCAGGGCATAGGCGATGCCGGCTTCCTGGGCCGCGCGGCGCGCGTCTGGGGTGGCGACACCCAAACATTCGAGCGCAAGTTCCATCAACGTGCCCGAACTCGCCCCGGCATAGGCCTCGAGCGTCGCCATGTCCGCCGGCGGCTCGGGGGATAAATCCGCCGCGCGGGCGTCGATCATGCGTTCGAAACCGGCGCGCTTCAGTCCATGCTTGCCAATCGCCCGGCCTAGCGCCTCGACCACGGGATGGGCGAGGTTCCTGCCGCCATACAGCCCATCGAGCGCGTCGCGCCACCATTGCAGTCGGATCTCGCCGAGCAGCGGCTCGGTCACGACCTCCCGCGCTCGCGCGATCTCGGCATTGAAGGCGTAGAGCGCGAAAAGGGCCTCACGCACACCGTCGGGCGCGAACAGGGCCGACAAGTAACGGTCCCGGTCCTCGCGGCGCACCTCGCGGGCGCAATGGGATAGCGTGGGCGCCAAACCGGCCTCCGTCCATTCGCCGCAGCCATTTACCGCCGCTAGACGCGCG
The DNA here is from genome assembly GCA_046153685.1 of Alphaproteobacteria bacterium. GTDB lineage: Bacteria > Pseudomonadota > Alphaproteobacteria > CADEGL01 > CADEGL01 > CAMAPP01. The sequence goes on from JBJXGH010000098.1 coordinate 22,764, forward strand.
CCCGGATCGGGGCGCGCGGCGGCACGAGACTGCGGGTCAGTTGCACTCCAAACTTGGACTTGCCGCTCGATTGTGCGAGATTGGTAGCATTGTCATGGCGTTGATACCCTTGGAATCATCCAGGGACGGGGAGAAAAAATGGCGAACATTCTTCAAAGCTTGGGGCGGACGGTCTTGGCGGGCTTCGTGCTGCTCGTCCTGATCGTCATCCTGGTCGGTGCGGTTTCCGGCCAGTCCTCGCTCGCTGCGTTCGATCAGGCGTGGTGGGCGTTCTTCTTCCGCTGGCTGCATGTTCTCAGCGGCGTGATGTGGATCGGCCTGCTCTGGTATTTTAATTTCGTGCAGATTCCGAGCATGCCCAAAATTCCGGACGAGCAGAAGCCGGCAATTGGCAAAGTGATAGCGCCAACGGCGCTGTTTTGGTTTCGTCACGCCGCTTTGGTGACGATGGCAACGGGCCTCATTCTCGCCTACTTGAACGGCTATATCGGCGATGCGCTGACACTCGGATATGCCACCGGCTTCGGCGGCCGCGAAACGGCCATCGGCATCGGCATGTGGCTCGGCCTGATCATGGCCTTCAATGTCTGGTTCGTGATTTGGCCGAATCAGCAAAAGGCCCTGGGTCTCGTCGAGGCTAGCGCCGACGCGAAGAAGAAGGCGGCAAGGACGGCGATGCTGTTCTCGCGCACCAATACGATGCTTTCGATCCCGATGCTCTACGCCATGGTTTCGGCGCAGAACCTTTACTGATCGATTCGTTCCACACGCGCGAACGGGGCCCTCACGGGCCCCGTTCTTTTTTTGCCGAACCGCTAAATCAGGGCGATCAACGCGGCGGCAACCCGGCGTTCTTCCGCGGCGAGTAGATTGTAGGTCCGGCATGCCGCGCCGGTGTCCATGGGTTCGAGGGCGATGCCATGGGCCTTGAGCGCGGCGCGCAGCTCGGGCGCCGGCATCTGCATGCGCGGTCCGCAGCCCAGAAGCAGGACATCGATTCCCCCATCGGCGATCGCGGCATCGAGGGTGAGAGGCGCGATATCGGCGAATTCTCGCACGTCCCACGCCAAAGTCCGCTCGGGAAGGACGATGACAGAAGTTTGAAACTCCTTGCCGCTAATGCGGAACATCGCGCGGCCGTAGCGTTCGATCGTTTGACGGCCGGCGGCAGTCTTAGTCTCCATCGCCATGGCCCGCTTCGCTTAGGGCTTGGCCTGCTCGGCCGCGTGTTTGGCCTCGGCGTCAAAGGCCCCGCGCTTCAATTTGAGATAGACGAGCAACGGGGCCGCCACGAAGATCGAGGAATAAGTCCCGACTACGACGCCAACAAGCATCGCCAGATTGAAATTGCGGATGACCGGGCCCGCGAACACGAACATGGCCGCAATCGCCAGCATCACGGTTATGCTGGTCATGACGGTGCGCGACAGTGTGTCGTTGACGCTCTTGTTCAACAGCTCGCGCAATTCCATCCGCTTGTATTTGCGCAGATTCTCACGGATGCGGTCGTAAACCACCACCGTGTCGTTGATCGAATAGCCGCCGATGGTCAGAATCGCAGCGAGGGTCGAAAGATCGAAATCGAGCCCGAGGAGCGCAAACAGCCCAATGATAGCCACGACATCGTGCGTTAAGGCGACGACGGCGCCGATTCCGAACTGCCATTCGAATCGGAACCAGACATAGATCAGAATGGCAGCTACCGAAGCCAGAACGGCATAGAGGCCGGCGGTGCGCAATTCCTCGCCGACCGTCGGGCCGACGGTCTCGACCCGGCGGAACACGGTCCCCTCGCCCATGGCCTCGCGGATGGCCTGAAGTGCGCGCTGGTTGCCGCGTTCGCCGTCCTGCTGCAACTCGATGCGGACCAGAACGTCGCGGTCCTCGCCAAATTTCTGCAACGTGACGTCGCCCAATTCCAGTGCTCCAAGCTTCACGCGCAAAGCGCCGAAATCGGGCGTCTGCTCCATGCGCATCTCAATCAGGATGCCGCCGCGAAAATCGATGCCGTAATTGAGACCCTTGACGAGCGACAAGCCGATCGCACCCAGAATAAAGAACGCCGAGAATGCGAAGCACAATTTGTGCATGCGCATGAAGTCGATGTGGGTTCCGTCCTTGATCAATCTCAGGCGCCGCATGGCAGGCCTCATAACAGAATGGTTTTCGGCTTCGCGTGCCGAAACCAAAGAACGACCAATAGACGCGTCACCATGATCGCTGTGAACAGGGAAACGACGATGCCGATAGAGATCGTCACCGCGAAACCGCGGATCGGTCCGGAGCCGAAACCGAACATCAGCATCGCTGGAAACAGCGTCGTGAGATGGGAGTCGACAATGGTGCCGAACGCCAGGCGGAATCCGGTGTCGATGGCCGATATCGGCGACCGCCCATTGCGGGTTTCCTCGCGCACGCGCTCGTAGATCAACACGTTGGCATCGACCGCCATGCCCATGGTCAGGATGATGCCGGCGATGCCGGGAAGGGTCAGCGCCGCGCCGAGCAGCGCGAGGAACGCGCCGATCAAGGCCACGTTGCAGAACATGGCGACGCAGGCAAACGCGCCCAGAATTCCGTAGGCGGCGATCATGAAGCCGCAGACGAGCGCGGCGGCGATGTATCCCGACAAAAGGCCCGCGTCGATGGAATCCGCGCCCAGGCTGGGGCCGACAGAACGTTCCTCCAGGACTAGGAGCGGTGCGGGCAAGGCGCCCGCCCGCAGCAGAAGTGCCAAATCCTTGGCGCCTTGGGTGGTGAAATTACCTGAGATGATGCCGCTGCCGCCAAGGATGGGTTCGCGGATGACCGGCGCGCTGATGACCTTGTTGTCGAGCACGATTGCGAGGAATTCGCGGGTGTGTTGCTGCGTGGTGTCACCGAATTTCCTGGCGCCGAGGGTATCGAAACGGAAGCTCACGACCGGCTCGTTGTTTTGGAACGTCGGTTGGGAATCGACGAGGCGCTCGCCCGCCACTTCCACGCGCCGCTTGACGACGTACATCGTGCCCGGTTTGCCATCGGGACCCAACTGATCCGACGGCAGGATCATGCTTCCTGCGGGCGGCGCCATGCCCGGCGTCGCGTAGGGCGCCGAAGCATCGAGCAAATGAAAACTCAACTTGGCGGTCTTGCCCAAAAGCCGTTTGATGCGCTCGGGGTCGTCCACGCCCGGCAATTGCACGACGATGCGGTCGCGGCCCTGGCGCTGGATGATGGGCTCGGCGGTGCCGGTTTCGTCGATTCGCCGGCGAACGATTTCGATCGATTGATCAATCGCCGCGCGCTGACGATCGAGGATATAGCTGTCCGGATAGCGCAGTCGGAAACGCGCCGCGTCCAGGACCTCGATCGTCACGGCACCGCGCAGGCTATTCAGGGCCTCCCGGGCCTTGCCCTCAAGCAAGGCCTCGGTCAACTCGAATTCGACCGCCCTATCCTTGATGCCCAGGCTGCGATAGCCGATCTCGGCTTGACGGAGATTGGTCCGCACGGATTCGAGCAGGGAATTGGTGTCTTCCTCGACGATCGCGTTGATATCGACTTCGAGCAGCAAGTGCGAACCGCCCTGAAGATCGAGCCCCAGGGTGATATGGCGCTTGAACATCCAGCCGGGCAATTGGTTCAGGGTTTCGCGGCCAAGGAATGTCGGCACGACCATGAGCGCGCCGAGCAAACAAACGGCCACGATCAGAACGTGCTGCCAGCGTGGAATATGGACCATGCGAATCGCCTGTCCGCGGCGTCAGGTCATTATTTCTTCAAGAACCGACCGAACAAGCCGCCCTCGGCCTTGGGTTTTTGCTCGCCGCCGCCTTCGGCCTTCTCGCCATCGGCGGGCTCGGATTTGGCAATCACGTCGGTGATCGTCGATTTGACCACGCGCACGCGCACGCCTTCGGCGATCTCGACGATGGTTTCATCGCCGTCGATCTTGGCGATCGATCCGAAGATGCCACCGCCGATCACGACCCGGTCGCCGCGGCGCACGGCGTCGATCTTGGCTTTGTGTTCTTTCATCCGCTTCTGCTGCGGGCGGATAAGGAGGAAGTAAAAGACGACGAAGATCAGCACGAGCGGCAGCATCATGCTGAAGAAGTCGCTGCCACCGGGCGCGGCAGCGCCTTGGGCATAGGCCGTGGAAATGATCATGGAACCCTCTGAATGTCGCGGTCGGGAGGCACTATAACTCCGGGTCAGCGCCATGCAACCGCTGGAAATAACCGATTTGACGCAATGGAAACACCGCCCTAGGGTCCGGCCGTCAAGTGCGCGCCCGGAGAATCCTGGCCCGTGGCGTCCGGGATAGGTCCAATGAACGACGACCTTTTGCGCCGCATCGCCGAGGCCTTGGAACGCTTGGCGCCAATCGGGCCCGCTCCGAACGATCTCGCCTCGGGCGACGCCTTCGCCTGGCACGCCGACGGCGCGCGGCTTGAGCGCGTCGAGCACGTCAATCGTGTGCCCTTGGCGCTACTCAAGGGCATCGACCGCCAGCGCGACATTCTGCTCGACAATACCCGCCGCTTCGTCGCGGGCCTGTCCGCCAACAACGCGCTGCTATGGGGCGCGCGCGGTATGGGAAAAAGCTCGCTGATCAAGGCGGTTCACGGCGCCATCATTGGTGATTCACCGGGCGCGCTCGCCCTCGTGGAGGTCCACCGCGAGGACATCCATTCCCTGCCGGCCCTGCTCGGTCAATTGCGCCGCAGCGCACGCCGGGCGGTGTTGTTCTGTGACGATCTATCGTTCGACGCCCAGGATTCGACCTACAAATCGCTCAAAGCCGTGCTCGAGGGCGGCATCGAGGGCAGGCCGCCGAACGTGGTGTTCTACGCCACCTCCAATCGCCGCCATCTCATGCCCCGCGACATGATCGAAAATGAAGGCTCGACCGCGATCACGCCGGGCGAGGCGGTCGAGGAAAAGGTCTCGTTGTCGGACCGCTTCGGGCTTTGGCTCGGATTTCACGCCTGCGACCAGGATACCTTCTTCGCCATGATCGACGGCTATGCGGGCGTGTTCGGTCTTGAGATTGCGCCCGCGCGCCTGCATGCCGAGGCGATCGAATGGTCGATGACCCGCGGCGCGCGCTCGGGACGCGTGGCATGGCAGTTCATCCAGGACCTGGCGGGCCGCTTGGGGCGCCGTCTCGACTAGGCGCGCCGGGCCCGGCGCGTTGGTCGGACAGCAGCGGCACGGGATCCTGCGCCTCGCCTCCTTTGCGGATTTCGAAATGAAGCTGGGGCGCACTCACATTGCCCGTGCTGCCGACGCGGGCGATCTCCTGGCCGCGCTCGATACGGTCGCCACGCCGAACCAGAATTTCGTCGTTATGGGCGTAGGCGGTGATCCAACCATCCGCGTGGCGCAACAAGACAAGATTGCCGAAACCGCGCAGCTCGTTTCCCGCGTACGCGACGATTCCGCCTTCGGCCGCGCGCACCGCCGTGCCGCGGGGCGCCGCGATATTCACGCCGTCATTGCGCAATCCCGTCGCCTTTGTGCCGTAGCTCGAGACGATTTCGCCCTTCAGCGGCCAGGCGAAGGAGCGTCCGAAACGTGCGGGCGGCTGCAATGCGGGCGCGAGTAAAGCGGCTTGCTGCGGGGCCTGGGATCCGGGCGCGCTGGCACTTCCTGCGCCCCGGGAGCCGGCGTTTGCGGCCTCCATTGCGCCTTCCCGCCCGCCGGCGGGTGGCAATGTCGGGATTTGGCTTCGCGCGGCGGCGGGCGGATCGGGCAGCCCGGAATCGGGCATGCGCAACACCTGGCCGATGCGGATGATGAAGGGCGGGGTCAGCCCGTTGAGCCGCGACAGCTCGGCCATGGACACTCGACTGCGCTTGGCGACGGCGTATAGCGTATCGCCCGCCACCACCGTGTATTCGAGCGCCGCCGGGATGCGCAGGACTTGTCCGGGCACAAGCGCGAAGGGCGGCACGAGTCCATTGGCCTCGACGAGCGCGCGCACGCCGATGCCATGGCGTTGGGCAAAGATGTGGACGGTATCGCCCGCGCGTACGATGTCCTCCCCGGCCTTCTCCCGCGCCGGCCGAAGCGGTTCGGGGCCGGGCGCGCTATAGGCACCGGTCACGGGGGCCGTGGCAGGTGCGCAAGACGCCATTGCCAGAACAAAAAGCGCGCCGACGGCGCACGGGGATCTCGCCTTCTTCGCCATGCGACCCATTTTGGACGCGGTTATGGCTGATTCAAGATGGCCGCGTGCGGTGCCCGGCGACGGGCTGGGGCGCGCAGGCGACGAGAGGGACGAAGCGCACGGGGCCGAGAGATTCCGTGTCGAACCACGATTCCCGGCGCGTGATGCGCACAAGCTCCTGGTCCGAACCTTGCGGTCCGACGGGCACCACCATGCGGCCGCCCTCGGCCAATTGATCGACAAGCGCCGCCGGAACCTCGTCGGCCGCCGCCGTGATCATGATCCGTTGGAACGGTGCCTGCCCCGGCCAGCCCTTCGTGCCGTCGCCGCGCCGGGTCGTGATGGTGTGCAGGCCGAGCGCCTTGAAGCGCGCCTGGGCCTCGGTCAAGAGATCGCCGTGGCGCTCGACCGTATAAAGCCTGCGGCAGAGATGGGCGAGAACAGCAGCTTGGTATCCCGAGCCGGTACCGATCTCGAGCACCTTCATCCGCGCGGTGACGTCGAGCGTCTGGGTCATCAACGCCACGACGAGCGGCTGGGACACGGTTTGGCCGTAACCGATGGGCAAGGCCATGTTGGCATAGGCCTGATCGCGAAAGGCTTCGGGCACGAATACATCGCGCGGTACTTTCTCGATGGCGCCAAGCAGGCGAGTGTCGGTGATGCCTTCGCGACGCAGATCGAGAATAAGACGCGCCATGCGCGCGTCGAGAATCATGGGAACGCCCCCGCCAGGCCCTCGATCGTCGCGCGGTGCGTCAGATCGAGATAAAGAGGCGTGATCGAAATCGCCCCCGAATTGACGGCATGCAAATCAGTGCCGACGAGGCTCGGGTCCTCGTCGCGCGCGCTGTCGATCCAATAATAGGGCCGACCGCGCGGATCGTGGCGCTCGAGCAGGGCGCTGCCGAGCTTGCGCCGCCCCTGCACGCACAGACGCGCGCCGCTCACTTCCCCGGGCGGCAGGTTGGGAAAATTGAGATTGATCAGCACACCCTCGGGCCAGCCCGCAGCCGCGAGCTTGCGGATGATGCCGGGGGCATGGGTCTCGGCCGTCTCCCATTTGGTCGGGCCGTCCGGGGTCGCGATCTGGCTTAGCGCGATGGAGGGAATGCCGAGCAGCGTGCCTTCCATTGCGGCGGCGATGGTGCCGGAATAGGTCACATCCTCGCCGAGATTGCCGCCCCGATTGACGCCCGAAAGGATCAGATCCGGGCGGCGGTCCTTGAGTACCTGATTAACGCCAATGAGCACGCTGTCGGTTGGCGTGCCGTCGACGGCGTACCAGCGATCGCTTTGTCGGCGCACCCGCAAGGGCCGGGCGATAGTCAAGGAATGGCTGGCGGCGCTCTGCTCGGTCGCGGGCGCGACGACCCAGATATCGTCGGACAGCGCGCGCGCGATGCGCTCCAGCGCCTTGAGGCCATTGGCGTAAACCCCGTCATCATTGGTGAGCAAGATGCGCGCGCGCGACAGCTCCATCGTCAACGCGCGATCTTTTCGAGCCCGCCCATATAGGGGCGCAGCACCTCGGGAACGGCGATCGAGCCATCGGGCAATTGATAGTTTTCC
>JBJXGH010000099.1:0-32423 GCA_046153685.1 Alphaproteobacteria bacterium
CAATTCTCCCGGGAGCGCGGCGGCAATATAGCACTCCCGAGGTTCCGGCGCGCACCACGAGCGGGGCGCGCTCGGGTGCCTGCGGGTAATGGATTTGGCCGAGCTTCTGTCCCTCGGCGACGGTGTCGCGCAACTCGAGGAATGGCTCGTACAGCCCGTCGTCCATCGCCATGGAAAAACAGCCGATATCCGGCGTCTCCATGACCAGGCTTTCGCGTCGGCCGCGCCAAGGTGACGTTTCGGGCTTGCCCTTGGCCATGCCGAAATGAATGAGCACGTTGCGAATCCCGATTTCGGTGATCGCAATCGTTTCAGGCGTCAGCACCGCGCCACCGCCGAGTTCGGCGCCGACGAACACCTTGCCCATGTTTTCAACCGCCGTGTCGAGCATGCCTTCGGTGTCGAGCTCCTCGATCACAAGGCCCACCGGCGCGCGAAATGCCTTCATCGCCTCGACCGTCGCCGCCATCTGCTTCTTGTTCGGCAGATAATGGATCATCACGGAAGGCGTCATGAACATGGAATAGCCGCCCGAATGAAGATCGTATGCCGCATCGACCATGGGCAGGATCTGGGTTTGGACGTAATGCGCGATCACTTGGGTGATCGTGCCGGCGCGATCGCCTGGAAAGGCACGGTTCATGTTGCGCCCGTCGATGGGCGAGAGCCGCGTGCCCGCCATGAGCGCCGGAAAATTCAAACCCGGAATGACGATCACCCGGCCCTTGATGGTTTTCGCTTCGAGCGCGCGGATGAGTTTAAGGAGCGCGACCGGGCCTTCGTATTCGTCGCCGTGATTGCCGCCGGTGAACAGGATGGTCGGACCCTTGCCGTTCTTGATGACGGCGATGGGCATGAGCAGCGTGCCCCAACCGCTATTGTCGCGCGAGTTTGGCACGCGCAGATAGGACACTTGCTTGCCGTCCTTGTCGTAGCGGATATCGGTGCCTACGCGCGAGGATTCGGATTTCTTGACCATGATCGCAACTCCATGACCCCGATGTGGCCGGGGCGCGTTGGCGGTGATGACCGGGGTGGCGGAGCCTTCAATCGGTGTCGAGCGCGCGCTTGAAGGTCGCCGGGTCCACGTTCCCGCCCGAAAGCATGACGACGACGCATTTGCCCTTGACGTCGAGTCTGCCCGATAGAGCCGCCGCGAGCGCGGCCGCGCCGCCCGGCTCGACGACGAGCTTCAAATCCAGAAACGCGGCCTTCATGGCCTTGAGACATTCCTCGTCCGTGGCGCTCACCCCCCCGGCCAGGTGACGTTGAGCGATGGGAAAAGTGATTTCGCCGGGTGTGGGTGCGAGCAAGGCATCGCAGATCGATTTGGCGGCAGGATTGTTCGTGACGCGCTGGCCGAAGGCGAGCGAACGTGCCATGTCGTCAAGGCCCGCAGGCTCGGCGCTGTAGCACAGGGTGTTGGGAAATTTGGCCTTGAGCGCGACCGCGCAGCCTGTCACAAGCCCGCCGCCACTGCACGGCGCGAGAAAGACGTCGGGTGTAAGGCCCAAGCGGGCCATGTCCTCGGCGATCTCGAGCCCCGCCGTGCCCTGGCCGCAGATCACGTCCAGATCGTCATAGGGTTTGACCAGCGCCAGGCCGCGCGCGGACGACAGATTTTGGCCGATGTCCTCGCGGCTTTCCTTGTAGCGGTCATAGGTGACGATCTCGGCGCCATAGGCGCGGGTGTTCGCCATTTTTATCGCGGGCGAATCCGTCGGCATGACAATGGTCGCGGGCGCTCCCAGCATGGCGGCGGCGTACGCAACACCCTGGGCGTGGTTGCCCGATGAGTAGGCGACCACGCCGCGCGCGCGCGTCGGAGCGTCGAGTTGGCAGATCTTGTTGTAGGCGCCGCGGAACTTGAAGGCACCGACCCGTTGCAGCACCTCGGCCTTGATGAACAGCCGGCAGCCGAGGCGTTGGCCGAGCGCGTGGGCCTCGATCAAGGGCGTGCGCACCGCCACGCTGGCTATCCGGCGCGCGGCGTCTTCGATATCGGCGAGTGTGGGAATGGCGGACATGGCACGGCTCGTGGCAGGGTTTGGGAGTGCGCGAGATCGCAATCGCGCCGCCCCACTAGGTCGCACACCGGCGCCCCGCCAGCAAGAGCCGGGTACCGTTAGCGCTCCTCGGGCGGCTTGACCGCGCGGAACATGGCGAACAGGGCCAAATCGTAACCCGCCTTGAGCGCGCCCGCGAGCAGCAGAAACCACCCGAACGGCGAAACCTGAAGCAGCGCGCCGCCAAGCATGGGCCCAAGTGCGGCGGCCAGGCTGCGCGGCACGGCGGTTAGGCTGGCCGCCGCCGCGCGCTCCCCGGGTGTGACGACGGCGACAACATAGGATGAGCGCGTCGGCACGTCCATTTGCGACAACAGCGAACGCACGAGAAGGAGCGCCAGCACGATGTCGAGATCGTCGAAGAACGCCATGCCGGCGAGGCACAGATTGGCCGGCAGGTGAGTGAGCACCATGGTGTTGATAAGGCCGATACGCCGAGCCAAGGGTGCGGCCGCGAGAAACGAGATTGCGGACGCGAGATTGGCCCAGAAGAAGATGGTCGCGGTTGCGGTGAGCGACAATTGGAAGCGGTCGTAAAGCCAAAACGCCACGAGCGATTGCACCACGAGGCCGCCGCCGAAGGCATCGATGCTGAACAACATCGCCAGACGCACGACGATGCCGCGCGAGGGGCCAAGGCGCGCCCGTGGCGTGCCGGCGGGCACGGCGGCGCCGATGATGAGCGCGCGATGGATCGCGCATTGCGCAAGACCGATCGCGCCGTAGAGCGCGAACATGGCCTGAATGGCGCCGATTCGGCCGAAGCCGCCATATTCGGCGAGCCAATCGGGCGCGCCCGCAGCGAGCGTGCCGAGCGCCCCCAAGGCCGAGCCCACGAAGGCATAGCGCGCAAACAGCGCCGTGCGGTCCTTATCGGCCACCGCGTCGGGCAGAAGGGCGTGTTCGAGCGGCTGGAACACGCTGACATCGCCGGAGCTCGGGTTGAGTGTGCCGATCATCGCGACCAGAAGCAGGGGAACGAAGGTTTCGAGGTTGGCGAAGGCGAAGCCGGTCGCCGCCATGAGAAAACCCGAAGCGACGAGCAAGCTGCGCCTGCCCCACGGCAAGGGCAGGAATCCGACAGCGATGGTCATGCCGGCGGAGCCCAATAGGGTCGCGCTTGCGAGAATGCCGACCTGCATGGCGTCGAAGCCGAGTTCCAGCAAATACACTGGCAGGAGAATGCTGACCCAGCCATCGCCGAGCGCGCGCAGGGCGCGCGCCATGAGGATGCGCCTAGCATCGGGCGTGGCGGAGGCGGGCAACAGGCGCATGACGCACGCTAGAAGCCGGGTTGAGGCGGGTCAATCCGGCGACGCGCGGGGCGGTTTGCGGTTCTTGGGGGTGCGCATTCGGCCGGTTCCCTGTTGGCGCGGCGATTTGCTATAAGGCGGGGACCATATAGCGCCGCCTCCTTCGGACTCCAGGACCGGACGAACTTTTTCACCCATTTTTGCAAACGGATACAGCCATGAAAGACATCCCCCATTTCATCGACGGCGCCCGAGTTTTGGGAAAAAGCGGCCGCTACAGCGATGTCTTCAATCCGGCGACCGGCGAGGTTGGCGCGCGGGTCGCCTTGGCGACCGTGGCCGAGGTCGATGCGGCGGTGAAATCGGCCGAGGCCGCTTTCCCTAAATGGGCCGCCACCCCGCCCATCCAGCGCGCGCGCGTCATGTTTCGTTTCAAGCAATTGGTCGAGGAACGGATGGACGAGTTGGCGGCCATCGTTACCGCCGAGCACGGCAAGACCATCGTCGATGCCAAGGGCTCGCTCACCCGGGGCCTCGAGGTCGTCGAGTTCGCGTGCGGCATCCCGCATTTGCTCAAAGGCGATTTCACCGAAAGCGTCGGCACCAATGTCGATAGTTGGTCGATGCGCCAGCCCCTGGGCGTGTGCGCGGGCATCACGCCGTTCAATTTCCCGGCCATGGTGCCGATGTGGATGTTCCCGATGGCGATCGCGTGCGGCAACACCTTTATCCTGAAGCCGTCCGAGCGCGATCCGTCGTGCGGTGTGCGCCTCGCGGAAATTGCCAAGGAGGCGGGACTTCCCCCCGGCGTGCTCAATGTCGTGAACGGCGACAAGATCGCGGTCGATGCCATCCTGGCCCACCCTGGAATCCAGGCCGTGAGCTTCGTCGGCTCGACGCCCATCGCCGAGTACGTCTATCACACGGGTGCCGCGCACAATAAGCGCGTCCAGGCCCTAGGCGGCGCCAAGAACCACATGGTCGTTATGCCCGATGCGGACATGGATCAGGCGACCGACGCCCTCATCGGTGCGGGCTACGGCTCGGCCGGCGAACGCTGCATGGCCATTTCGGTCGCGGTCGCCGTCGGCAAGGCGGGCGATGCGCTGATGGAGCGCCTGGTGCCACGGGTGCGTGCCCTGAAGATCGGCCCCGGCACCGATCCCGAAGTCGAGATGGGTCCCTTGGTCACGCGCCAGCACCTCGACAAGGTGCGCGGCTATGTCGATCAGGGCGTGAAGGAAGGTGCCAAGCTCGTGGTCGATGGCCGCGATTTCAAGATGCAGGGCTACGAGAAAGGCTTCTTCATCGGAGGCTGCCTGTTCGATCAGGTGACCGAGAACATGCGCATCTACAAGGAAGAAATCTTCGGCCCGGTGCTGTCGGTGGTGCGCGCGCCGAGCTTCGACGCGGCGCTGAAACTCGTGAACGATCACGAATTCGGCAATGGCACGTCGATTTTCACCCGAGACGGCGATGCCGCGCGCACCTACGCGAGCCAGTGCAAGATCGGCATGGTCGGCGTCAATGTGCCGATTCCCGTGCCGGTCGCGTATCACACCTTCGGTGGTTGGAAGCGCTCGCTGTTCGGCGATGTCAATATGCATGGCCCCGAGGGCGTGCGCTTCTACACCAAGATCAAGACCGTCACCTCGCGCTGGCCGACGGGCATTCGCGCGGGCGCGGAGTTCGTCATTCCGACGATGCGCTAGGCCGGGCGCGCATCGTGGGGCGCATCTCAGTCGTCCATGCGACGAAGCTGTCGATCGAACCGATCGAGGCATCGTTCAAGCGCATTTGGCCCCAGGCCGAGCGCGCGCATCTTCTGGACGAGACGCTGTTGATCGACCGGCGAAAGGCGGGCAGCCTCACGCCTGCGCTATTTGCGCGTATCGCCATGCTGGCCAATCACGCGTGCGATTCGGGCGCCGTGTACGTTCAGTTCTCGTGCTCGGCATTCGGTGCGGCCATCGAGCAAGCGCGCACCCAGATGTCCATTCCGGTGCGCAAGCCCTACGAGGCCATGGTCGAGGACGCGCTCGATGCCGGCAATCGCCTTGTCGCTCTCTCGACCTTCGGGCCGACGCTGGACGAGTTCGTGGCCGAAGTCGAAACCATCGCCGCAAGGCGCGGAGTTGCCGTCGAACTGCGCACCGCCGTGGCCGAGGGTGCATTGGCCGCGCTCGAGGCGGGTGACGCGCAATCCCATGACCGTATCGTGGCCTTGGCGGCCGAGGCCTTTCCCGATTGCGATGCGCTTATGCTGGCGCAGTATTCGACCGCCTCCGCCGCGCGCATGATCGCTCCACTGCCCGGGCGCAAGGTATTGACGAGCCCGGACTGCGCGGTCGAGAGATTGAAGCGCGAACTCGGCGAGTGAACCCGCTGTTACGCCTGCGCCGGGGCGAACTTCGCCCATGGCTCGTCGCACTGGCCATTCTGGCCTGCTCGCTTCGGTTTGGCGCGACGATTGCTCACGATCTTGGCGCATTATTCGCGTCTCTCGGCGGCGGGCCCGAATGGGCGGCAATCTGTCGTGCGGGCGGCGGGGAGTCGGACCGGCAGAAAACGCCGGATCTCGATAGCCTTGCCGATTGCGTTCTGTGCGCCGCGGCCCAGGCGCAAGGCGTATCCCTTCCCCCGGCGCCGTATCTTCCCGATGCGGACAGCAAGGATCTCGGGGCTTTCCGTCCTATCAAGAATGCGTTGCTGCACGAGCGAGCGGACGGCATCCCGCCCGCGCGGGGGCCGCCCCGCGCATGAGGCTGCGGCGCCAAACTAGCGCCGCGACGTTTTGCCGTTTCCTCCAATGGATTTGACTGGGAGATGTCAATGACATCCATGACGATTCGCGCCTTGGCGGCGCGGGCGATTCTTTCGACCGCGACCATGGTCGCGGCACATGAGTTCAAGCACGGCGAATTGCGCATTGCCCATCCCTGGGCGCGCGCCACCACCATTGATCGCACTGCGGCCTATTTGCAGATTTCGAACGTGGGTAGTGAGGGCGATCGGTTGCTCGGCGCCGAGGCCGAGATCGCCGAGCGCGTCGAGTTGCACATGACCAAGACCGAGAGCGGCGTGGCCAGGATGCTGCCTGTCGATGCCATAGCGGTTCCGGCGAGGAAAACCATCGCCCTGGAACCCGGCGGGTACCACATCATGCTGGTGGGCTTGAAGCGCAAGCTGGCGGCCAACGACACCGTGCCGTTGACGCTGGTATTTGAACGCGCCGGCAAGGTCGCGGTCCAACTGGCCGTGCAAAAATCGGCCGGCATGGGGCACTAGAGAAACGCCTGGCCCCGGGAGGCGAACTCGCCGCCTCTCGGGGCCTTGCCCCTGTCTAGAGTCCGAGATATTTGTGCTGCACGTCCGGTTGGGCCGCGAGAGCCTGGGACGAGCCGCTCCATGCCACCCGGCCTTTGTCCAGGACGTAATGGCTGTCGGCGAGTTGGAGAAGCGCGTCGATGTTTTTGTCGATGATTAGGATCGACTGGCCTTCGGATTTGAGCTGGACCAGGGCGCGCCAAATTTCCCGTCGCACGAGCGGCGCCAAGCCCTCGGTCGCTTCGTCGAGGATCAGCATTTTCGGATCGGTCATGAGCGCGCGCCCAATGGCGAGCATTTGCTGCTCGCCGCCCGACAACACAATTCCCATGGCGTCCAGCCTTTCCTCGAGGGCGGGAAAGAGTTCGAGCACGCGCGCCAGGGTCCAAGGCCCGCCTGGGCGCGCGGTCGCGGTTAGGTTCTCACGCACGCTGAGATTGGGAAATATCTGCCTTCCTTCGGGTACCAGGCCGAGCCCGGCCCGCGCCACGCGGTGGGGGGGCAAGCCATGAATATCCTTGCCGTCGAATCGGATGGTGCCACGCCTAATCGGCGAAAGACCCATGATCGAGCGCACGATCGTGGTCTTACCCATGCCGTTGCGCCCGAGAAGAGTTGCGACTTTGCCGCGCCCCACGCGCAAGGACACGCCGAACAGGATCTGGCTGTTGCCATAGGCCGTTTCAACGGCGTCGAGTTCGAGGATCGCCGTCATCAATCAGTTCCAAGATAGGCCGCGCGGACCTCGTCGTTCACGCGGATGGCATCGGGCGAGCCGGTTGCGATGACGCGGCCATAGGTCATGACCGTGATACGGTCGGCCAAGGCGAAGACCGCGTCCATGTCGTGCTCGACCAACAACATGGCGACCGCGCCTTTGAGGGATGCGAGCAACTCGACCATGCGACCGCTCTCCGAAGGACCCATTCCGGCCGTTGGCTCATCGAGCAGCAGCAGACGCGGTCGAGCGGCGAGGGCCATGGCGATCTCGAGCTGGCGTTGCTCGCCGTGCGACAGAGCGGCCGCGGGCGTATTCGCTCGCTCGCCCAAGCCCGTGCGTTCGAGCATCTCGTGCGCGCCGTCCACGAGCGCGCGCTCGCGCCGCGCCTTGGCGAAAAACCGAAAGCTGTGCCCCGCGCGAGCTTGCACCGCTAGCGCCACGTTCTCGCGCGCCGTGAACTCGCCGAAGACGCTGGTGATCTGAAACGACCGACCGATGCCGAGCGCGGCGCGCGCCGGAGCCTTGAGCGCGACGATCTCGCGGCCGTCGAGCGTGATCCGGCCTTCGTCGGAAGCGAGTTCGCCGGAGAGTTGGTTGAGCAGCGTCGTTTTGCCCGCGCCGTTCGGGCCGATCACGGCATGAAGCTCGCCCGGGCGCACCTCAAGCGCGACATTGTCGCAGGCGACCACGCCGCCGAAACGCTTGGACAGCCCTTCGACGGTCAGAAGGGTCACGGGCGCTTGCCGAGGCGCGCGAACAGGCCCGCAAGGCCGCCCCGCGCGTAAAGCACGATGAGGATCAGAACGGGGCCGAGGATGATGTGCCAATGCTTGGTCAAGTCGCCGAGAAAATGGCTAAGCATCAAATAGGCGAGTGCGCCAAACAGCGGGCCGAAAACCGTTCCCATGCCGCCCATCACCACCATGACGATCAGTTCGCCCGAGCGCGACCAGTGCAGCACGCTCGGCCCGATGAATTCGGATTCGAGGGCCAGAAGCGCGCCCGCGAAGCCGCACAGCGCGCCCGAAAGCACATAGGCGGCGAGTTTGTAGCGGAAGGTTGAAAACCCGAGTGCGCGCATCCTGCGCTCGTTCGACTTGCAGCCGCGCAACACCATGCCGAAGCGCGATTCCACCAGACGCGCGGAAAGCGCGAGCGCGCCCGCGAGCGCGGCAAGGACGAGGTAGTACAGCGCCGCCGGGTTGTCCAAGACCTTGAATCCCGCGAGCGTGCCGCGATGGGGAATGGACAGGCCGTCATCGCCGCCGTACAGCTCCAGGCTCGTGAACAGAAAAAACAACATCTGGGCGAAGGCGAGGGTAATCATGATGAAATGCGCGCCGCCGGTGCGTAGCACGATGAGGCCCGTGAGAAGTGCGAACATCCCGGCGGCGCCGATTGCCGCCGGCCATTGCAGCAACGCATCGCCGATACCATTCACCGACATGATGCCCACGGCATAGCCGCCGATGCCAATGAACGCGGCGTGGCCGAAGCTGATCAGGCCGCCATAGCCGAGAATGAGATTCAAGCTGATAGCGGCGATGGCATAGACCATCGCCCGACCGAAAATATCGAGATAGAAGGGTTGATCAAGCAGCGCCGCGATGACCGGAACCGACGCGAGCAGGGCCAGAATGACGAGGGCCGCGAGCCGGGCGCCCATCAGCGGACCTTCGGTGGAAACAGGCCCTGGGGCCGGAAAAACAAAATGGCCGCCATGAACAGGTAAATGAGCATGGAGGCGATCGTCGGTCCGGCGGTCTGCGCCGCCTCGCGGGGCAGGAACAGCGAGAAAAGTTCGGCCAGGAAGGAGCGGCCCATGGTGTCGAGGATGCCGATGGCGAGCGCCGCAAACAGTGCTCCGCGCACCGAGCCAATGCCGCCGATAACGATAACGACGAAGGCGAGGATGAGAATCTCCTCGCCCATGCCGGTTTGCACCGAAACGATGGGCCCGGCCATCACGCCCCCAAGGCCGGCTAGCGCCGCGCCGAGGCCGAAAACGAGGGTGAATAGGCGCGGAATATCGACGCCGAGAGCCCCGACCATGTCGCGATTGGACGCGCCCGCGCGAATGAGCGCGCCAAGCCGCGTCTTCTGCACAAGCAGGTAAAGTGCCGCCGCGACGGCAAGGCCCACGACGATGATGGCCAGGCGAAACAGCGGATAGGGCGCGCCGGGCACGATCTCGACCTGGCCCTTGAGAAGGGGCGGCAGGTCAAGATAAAGGGACTCGGCGCCGAACACGAGACGCGCGCTCTCGTTGAAAAACAGGATGAGGCCGAACGTCGCCAAAACCTGATCGAGATGGTCGCGGGCATAGAGAGTGCGGAGCACGGTGACTTCGACCACGACGCCGACCGCAAGCGTCGCCAGCACTGCGAGCGGCACGGCGAGAAAAAAACTGCCCGTCGAGGCTAGAAAGGCGGCCGCAAAATAGGCGCCGATCATGTACAGCGAACCGTGCGCCAGGTTGATGAGAGTCATGATGCCGAAAACGAGGGTCAGTCCTGCCGACATCAAGAACAACATGATGCCCAATTGCAGACCGTTGAGCGTTTGTTCGACGAGCAGCAGGGCGGTCATCCGAGGCCAGCGTGGTCGATCATATAAAACATAGAAAACGGGGCGGAGCTAAGCTCCGCCCCGCGGGATCGAGGGCGCTTCGCCTCACCATTTCATCGCGCAGTCCTTGCTATAGGAATCGGCATGCGCGTTTAGGACGACGCCCTTGATGCGAGTGTCGAAGCCGCCGTCCGAGGCCTTCACCACTTCTTGAAGGTAGAAATTCTGGATGGGGAAGTGGTTGTTGTTGAAGCGCATGAAACCACGCACCGTCTTAAAATCGGCGCGCCGCAGCGCCGCGCGCACGGAGTCCTTGTCCTCGATCTTGCCCTTGACCGCGCGCACGGCTGAATCGATGAGCATGATCGAGTCGTAGGATTGGGCCGCGTAGAAGGATGGGATATAGCCGTATTTTTTCTTGAAATCGCCCACGAACTTGGCGTTCGTCTCGTTTGGCAGGTCGGGTCCCCAGAACATTGTCGATTGGATGCCGAGCGCCGCGTCGCCCTGGGCCTTCAGTGTCGTGCTATCAGTCGTAAAGACGGTGTAAAGCGGAACCAACTCCTTGAGGCCGGACTGGGCATATTGCTTGACGAAATTGATGCCGGCGCCGCCAGGATAGAAGGCGAATACCGCTTCAGGACGCGGATTGGCCGCGCGGATACGCGCGAATTCGGCCGACCAATCGTTGTGCTGCGGCCACGGCGTCAACACTTCGCCCGAGGTTTCGCCCTTATAGGTGCGCTTGAAGCCCGCGACCATGTCCTTGCCCGCAGGATAGTTGGGCGAAATGACGAAGACGCGCTTTACTGCGTTGTCGTTGAGGTATTTACCCATGGCCTCGGGCGTTTGATCGTTCTGCCACGAAGTCGAGAAGAAATAGGGCGAGCACTCCTTGCCTGCGAGTTCGTGCGGGCCGGCATTGGAACTGATGAGGAAGGTTTCGCTGCGCAGCACGGCATGGCGGGCCTGGAGAAGAACGTTCGACCAGATGAAGCCGGCCACGAAATCCACGCGGTCGCGCTTGATCAATTCCTCGGCCCGCAGCTTGCCGATCTCGGGGTCGAATTCGTCGTCCTTATAGACCACTTCGGTCGGCAAGCCGCCGATTTTCCGGTCCAGGTGATCGAGCGCCAACTCGACCGCGTCTTGCATGTGTTTGCCGATGATGGCCGGGGCCTTTGTGAGCGTCGTCACGAAGCCGATCTTGATCTTGTCGGCTGCATGAGCGGGCGCCGCAAAAACGGCGAGCGCCGCGACGACCGCCGCGATACGAGCGTTCATGGCTAACTCCCTAAAAGCCGGACGTCGAGATAGGTACAGTCTCAGGCATCGAGAAATTTGAGGTATTGGGCGACGAAATCGTGATCGACGAATTTCGTATAGGACTGGATGAGCTTCTTGGTGATTGGGCCGGGCACTTTGGCATTTCCGATCACATGATCGTTCACCTTGGAAACCGGGCAGATGCATAGGCTGGTCGAGGTGAGGAAGGCCTCATCGGCGGTATAGACGTCGTACAAATCCAGATCCCGCTCCTCGCACGCGATACCCATATCGCGCGCGAGATCCATGGTTGTCGCGCGGCTGATGCCCGGCAGAACATACTGGGCGCGCGGCGTCGAAATCCGGCCGTCGTGCACCATGAAGAAGTTCGAGCCCATGCCCTCGGTCACATTGCCGTTCATGTCGAGCAACACGGCCCAGGCTTCGGGATCGTGCCCGCGGGCTTCGAGGTCGGCCATGATCAGGTTTAGGTAGTTATGCGTCTTGGCGCGCGGGCTGAAGGATTGGGGCGGGGCGCGGCGAATCGAGGGCACGACCATGTGGATTCCGTCGCGATAGAGCTTGGCGCGCGCGCGCAGGGGCAGGGGCTTGCACTCGACGACGACCGTCGGCCCGGCATGGGAGGTGAACTCGCCGCCCGGCACTTCGATGCCGCGGCTGATACGCTGGCTTACCCAATAGTCCTCGTCCTTTGAGATGAGGTGCAGGTTCTTGGCCAGAACCTCCTCTGTGATGCGCGCGAGTTCGGCCGGCGAGAGGCCGGGATCTATCTTCACGTAGCGCAGCGAGCGGTAAAAGCGGTCGAGATGTTCCTTCAGCTTGAAGATGCGATGGGAGAAGGTGCGCGTGGTATCAAACACCGCATCGCCGAACAGAAATCCACGATCCCGGAAGGACACCAAAGCCTGGCTCTCCGGCACGATCTTGCCGTTGATATAGGCGACGCGTTCATTGGCAAGCTGAGCCATCGTTATCCCCCTTGGTGCGACCCGTGGGGGTGATACTAAGCCGGTGGACGGGTGCGCTCAACCCGCTGCCGGCCCGGCATAGTTGAGCTCGATCAGGATGCCGGCAGGGTCCTGGACGAAGATTTGCTGGAGTTCGCGGCCCGGCACCGTCCGCTCGCGGTGGGCGATACCAAACTTTCTAAGCTTGGCGCGCATCGCGGCGAGGCCGGAGGCCCGGAACGCGATATGGTCGAGTTGGCCCGTTCCCGGTGCCTCTTGGCGCTTCGGGCCTCCCGTGCCGAGTAAATGCACCACCGCCGTATCGCCGCAATACAGCCAGCGGCCCGGGAAGGCGAAATCCGGGCGGGGGCCGTCCCTCAGGCCAATGACCTCGGTGTAAAACCGTGCCGTCTCCTGGAGCGCCTCGGGTGTGATGGCGATGGAATAGTGATCGAGGTCCAAAACCGTCATGGCGAGGCCTCCACGGTGGCAAAGTGCGTGCACGGCACCGAGGGGATGATAGGGGCCCAAACTGACAGACGGCAAGCCTTAGCCGGCGTGCACGACCTTGGCGCCGCGCGCGCCGCGGTTCAGCATGTAGGACAAGGGCAGAGCGAAGGTCGAGATAAGGGCGATGGCGTAAAAACACGTGTTGTAGCCGATGGTGCCCGATTGCTTGTCGATCTCGAGATTGAGCGCGGCCAAGCCGTGAGGCGAGTCGAGATTCCACGCCGACGGAGTGGCGCGGAACAGATCGTTGAATCGGGTCACGTACTCCGTCAGGTTTGCGTGCGAGCCGACAGTCGTGTGCAAAGCAAGATTGATCATCAGTACGATGCCGAGCGACGCGCCGACATTGAACATCATGTGGAGAAAGGCCAGCGCCTCGTCGCGTTCGGCCGGCGAGAGGGTCGCCACGGTCAACGTCCCCAGCGGCACCCAGACAAAACCCGAGCCCAAGCCCTGAAGAATCCCGGTCCACGCCACCTCCGTCGCGGCGACCTCGGTCGTCCAACCCGCGATCAGCCAGCCCGAGAGCCCGAAACAGAAAAATCCCACGCACATGAGCGCACGCGGATCCATGCGCGCGACCAGAATGCCGCCGAGAAACATCGATAGAAAGGCTCCCAGGCCGCGCGGCGTGAGCAAGAGCCCCACGGTCATCACGGGATAGCCGCCGAGGTTCTGAAAAAACAGCGACAGGAGCACGATCGGCGATTGCAGGATGAAGGCGAACAGCGCCACGAAGCACACGCCGATGACGAAATTGCGGTTGGCAAAGATCTGTGGCGGCACGAAGGGGCGCTTGCCGGTGATCGTGTGGACCACGAAGAAGTAGAGCGCAATCGCCGCGATCACTGCCTCGAACACGATCTCCGGCGAGGCGAACCAGTCCTGGCGCTGACCGCGGTTCAGCATGAACTGCAACGCACCCATGCCTATGCACAAGCTAAGAAAACCGAACCAGTCGAGCCTCTTTTCCGCTTGGCGCGCGGTCCGCGGAACGAACATGAGCACGCCGATCGTCGGTAGGATCATGATGGGCACGTTGATGTAGAAGGCCCAGGGCCAGCCGTAAGTCTCCGTCATGAAGCCGCCGACGATGGGCCCCATCACGGGGCCGAGAAGAATGCCCATGCCCCAGATGGAATTGGCGGTGCCATGGCGCTCCTTGGGATAGAGATCGAACATGATTGCTTGCGAAAGAGGCAGGATGGGCGCGCCGAAAAAGCCCTGCATCGCGCGCCAGAAGACTTCGGATTCGAGGCTCGTGGCCAAGCCGCACATGATCGAGGTCAGCGTGAACATGAGACAGGAAGCGGCAAAGACCTGCTTGCGTCCGAGACGCATCGACGCCCAACCCGCGCAACCCGTGACGATCGTGCCGCCGACGATGTACGAGGTCACGACCCAGGATATCTGGTCCTGGGTTGCCGAAAAACTGCCCTGCATGTGCGGCAAGGCGACCGTGACTACGGTTAAATCCAACACATAGACGGCGGACGGAACCATGACGGAGAGGATGACCAGCCATCGACTGAGCGGCGAGGCGTAAAGCCGGGCGTGGACGTCGCCGGTCATGCGGGGCGGGCCGCCGTGCGCCGGCGCATGAGGAAGGCGAGGGGGGCGGCGACGAACGCGACGACGGCTATCAGCACGAAGGAGTTATTGTAGGCGATCATCGAGGCTTGGCGCGTGATCTCGCCGTCGATGGCGAGCGGCCCGGACAGGCCCCACATCTGGGTCGTGGCGTGCAGCCGGAATAGCGGATTGTAGGCGGTCACGTGCTCGACCAGGATTGCGTGGTTTTCCTGCACGTTTGAAGTCCAATAGGTGAAGATGCCGGCGATGCCGATGCTGCCGCCGATATTGAGCACGAGATAGAACAGCGGCAAGGCTTCCTCGCGAAAACGCGTCGGCAAGGAATCGAAGGCGCGCGTCGCCAAGGGCACGAACATGAAAGACGAGCCCATGCCCTGCGCCAGCCCCGTCCATGCCACGTCCCACGGCCCGACATCGAGCGTCCATTGCGACATGGCGAGCGCGGACAACGCCACCCAGACGAAGCCGAGAGCGATCAGGAAGCGGTTTTCGACCCGCGTCATGATCGCGCTGACCAAAAGATTGCCGGCCACGACCCCCAGCGCGCGCGGCGCCAGCAGCAGCCCGATCATTTCAACCGGATAGCCGCGTAAGTTCTTTAGCAACAGCGGCAGCAGAATCGTCGGCAGGAAGACCAGAAGGCCGAAGCCGAACGCAACCGCCAGCCCGGCCGCATAGCTGCGGTCGCGGAACATCTCTGGTTTGATCAGCGGATCGCGCGCAGTGAACGCGCGCACGACGAACAGATAGAGGCAGAAGCCGCCGATAACGGCTTCGGCGATGATCTCGTGCGATGCGAACCAATCGAGGCGCGTGCCGCGATTGAGCATGAGTTGCAGCGCGATCAGTCCGGTGGCGAGTATGGCGAAGCCTAGCACGTCGAAGCGGCGCGCGCGGTCGGGCGCGACGTGCGGTACCGCCAAGAGCGCGCCCACGAGAGCGATGGCGCCCAGGGGCAGATTGATGAGAAAGACCGAGGGCCAGCCGTACAGGTCCGTGAGATACCCGCCAATGGGCGGCGCCACGATGGGGCCGAGCATGTTGCCAAAACCCCAAATGCCGATGGCGCGACCGTGCTCTTCGGGCGGATAGGCGTCGACGGAAATGGCCTGGGACAGCGGGATGATCGGCGCGCCTGCGACGCCTTGCAGAAAGCGCCATAGAACCTCGGTCTCGAGCGTTCCCGACCAGCCGCACATGAGCGAGGCCAAGGTGAACAGACCGAGCGAAAGGGCGAACAGTCGCTTGCGGCCGATGCGCCGGCTCACCCAGCCGGTCGCCACGATCATCGTGGTCATGCCGACGAGAAAGGCGGTGACCACCCAGGCGATCTGGTCGGGCGTCGCGGAAAACGTGCCCTGCATGTGGGGTAGGGAAATGCTCACGATCGTGAGGTTCAGCGAATAGATGCTCGAGGCGAGCATCGTGGTCATCATGATATAGGGCCGGCGCCGCACGATCGCCGCGGGTATGGCGCTCGCGGTCATGACCTGCGCCCGCTGCGGTGGCGGGGCCAGGGATTGCGCAGCAGCAGGGCGAGGGGCGCCGTCAGCGCGGCGATGATGGCGACGATCTGAAACGAGACTTCGAACGCGATGAGCGAAGCCTGATGCGTGATCATGGAGTTGAGCGCCGCGGCACCCGTGGCGCTTTTCGGATCCCACGCCGAGGGCACCTGACCCGAGCGGAAAAGTTGATTGAGCGACGAGGCCGATTCCGACAGCACGGCATGGGTGGACTGGGTGCCTTCGACCCAATAGGTGATCATGGCCGCGATGCCGATCGACGCGGCAATATTGAACACGAGAAAGAACAACGGTACGGCTTGGGGCCGATGGCGCGCGGGCAGGGAGTGGAATGTCAAGGTGTTGAGCGTGACGTATAGGATGCCGTTACCCAGGCCCTGAAACACGCCGTTCGCCGCGATCTCCCAGACGCTGACCTCGAGCGTCCAGGTAGAGATGTTCCAGGACGAGCCGCACACGCTGGCAAGGCCGCACAATACCAAGAAACGTGGATCGACGTGTTTCATCAGGCGCGCGACCGTCAGATTGCCGATCACCACGCCAAGGGCGCGCGGCACCAGCAAGAGGCCGATCATCTCCACCGGATAGGCCAGTAGATTGCGCAATAACAGCGGCAAGGTGACGATGGGTAAAAAGGAATAGAGCCCAAAGCTGGTGATGAATACGAGGCCGACGCAAAAATTGCGATCGCGAAACATGTCCAAATCCAAGAACGGCCTATCCGTCGTCAGGATGTGAACCACGAAGATGTAAAGGAGGAATACGCCCGCCAAGCCCTCGATCACGATCTCGGGCGATGCAAACCAGTCGAGTCCAGCGCCACGATTGAACATGAGCTGAATCAGTCCCAATCCAACGACGAGGGTCAGCATGCCGACGACGTCCAAATGGCGCCCGGGCTGGGCCTTGGATGCGGGCACGAACAGGAAGGTGCCGAGGATGCACAGCGCGCCCGCCGGAACGTTTAGATCGAACATGCTCGGCCAGCCGTATAATTCGGTGATGTAGCCACCGATGGGTGGAGCCAGAACGGGGCCCGCCATGTTGCCGAGGCTCCACAAGCCAATGGCGCGGCTGTGCTGCTCGGGTGGATAGACATCCAGGATGATCGACTGTGAAAGCGGCAGGATGGCGGCGCCTGTGACGCCTTGCATGAAGCGCCACAGCACTTCGCCTTCGAGCGAAGTCGCATTGCCGCACATTACCGAGGCGCCGACAAAGGCAATGAGCGCGCCGAGAAAAACGTTCTTGCGGCCAAAACGCTCGGCCACCCAGCCGATGCAGGCAATCGACATTGTGAGGCCAAGAATAAAGGACGTGACGACCCAGGCGATTTGATCGGGCGCTGCTGAAAACGTGCCCTGCATGTGAGGCAGGGAAATCGAAACGATGTTCATGTTCATCGAATAGACGCTGGCCGCAGCGATGCAGGTCGCCATCACCCAGCCGCGTCGGACGGTGGGTGCGGCGTCGGAGGATTGGCGCACGCTCACTTTGCTCTCACGAATGGTTCGGCCCGCCGTTCCTGAGGCCGCCACGGAACAGCAGGATGAGCGGCATGATGGCGAGCGAAAGCAGAGTAATCAGATGGAAGTTATTCAGATAGCCGATCATGGTCGCCTGGCGCGTGATCTCGCCCTCGATCGCCGCCAGGCCGCCGAGCGAACCGAGGTCGAGCGCGCCTGCCGCTGGATGGCGGACCATCTCGTTCATGCGTGAAATATGTTCGGTCAAAGTCGCGTGATTGATATTGGTCGAGCGCGTGAGAATGTTGACCGCGACGGCGATGCCCGAACTGATGCCGCTGAACAGCAGGACATTGAAAAGCGCGAGGCCCTCGGTGCGGTAGCGCTGATCGAGCGTCGCGAAGGTCATAAGCGTGAGCGGAATGGAACTCATGCCCGTGCCGATGCCCTGCAGCGCGCCGGTCCAGATGACATCCCATTCGGTCACGTCGGGTGTCCAGTGCGACATGTCCCAGGCCGTCACCGCAAGCAGAAAGACGCCGGTCAGAAGCACCATGCGTGCGTCCGCAAGGCGCAAGAAGGCATTGGCGATCCACATGCCGGCCATTACTCCGAAGCCGCGCGGCGACAAGATGAGGCCGAGGGTGAAAACCGGCAATCCGCGCAATTCCTGCATCAGCAGCGAGACCAGAACCAAATTGCCATGCAGCAGGAAGCCCCAGGCGAAGGAGACGAATATTCCGACCGTGTAGTTGCGGTCGCGGAACAGGCTGGGTTCGAGAAAAGGCCGAGCGGTGGTGGCGCTGTGGATCAGGAACACGTAGAGCGCAACCACGGTGATGGAGACGGCGATGACGATCTCGGTCGCCTCGAACCAATCGAGCCGTTCGCCGCGATTGAGGATGAATTGAAACGTCGAAACCGCGATTGTCAGCGCGACAAGGCCGGTCCAATCGAGATGACGATCGGGTCGCCGCGTGTTTTCCCCTGCGAACAGCGCGATGCCGATGGCGGAGACGGTGCCGAGCGGAACGACGATGTAGAAGATCCACGGCCAAGTGTAGTACTCGACAATAAACCCTCCGAGCACCGGCCCCATGGCCGGCCCGACCATGGTCGCCATTCCCCAGATTGCGTTGGCCGTGCCGTGGCGTTCCTTGGGAAAAAGGTCGAGGCAGATCGACTGCGAGAGCGGCATGAGCGGGCCGCCGAGCGCGCCTTGCAGGAAGCGCCACAGCACTTCCTCCTCGACCGAACTCGCAAGGCCGCACATCAGCGACACGAATGTGAAGCCGATCGTGCTGAGCAGGAATATGCGCTTGCGCCCGAACCGCTCGGCAAGCCAGCCCGCGCAAGCCAGCATGGTGATCATGCCGACGATGAAGGAGGTCACAACCCATGAAACCTGGTCGTGGGTGGCGGAAAACGTTCCCTGCATGCGCGGCAACGCGACCGCGACCGAGGTGATGTTGAGTTCGTAGGTCGTGGAGGCGATCATGATGGGGGTAAGGATGATCAGGCGCTTCCACGCAGTCGGGTAGGTCTGGGGCGCGACGGGGGGGATCATCGTTTGCCCGCCATCGTGTTCCTTGTGGCGTCGCGCCATTGCCGGACGGGCATCCGGTCGATCAGACGATGCCGCCGTTCACATGAATAATTTGATTGGTCACGTAGGACGCATCCGGCCCGGCCAGAAACGCGACCATGGCGGCAACTTCGTCCTGCTTTCCTAGGCGTCCCAACGGCACGTTGGCGATTAACGGTTTCCAGGCGTCGTCGGAATAAAATTGTATGGTGTCGGCATCCTTTTCGATGATGCCGGGCGCGACGCAATTGACGGTGACCTTGAAGGGCGCGAGTTGGACGGCGAGCGTCCTGACCAATGCCTCGAGGCCCGCCTTGGCCGCGGCCGATCCCGGATAGATGGGGTAGGTGCAGCGAAAAACATGGGCGTTCAGCGTGCTGATGGCGACGACGCGGCCTCGGCCGCCCGCCGCCTTCAAGTGCGCCAGGGCACGCGTGGACATCTCGAAGAATCCGCCGGTGACCACCTTGTAGCAATAGTCCATGCCGTCGCGGTCGAGATCGCCCCACACGCGAAGATCGGGGAACCCGGCATTGGCGATAAGGGTGTGTAATCCACCGAACGCCTCGACCGCCTTGTCCACGCACCCGCGCGCCTGGGCGGCATCCGACAGATCCGCGAGATGAACCACGGCCTCGGCGCCTTTGGCGCGAAGTTCCGCCGCGACCCGCTCACAGCCGGCCTGGTTTTTATGCGCGTGAACGACAATGCCGATTCCTGGCGCCGCGAGGCGGCGCGCGATCGCCGCGCCGATGCCGCTGCCCGAACCGGTCACAAGAATGGATGTTTTGACCATGTTTTGCCCCCCTCATTGCGGCCGCTGGCCCGCTACGCCCGAATCAGCTAAGTGAAGTTGGCACGGGGTTCGTGGCCACGCAACCGCGCGAGGGAGAAAATGAGATGAGCACCAATTTTCTGCGCACGATTCAAACCGTCGATTCGCACACCGAGGGCAATTCGACGCGCGTGATCGTTGGCGGCTACCCGATTCCACCCGGCAAGACCCTGCTTGAGAAGCGCGAGTGGTTGTGGAAAAACGACGACGGCCTGCGCCGGATGCTCAATTTCGAGCCGCGCGGCCATGCCATGATGTGTTCGGTGCTCATCATGCCTCCGATCGAGCTCGGGGCGGATTTCTCAGTCGTCATCATGGAGCAGGACGAGTACGTGCCCATGTGCGGCCATTGTATTCTCGGCACGGCGACGACGATCGTCTCCACGGGAATGATCAAGCGCACCGAACCCGTAACGAAGGTCGCGCTCGAAACGCCGGCCGGCATGGTGCATTGCGAAGTCGAGATGAAGAATGGCCGGGTGGGCGGCGCGAGCTTCGTAAACGTCGAATCGTTCTTATTGCACGATGGGGCAAAACTCGAAGTGCCGGGGCTCGGCAACCTCACGGTCGATGTCGCCTATGGCGGCGACTTTTATGTCTTCGTCGATGCCGATGCGCTGGGACTCGAGCTCACGCCATCCAACGAGGCAGCGATTTGCGCCATGGCCAACCGCATCGTCCCGGAAGTCGGCCGCCAGCTCAAGATTCTCCATCCGCTGCGCCCCGACATCGATCGCTGCTATCAGACCCTGTTCACCTCGGCCAAGACGACGACAGGCGACGTGAAGCAGACCATCGTTGCGCCGCCCGGCGCGCTCGACCGCAGCCCGTGCGGCACGGGCACGAGCGCGCGCGTGGCCCAACTCGTGACCAAGGGCAAGCTCGGGAATAACCGCGCGCACAAGTTCGAAGGCGTGCTCGGTACGTGTTTTACCGGCCAGGCGGTGTCGTCGGAAAAGCGCGATGGTGTCCTTTACGTCCGCCCGCGGGTGGGCGGAAATGTTTATCTGACCGGGTTCCACCAGTTCATTCTCGATCCCGACGATCCGCTGCCCGAAGGCTTCCGCCTCGGCCCACCCCCGCGCGCCGTGCCACGCCCGAGCACCTGAGGGGGACGAAGCCGCGCCTCGCCCGGCCCGGGCCAATGCCCGAGCTAGGGGGCAAGGGCGAGCTTAGGAAAAGGCCTTGAACGTGATGATGGTGAAGGTGTCCTTCACGCCCTTGAGCGGGTGAATGTGCTCGTTGACGAAATGGCCGATATCGGCCGCATCGTCGAGATAGCATTTCATCATCAAATCGTACTGGCCCGAGATCGAATAGACCTCGGATACGTGTTCGACGCTTTGAATGGCCTGGTCGGCAACCGCATAGGCGCGGCCCAAATCGCACTTCACCATGACGAAGATGGTTTGCATTCGCTTCCTCTATTCTTCGGCCATGGCCGCGCGCACGCGATCGAGAATGGCGGAGCGCGCCGGCTCGGGCAGGTCTTCCACGGCCTCGGCCATTTCCTTGATCAAACCGCGCATGGCGTAAAGCTGATCGAGCAACGACAATATCACCGGCATTGCGTTTTCGTCGATGGACAGCTCATGCACCAGTTCTTGGATGAGCCGAGCGCGGGCGACATCGGCCGCGTCGAAATAGTGCTCGCCCTCTTGCGCCTTGGGGCGCACCCATTGCCGCTCGATCCACAGCACGAGTTCCTCGCGCCCGAGGGCGAGTTGCACGCACACGGCCTCGACGGTTTGCATCAGAGTCCCGCCTTCTTGCGAACATCGTACCGGCGTTCCCAACTTTCCGCGAACTTGGTCAAGGCATCGTCGCCGTCATCGGGAAGCGTGAGCTTGAGCACGATGTATTGATCGCCGCGCTTGCCGGTCTTGCGGTCGCGTGCGCCTTTTTCCTTGAGTCGCAGCCGCGTTCCGGTATTGGCGGCCTTCGGCACGGTCACCGTTACGCGGCCGTCGATTGTCGGCACTTCGATTCTCGCGCCGAGCACGGCTTCTTGCAGCGTGACCGGCAAGTCGAGCACGATGTCGTCACCCTCGCGGCGGAAGTGCGGATGGGGTTCAATGCGCAATTCGACGAGAGCATCGCCGGGGACGCCGCCCGGCGCAGCCGTGCCCTGGCCCTTGAGGCGTAAGGTCTCGCCGTCCTTCATGCCTGCGGGAATCGTCACGTCGAGCGTGCGCCCGCCGGCAAGGGTCAGGCGCATGCTGCCGCCGCGGGCGGCATCGACGAAGGGCACCGACAACGAGTAGCTCACGTCCTGACCGCCCGCTTGGGGGCCGCCGCCGGGCCCGCGTCCGCCGGGCCCGCGTCCGCCGGGCGTGCGCGCACCCGTGCCGCGGAACAGGTCGTTGATCAAGTCTTCGAAGCCGAAGCCCTCGCCGCCCATGTTTTCGCGGTACTTTCCGCCGCGCCGGCCATCGGCATAGGTGCGGTAATAGGCGTGCTGGGGCCGTTCGGCGCCTGAGGGATCGATTTCTCCGGCGTCAAAGCGGCGTTTCTTGTCGACATCGGACAACAGATCGTAGGCCGCGCTGACATCCTTGAAGCGCTCTTCGATCTTCTTGTTGCCGGGATTGAGGTCGGGGTGGAGGGATTTCGCAAGCTTGCGATAGGCGGCCTTAATTTCCTCCGCGCTCGCGCTGCGGCTTACACCGAGGACTTGATAGGGATCGCGCATGGCCACGTGATTTGCCCCGCCATTGATATCCGATAACAATATAGCCCGTCCGCGCGCCGGTGCGAGGGCGTCGGTGGGGAGGATAGACCGTGGTTAAGATGATGGATGACAAGACCTTTGAGCGCATGAAGGCGGAGGTCAGCCGGTATTACTGGTACGGCGTGCCGACATTCTTTCGGTGTCCGTGGGACGAAAACCCCAAGAATGCCGATATCGGCCTAGTCGGCGTGCCCCATTCCTCGGGCAATGGCTCGACCGAGCGTGATCAGCACCTAGGACCGCGCGCCATCCGCGACGTTTCCGGCTGGTACCGCCGCGCCCACGTCAAATATGGCTTCAGCCCCTGGGACAGTTGCCGTATCAGCGATATGGGCGACGTGCCCTTGCCCGAGGCGATGAACAACGAAAAATGCGTGGAGACCATCGAGTCCTATTACAAACGCCTCGATGCGGCGGGCGTGCGGCCGGTTTCGGTCGGCGGCGACCACTCGATCACCGGTCCCATCCTCAAGGCCATCGCCGGGCGCGGGGCGAAGTTGACCGGCGGGCGGAAGGCGGCGCTCGTCCATTTCGACGCCCATACCGATGCCTACGACCATATCCCGCATTGGATGGGCGCGATCCGGTCGGCTGCCCATTGGGCCAGTTATGTCGTCAAGGAGGATGCCATCGACGCCGATCGTAGCGTGCAGATCGGGCTGCGCGGCAATACATTTTCGCTTGCGTGGCGAAATTCGTCCGAACGCCTGGGCTACCGACCGATCATGGCGGAAGAGTTTTTCCGCATGGGTGTGAAAAAGACGGTGGAGATCATCCGCCAGCGGGTGGGCGATGCGCCGGTCTATGTCACGTTTGACCTCGATGTGCTGGATCCCACTGTAGCGCCCGCCGTCTCGAACATGGAGCCAGGCTATCCCGGCCTGTCGTCGGGCGACGCGATTGCGCTGTTGAACGGTTTGCGCGGCCTTGACGTGATCGGCGCGGACATCGTGTGCATGATTCCGAGCAAGGACAATCCAAACAAGATCACGGCCATGACGGCCATGGTGTTGATGTTCGAGATGATCGGCCTCGTCGCTGATCGCTTGCGCTCGGACAAGGCGGGGAAAGTCGTGCGCCGCCTACGCAAGCCTGCGGGCGGGCGCGGCAAGAGTTAGCGCGGGCGCGAGCCGCGCAGCAGAAAAGCGGGCGTATGATCGCCAAGGCCGACGACGCCCTGGTCGTCGGCCGCCGGGCGATGCCGGTTCTCGGCTTGCTCCGATGGCCGGCGTTCACGGCGGTGATCTTGCCGGGGTTCCTGGCGCCGCTCGCCGCGATTGTCTTGCGGCCCATCGGACCGTGCTTCCCGACGGGCGGCCGGCTGAGCCGCTTCTTGATGCCCGGGCACGGCAATTCCAGATGCGGCAATGGGCGAATCGTTGCGCATCGGTTCGACAGCAGGCGCGATGCGCGCCGATGGATTCTCGATCGGCGGTTCTGAATCCGCTCCCGGGGTGTTCGAATGTGTCGATCCTGGCCGCGAGGCCGGGCTCGGCTTCCGGCCTTGCCGCGCCCGCCCGCCTGCTGGGCGGCCGCGACCACGTCCACC
The DNA here is from genome assembly GCA_046153685.1 of Alphaproteobacteria bacterium. GTDB lineage: Bacteria > Pseudomonadota > Alphaproteobacteria > CADEGL01 > CADEGL01 > CAMAPP01. The sequence continues at coordinate 23,965 of JBJXGH010000099.1, forward strand.
GCGCCCGCCTTCTGCGCGCTCCGCGCTCGATTGCTCCGAAGCTCCCAAGCCTTCGATGGTGATCCGTGGCACGGTACGGCCGATGAGGCGTTCTATCGCATCGATCAGTTTGCCGTCCTCGGGGGTCGCGAGTGTAAAGGCGCGCCCGGCGCGCCCGGCGCGGCCCGTCCGGCCGATGCGGTGGACGTAATCCTCGGCGTTGAAGGGCACGTCGTAGTTGAAGACATGGGAGATGCCGAGCACGTCTAGGCCGCGCGCGGCCACGTCAGAGGCGACCAGCAGCGTGATCTCGTTGTCGCGGAAGGCTTGCAGGGTTTTCTCGCGCACGGATTGGGCGAGGTCGCCGTGCAGCACGCCCACGTTCAAGCCGTGTTTCTTCAGCGAGCGGAACAGAATGTCGGCGTCTTTCTTGCGATTGCAGAAGATGATCGCATTGGCGATCTCCTCGCCGCCGACGATTTGTCGCAGCGCGGCGCTCTTGTCGCGGTCGGGCACGAAGACGACGACGTCCTCGACCGTCTCGGCTGCCATCACCGAGGGTTTGATGGTGATTTCCTTGGGATTGGACAGGAATTTCTCGGCTAGGCGCCGGATTTCGTCCGGAAAGGTCGCGGAGAAGAACAGGGTTTGGCGCGCCGCGGTCAGAAAGCCGACGATGCGCTCCACATCGGGGATGAAACCCATATCGAGCATGCGATCGGTTTCGTCGATCACCAGTACCTTGATTGCCGTCAGGATGATCTTGCCGCGCTCGAACAGATCGATGAGCCGCCCCGGCGTTGCGATCAGCACGTCCACGCCGCGTTCGAGCGCCAATTCCTGCGGCGCCATGGACGCGCCGCCGATGATCAGGGCGCAAGAAATCTTGTGATGCTTGCCGAAGATCTCGAAGTTCTCGGCGACCTGCTGGGCGAGCTCGCGGGTCGGCTCCAAAATGAGTGCGCGCGGCATCCGCGCGCGCGACCGGCCGCCCGATAGGATGTCAACCATCGGCAAGGCGAAGGCCGCGGTCTTACCCGTGCCCGTCTGTGCCCGGGCGAGTACGTCGCGGCCCATCAGGACGTAGGGGATGGCTTCTTTCTGAATCGGGGTCGGTTCGCTATAGCCGGCATCCGCGACGGCCTTCAGAACATCGTCGCTTAGACCAAGATCGGCAAAATTCATTCTATGTGAGTTCCTTGAGGAAACCGCGCGCGCCCCCCATGGGGCTGCAACCGTCGGCTCCGCCCCAAGTCTGGGACAGTGTTCCTAGGGTCTAAGGTATGATCTAAACATATGGGAATGTCACGGTGACAATAGTAGGGCCGCCAAGCCTGAACGAGTCATATTTTGCTTTAAGGCGCGGATTATAGACGAATAATTGGCGTTTGCGGCGGCTGCCATGAAGGCGCGCCCGGTTCCCGCCATGGCCGATTGGGGGTGCTGGAGCAAAAGTTGCGCGGTAATGACGAAGGAGACGGTCGCCGCCCACATGTCGAGGGCGGTCTCCGGGCCAGCTGTTATCGCTACCTGGGCGGCATGGCCGGCGCCGCGTGCGCGCCCGAGAACATGGATGCGGTGTCCGAGCCGAAGCGCGGCGCGGGCGGTCATGTTCGATCCCAGCCCTCGACGCCCATGCCTGCCCGCGCCATGCTGGGCGCATGGCCGATAAGATACCGCTGCTGCTCATTCCGGGCACGCTGTGCGACGGGGCGCTGTGGCGCCACCAGAGCGCGCATCTCTCCGACATCGCCGAAATATCCGTCGCCGACCACGCGCGCGCCGACAGCGTCGAGGATATCGTCGGGCAGATTCTGGCCGATGCCCCGCCGCGTTTTGCCCTGGCCGGGCTGTCGATGGGCGGGTATTTGGCGCTCGGTATCATGCGCCAGGCGCCCGAGCGGGTGAGCAAGCTCTGCCTGTTCGATACCTCCGCCCGGCCCGAGACGCCGGAGGCGCGCGCGCGGCGCGAGGATTTGATCCGCTTGGTCCAGCGCGGCACCTTCAAGGGCGTGACCCATCGGATGCTGCCGCTGTTCATTCATCCAGACCGGCTGTCGGACGACCTCTTGTGCCGCTCGATCATGCAAATGGGCGAGCGGGTGGGGGCGGAGGCCTATTTGCGCCAGCAACTCGCCAATATGGGCCGCCCCGACAGCAGAGCCATGCTACCCTTTATCCGTTGTCCGACGCTGGTCGTGTGCGGGCGGCAGGATAAACTTACGCCCTTGGAACTGAGCGAGGAGATCGCGGCCTCGATTCCCAAGGCGGTATTGGTCGTGATAGAAGATTGCGCGCATTTGCCCACCATGGAACGCCCACAGGCGGCCACGGCGCTGATGCGCTATTGGCTGCTCGGCGATTGATCGCGCGCCGCGGCCGCAACAAGGAACCATCGATGATCCGTTTGCAATTCGCGCTCACCGCATTCCTCTTGCTTGCCTCGTCACTGGGGGCGGCGGCAGGGCCCGCGCCGGACGCGCGCGCGCGCTTCCAATACCTCGACACCCGCCTCCTCACCCAGGAGGCGCCGTTGCGCGCAAAGTCCTGGACGCCGCAGGAACGCCAGAAAGTCGAAGCGGCCATCGCCGCCGTGGCGCAGGCCGCGCCCGGCATCGTTCAGCGCGCGGTCGCCTACCGCCCGGTTCGCGTCTATCGCACCGAGCGGCTCGGCAGCGAACAATTCGCCGTCGGCATGGTGGCGAGCGAGCACATTCTTTTCATCGCCGATGCGTTCTTCGTGCCCGCCGCACCGAGCGGCATCACGCTCAAGGCCCCCGGCTTCAGCCTCGCGCGTGCATTGGCCCACCTGGCAGACGGCAATGGCCGTACCTCGGGCACGAAGGAATGGATTCAGATCTCTCAGCCGATCATGGACAAGGCGCGGGCGAAAGCGAAGGAGTTGAATTTCACGCTGACCGAGCTCGTCGCCAAGGGCGACGAAGCGGCGGCGAAGGAGGCCGGCGCGCCGACGACCTTCGCCACGTTCAACAAGAGCGAATTGCTGGCGCAATTCGCCGCAACCCTGGCGGTCCAGAAGGACACGCCCGTGGCGCCTTCGGTCAAGGCCTATGTCGAGCGCCGACTTCTCGCCACCGGTCCGGCCGAGGATGCGGCGCGCAGATTTTCCGACGGCCTGGCGCTTGTCGAGCAGGGCAAGTTCGACGATGCGATCAAGGCGTACGACGCGGCCATCAAGGCCGATCCGGGATTCCGCGAGGCCCTTTTCCGCCGCGCCTTGATCGAGAAATACCGCGAGAATTGGGAGAAAGCGAACCTGTTCTTCGATCAGGCGGTGAGGGCGTCCAATGGCGCGCCTCCCACGCAGCTTCTGCTCGAGCGCGGCTTTGTCCACCTTCAGCGCAAGCAGTTCGACAAGGCGATCTCCGACCTCACGCTCGTGATCGACAGCGCGCCGGGCCTTGGCGTCGAGTACGTCGTGCGCGCCTATGGCATGCGCGGTGACGCGCAGCTCATCACCAAGAATTGGGTGAAGGCCGCCGTCGATTTCACCGCCGTGATCCAGATCGATCCGGGCAATTCGGCGGCGTGGCGCAATCGCGGCCGCGCGCGGTTCGAGGTACAGGACGGACCGGGCGCGATCGAGGACTTGAATCACGCGATCCAAATCGATCCCAAGGATGCCGATGCCTATTTCATTCGCGGCTACGCCTACGGTTCGCTCAAACAATACCGTCAGGCCAAGGCCGATCTCGAGGAAGCGCTACGTATCGCGCCGCAGATGCAGGCGCTTGTGCGGCCCGCGCTCGACTTCGTCAACGCCGAGATTGCCAAGGGGCGCTAGGCGGCAGGTGGCCGTAGATTCGCGTGTTTGCCGTCGAAGCGGATGACCGCCGCGCCGCGCACCGGCCCCGCGTCGCCCTGCTGAAGGATGATGGCCGCGCCCGATCTTTCTCGGCGTTCGAATTCGCTCACGGGCAATACTAGGGTCCGCGCCTTGCCCGGGGCCAAAACTTCCGAAACGGATGCGCGGCGCAGGGCGCGCACGACATTGTAATAGTCGAGCCGCCGTCCACCGTTCTCGCCTCGCTTGATCTCGGTCGTGTGCTTGGCGTCGAACAAGGCCAGAGTCAGCACATCGCCCCTCGACGCTTCGTCCGGTAGCGCGAGCGCGATCCGTCCGGTTGCATCCAGGCTGGGCGCGAGGTCGAATTTGCGCTCGACCCGTGCGCGCTCGATCAGGGCTTCGATTTGCGCCCTTGCGCCGCCGGTTTCATGCGCCCGGCCGTCGATCACCATTTGCGGCGTGTAAACATAGGCGGAACCAAGCCTTGCGGCATACGCGCGCTGGCGCTGCGTTGCTTCGGGGGAAGCGAAGGGATCGGGCCAGCCGAGATGGTTCCAGTAATCGACGTGCATCGAGAGCGCGACCACGCCCGGCCGGCGGGCGAGCTCGCCAAGAAAGGCATCGGCCGGCGGGCAGGAATTGCAGCCCTGCGAGGTGAACAGCTCGACGAGAACAGCGGGCTCTCGCGCGGCCAGGCGCGTCATTCCGCCCGCAAAGGCGCCCAGCGCAAGCGGGGCCAGGGTCAAACGTAGGACTGCGCGCCGTTTCATGGCCGTAACTTATATGCCCGGCCGGCACGGATCGGCGATCACAAGACGGTGAGAGGCGTGGAGGCCGGGCTTTCGGGCGCCTCGGACATCCGTTCTTCCTGGATGGTCAGATGTCCAGATCGAGGACGAATTTGGCGTTTTTCTGGATGTAATCGAAGCGCAGTTCCGGCTTCTTGCCCATGAGCGCGTCGATCAGCTTGGCGGTCGCCAAGGCGTCCCCTCTTTGTTCGGGAATATCCAGGGACGCGAGCTCGACGCGTAGCAGCAGGCGCGAATCGGGTGACATGGTGGTGTCCTTGAGCTGGGCGGGCGGCATTTCGCCCAGGCCCTTGAACCGGCTGATCTCGACCTTGGAATTGGCTTTGAACACGGTTTTCAGCAGCTCTTCCTTGTGTTTGTCGTCGCGGGCGTAAATCGTCTTGCCCGAGGCCGAGAGGCGGTACAGCGGCGGCATGGCGAGAAACAGATGCCCACGTTTGATCAATTCCGGCATTTCGCGATAGAAAAACGTCATGAGCAGAGCGGCAATGTGCGCGCCGTCCACATCGGCATCGGTCATGATGATGACGCGCTCGTAGCGCAGGGCATCGTGCCGATAGGCTTCTCCCGCGCCGCAGCCGAGCGCCTGGATGAGATCCGTCAGTTCCTGGTTTTGGCGCAATTTTTCTTGGGTCGCGCTGGCGACGTTCAAGACCTTGCCACGTAGGGGAAGGATCGCCTGGGTATCGCGGCGGCGCGCGCTCTTGGCCGAGCCGCCGGCGGAATCACCCTCGACCAGGAAAATCTCGGTGCCTTCCGCCGAGGTGCGGCTGCAATCGGCGAGCTTGCCCGGCAGGCGCGTGCGTCGCGTCGCGGTTTTGCGTTGAAGCTCGCGTTCCTGCTTGCGTTTCAGGCGTTCGTCGGCGCGTTCGAGCGTGCGGTCCAGGAGCGCGCGCGCAGCGGAGGTATCGCTCGAAAGCCAATGGTCGAACCGGTCCTTGATAGCACCCTCAACCAGGCGCACCGCCTCTGGCATACCCAGGCGTTCCTTGGTCTGGCCTTGGAATTGCGGATTCTTGATGAACAGCGAAAGCATGATCGCCGCGCCGTCACAGGCGTCCTCGGAGGCGATATCCTTTGCGCGCCGATTGCCGGTCAGTTCGCAGTAATCGCGGAGCGCGCGCGTGAGTGCCTGGCGCATGCCTTGTTCGTGGCTACCGCCCTGCGTCGTCGGCACGGTGTTGGTGTAGGAATGAAAAAAGCCGTCCTCGTCGGCGGGCCAGGCGATGGCCCATTCGAGCTTGCCGGCGTCATTGCTGAGCGGGGCTTCGCCCGCAAAGTATTTGGGAGTGAGGGTGGGCCGCTCGCCTAGCGCGTTGGCGACGTAATCCTGCAGTCCGCCGGGAAAATGAATGACGGCCTCGGCGGGAATTTCGTCCGTCGTGGACACAAGCTCGGGGTCGCAATGCCAGCGGATCTCGACGCCCTTGAACAGATAGGCCTTCGAGCGGGCCATGCGGAAGACCCGCGATGGCTTCAGTCGCACCCCATCGCCGAAAATTTCGGGGTCGGGATGGAAAGTGACCGTCGTGCCGTGCCGGTTGACGGGCCCAATGTCCTTGAGCGGCCCCTTGGGCTTGCCGCGGCTGTATGCCTGGCGCCACAAGCGCTTGTCGCGCGCGACCTCGACGATCAAGGAATCCGACAGGGCATTGACGACCGAAATGCCCACCCCGTGCAGGCCGCCCGCGGTCTTGTACACGTTGTCGGAAAACTTGCCGCCCGAATGAAGCATGGTGAGGATGACTTCAAGCGCGGACTTGCCCTTGAACTTGGGGTGTGGATCGACCGGGATTCCACGCCCGTTATCGATCACGGTAACCGAGCCGTCGGCGAGCATCCGCACATCGATGCGATCGGCGTGTCCCGCCACCGCCTCGTCCATCGCGTTGTCGAGCACCTCGGCGACGAGATGGTGCAAGGCCGGTTCGTCCGTGCCGCCGACATACATACCCGGACGCCGGCGCACAGGCTCCAGGCCTTCGAGCACCTCGATGTCCTTGGCGGTGTATCCCCCGGTCTTGCGGGCGGAATCCGAGCGTTTGGGCGCGCTTTGCGCGACCATTGCCCGCGCGCTCTTGCGAGGCGGAATGTCGAACAGATCGGCGATCTTGGCTTTGGGCTTGGCGACCATGAAAATGGCACCCTTTCTTGGAAAGCCGCATAGAGTAGTGTTAATGTGCTGATAACACAATATCTTGTGTTCCGAATGCGAGATCCGAACCTGCCATTGGCGGGTTTCAAGGGGGCAATATGACGCAACCGCGCGGCGAATTGGCGATCCGCGTATTCGCCATGCCAGCCGATGCCAACCCGAGCGGCGACATCTTCGGCGGCTGGCTTCTGGGTCAAATGGATATCGCGGGCGGAATGGCGGCGCGGAACTGCGTCCGGGGCCGGCTCGCAACCGTAGCGGTCGATGCCATGACCTTCAAATTGCCGGTCTTCGTCGGCGATATCCTTTCGTGCTACGGCGATGTCGTGCGCATCGGGCGGACTTCGATCGCGATCTGGGTCGAGGCCTGGGCAACGCGCGCGGACGGCGCGCGCGTCAAGGTCACCGAGGGAAAGTTCACCTATGTCGCGATCGATGCCAACGGCAAGAAACGCCCCATCGGCGAGGGTTAGGCCTTGGCGGACCTGCGCTCGGAAGCATGATCATGGCACGATCGGAATGATTTGGGCCGAATGATCCAGGCCGAAATCGCAAACCTCACGCGCCAAGGCGTTGCGCTTCATGGCTGCGTCAGGCGCCGGGAACGATCGTGATGTTCGACCAACATATCGATTATGGCCCATACCGCGCGTTTCGGAAATTCGTGCACGCCGCGCAAATCGGCTATGAGTATGTGGCGTCCAGAGTGTTCGGCAAAAAGGCGGCGGTTCGCCTGGACGGACGCAGCTAGAGAGGTTTTATGCGTTGGAAGCGGGCATTCACGGTGGTCGGCGTTCACGCCGAGGGCGAGTACGGCAAGGTCATCACCGGCGGGGTCGTCGATGTGCCGGGTAAGACCATGTTCGACAAGATGGTCCATCTCCGCGATCACGACGACGGATTACGCAAGCTGTGCCTATTCGAGCCGCGCGGCGCTGCAGTGCATTCGTGCAATATCGTGTTGCCGTCCAACAATCCCAAGGCCCAGGCCGGCTACATCATCATGGAATCGACCGAATATCCGCCCATGTCCGGTTCGAACACGATTTGCACGGTGACCGCGATTCTCGAAACCGGCATTCTTCCTATGGTCGAGCCCCTGACCAAGCTCACCCTCGAGACGCCCGCTGGCCTGATCGATCTCGCATGTCTTTGCCGCGGCGGCAAGGTGTTGCAGGTCAAATTCAAGAACGTGCCGTCCTTCGTCCAGCTGCTCGACGGCCATGTCGAGGTGAAGGGTCTCGGGACCGTGAAGCTCGACGTCGCCTATGGCGGCATGCATTACGCGCTCGTGGACGCGAGCGCCCTCGGCTTCGCCATCGTGCCGGACGAGGCGCGGGATATTTGCGTCGCGGGCGAGAAGATCCGCGAGGCTTGCCAGGAGCAGTTGAAGGGCATCGTGCATCCGGAAAATCGCGGCATTCGTCACGTCACGATCACCGAATTCATGGGCCCGCTGAAGCGCGTCAAGAAGGGTCTGACCGCGCGCAACACGGTGGTTGTTTCGCCTGGCCGTCTCGACCGCAGCCCGTGCGGCACCGGCACGAGTGCGCGCCTAGCCGTGATGCACGCGCGCAAGCTCATCAAGGCGGGTGAGATGTTCGACCATACATCGATCATCGGTACGCATTTCTACGGTCAGATCGTCGGCATGACGAAGGTTGGCGGCAAGCCGGCCATCATTCCGACGGTTGCCGGGCGCGGCTCT
>JBJXGH010000105.1:0-10654 GCA_046153685.1 Alphaproteobacteria bacterium
CGATCCGGGAATTGGCCAAGGGTTTGGCGGCGCTGCCGTCCGAAAGGAAAATCGCCGAGGGCGAACGGCTGAGGGTGGCGCTCGAGGGGTTTCTCGCGCAGCCCGCGCCGCCAGCGGGAGCGCTGGCCGTTGCCTTGCTCGACGGCCTTGGCCGCCGCCTCGAAGCCTTGAAAACGACGCTTCAGGCGGGCCCGGTCACGCTGGAAACCTTGCCGCCGGAAATTCGCGACGACTGGGTGGCCGAAGATGGCCGCGCCCGGATCGAGGTGTTTCCCAAGGGCGACGCGCGCGACAACGCGGTCCTGAAACGTTTTGCCGCCGCCGTCCGCGCGGCAACGCCGGAAATCTCGGGCTCCGCGCTGACATTCCAGGAGTCGAGCCGCACCGTATTGGACGCGTTCAAGATGGCGGGCATCGCGGCGCTTGCCAGCATCGCGGTCTTGCTCATGGTTCTTTTGCGCCGCGCGGGCGACGTGCTGCTCGTTCTGGCTCCCCTCGGCCTCGCGGCCATATTGACCGGAGCGACCATGGTTCTTGCCGGACTGCCGCTCAACTTCGCCAATATCATTGCATTGCCCCTTTTGCTTGGCGTGGGCGTCGCTTTCGACATCTATTTCGTCATGGCCTGGCGCGCGGGACGCCGCGGACCGCTGCAATCCTCGCTCGCGCGCGCAGTGCTCTTCAGCGGCGCCACGACCGGCTCCGCGTTCGGCTCGCTGGCCCTGTCATCCCATCCGGGCACGGCCAGCATGGGCGTGCTGTTGGCGATCATGCTGTTCTATGCGCTGCTGACGACGCTGTTCGTGCTGCCGGCGCTCTTGGGGCCACCGCCGGCGGACCATACGTCGCGCTGATCCTTTGGTCTGGCCCAGGTACCGGCCCGCCACTCCCCGCCGACCCGTCACCCCTTCGAGAGCGCCTCGATGCGCTGGTCGATCATGCGGATCAGGCCGTCGATGCCTTGACGCGAAAGCACGGAGCTAAATTCCGATCGACGGCGGACAACCTCGCTGGCGGTGCCGTCGAGATAGACATCGACGATGCGCCAGCCGCGCTCGTATTTTCGCATGAGATAGTTGAGCCTGAAGGAATCGCCGTCCGAGAGCACGAGACGCGTCTCGACCATGATGTTGTCGTTCGTCGCCCCGCTTTCCTTCTCGACCTCGAATTTCTCGCCGCTGAATGAGGAAAATTGCGCGGCGTAATTGGCGACGGTGAAGCGGTGAAATGCGTCGATCGCGCGCTGCTGCTGCTCGGGGTTGAGCTGGTTCCACTGCGGGCCGATGGCGATGCGGCCCATGACCGCGAGATGGAAGGCTTTGTCGATTACCGGGTCGAGCTTGGCGTGGCGCCCTTGATAGCCGAGCTGCGGACCCTGCTTCATCACCTGGACGAGCGCCGTATAGAAGCCCTCGACAACCGCCTTGGGCGAAGCTTCCTGCGCATGAACCGGCCCCGCACATAGAACCGCGAACACAGCACTCGCGAACACGGCGCCGGCCAACGCAACAAGCGGCACGCCAAGCGCATGGACAAGGCGCTGCGTGATCGACGGGCCGAAACGGAGAAAAATTCTTGGCAGCATGGGCAAGCTCGGTACAGGATGCCAGAGAGCATCAAAAACGTCAGCAATCTTTCGCAATCCTAACCCAGAAAGATTCGACCTCACGAGAGCCCCGACCGCCCGAAAACATGGAGACCGCCATGGCCATCGCACGCGTAATCAGCAAGCGGATAAACGAGCCGAAGGGCAGATTTTCCAACGCCCTGCGGGTGGGCGACCTTCTGTTCATTTCCGGCCAAACCGGTCGCCTGCCCGACGGCGCCATCGGCTGCAAGGGCGATGTCGTGGGTCAGACCCGGCTCGCGCTCAGCCGCATCCAGGCGCTGTGCGAGGCCGCCGGAGCAAGAATGACGGACATCCTGCGCCTCGGCATCTTCTCCGTGCAGATCGCCGATCTCGACAAGATCTATTCCCTTTGGGACGAGTTTTTCCCCGGCCCGCCTTACCCGACGGATACGTTTATCGGCAATGTCCGCCTGGCGGATCCCGAGCTTCTGGTCGAAATCGAGGCGACCGTCGCCATTCCCAAGCGCGCAGCAAAGGCACCAAGTGCATCGCGAAAGGCACCGGCGGCCCGCACGAAGGCCAGGACGCGACGCGCGAGACGCTAAGCCAGCTTGGCCGCGACGTCGAAATAGCTCCAGCTCGGCGCGTCGGCGTAATAGGGCTCGAAACTCCTCAGCGCATCCTTCACGTCCGCGCGCCCCTCATTGGCCGCCATCTTGGCCTCGTCTTCCCAGATCGTGACCGACATTGCCTTTCCGGATTCGCGGTCGACCAGAAGATACATCGCCTCGAGCCCCCGCCCCTTGAAATTGGCGGCATAGCCCGGCCAACGCCGCGCCGCCTCGTCGATCGCCTCCGCCTTGAGCGTCACGCGCATGACTCGTCCCTTCATTTTCGCCTCCTCTTTCGCCGCGTCATGCGGCATGTGCCTTGGCCCAGCGCACCACGTCGGCATGCGTGGCGAACCAAACGCCCGGTTTTGATTTGGCGTGCCGCACGATCTCGTCGAGAATCCAGATGCGCGAGCGATAGCCGATGACGTGCGGATGCATGGTCAATTGAAAGACCCCGCCCTCCTCGTAAGCCATGTCGAATTCACGCCGGAAGATATCGAACACGGCCTCTGGCGCGGTGTAGGGCCTCTGGGACGACGCGCGATTCATGAAAAAATAGGGAGCATCGTCACGGATCCATTCGACGGGCAGCTCAATCACGCCGGTGGGCTTGCCGTCGAGCAGCAATTCGTAGCAGTCGTCGTCCGCCATCAACGAGGAATCGTAGAGCAGACCCATGTCCCGCTCGATCCCCAGGGTATGGGGGGTGAAATCCCAAGACGGCGTGCGCACGCCGACCGGCCGCTGGCCGGACACGGACTCGAGCGTGTCGGCCGATCGCAGCATCAACTCGCGCTCGGCCGCCGGCGGTAGGGCTGAATTGAATTCGTGAATCCAACCGTGGATGCCGATTTCGTGACCTTCGGCGACGATGCGGCGCTGTTCCTCGGGGTGTAGCAACGCGGACACCGCCGGAACGTAGAACGACGCCGGCACGCCGTGACGCGCCAAGACCGCCAAAATGCGCGGCACGCCCACGCGCGAGCCATACTCGCCCCAGGCCAGGCGGCCGATGGAATGGCCGCCATCGCGCAAATCGCTCGTCTCGTGATCGGAATCGAACGACAGCGCGACTGCGCAGCGCGCGCCACCCCTCCAAGCCGGAGGCGCAAGCCTGCGCCCGGCGCGCACGCGCTCGACGATTCGGCGCCAGCGTTCTTCCGGCCATTGCCATGGCTGCATCTCGGATTCGTCCATCTCCATCCTCCTAGCTATCCGCGGTCTCGGTCGCCGTTTTCGCCTTCGGCATGCGCACGAACACCGCGAGCGGCAATACCGCAAGCGTCGCGACGGCGATCAAAAGAAAGCTGTTGTTGTATGCGATCATGGCCGATTGCCGCAGCACTTCGGCATCCAGGGAGGCGAGATGCTCGGCCGGATTGGGCGCCGCGCCATGGCGAAAAACCGAGCCGAAAACCGAAATCTGCGCGCCCAATTCCTCGCGGTTGATCTTGATGCTGCGCGTCAGCACGTTGAAGATCGCCGCCGTGCCGGTCGCGGTGCCAAGCGTCATCATGAGGAAAAACATCGCCGATCCGTCGTCGCGCAGTCGCGCCGGCAAGGTCGAAAACGCCATCATGGCAATGGGAATGAAGGCAATGCCGGAACATACGCCTTGAAGGAAGATCGTGAACGCCACGTCCGTGCCGCGAATATCGAGCGTCCACCGCGACATGCTCCAGGCCGAGGCCACTTGGAACAGAAAGCCGACGACGAAGGACAGGCGCACATCGATCCGGTCGATCACCGGCGCCAAGACCAACATGCTGAGGATGAGGCCCGCCGCGCGCCAGCCGAGATAATAACCCGAATCGACGATGGTGTAACCGCCGAGTGTTTGCAGCAGGACGGGAACCATGAACATCTGGAGGAAGTTGAGCGCGCCGAAGACGAAGATGAGCGCGGCGCCGATCGCGTAATTGCGATCGGCGAACAGGGCGCGATCGACGAACGGTCTCCGCGCCAAGGCGGTGTGGGCGACAAACAGATAGAAGGCGATCGCCGCCACCGCGATCTCGATCACGATCTCGGTCGAATCGAACCAGTCGAGACGCTCGCCGCGATTGAGCGCGAGCTGCATCGCCGAAATCGCGACGACCATGGCGCCGAAGCCGACGAAGCCAAGATGCCGACCGCGATCGGGCGGCACATCCGGCACGAAAGCCCAACACATGACAAAGGCCATCGCGCTCGCGGGCACGGTGAGGAAGAACAGCCACGGCCAGCCATGGGCTTCGACCAGGAGGCCGCCGATATAGGGTCCGAACAGCGCGCCCGAAACCGAGCCCAAGCTCCAGACGCCGACGGCGAAGCCCTGCTTTTCTCGCGCAAAGCAGTCGAGCACGATCGCCTGTCCAAGCGGCGACAAGGGCGCGCTGAACATGCCTTGAAGCGTGCGAAAGAGCACCACCTGGGGCAACGAGGTGGCGAAGCCGCACATCAATGTCGCGATCGTGAAGCCGGCGGCCGAAATCAAATAGAACCGCTTGCGCCCGAACCTCGTGGCAAGCCAGCCCGAAAACGCGGTCGCCACCGTCGTGCCGATGACGAACGACGTCAGCATCCAGGCCATTTGATCGGGCGCGGCCGAGAACGCGCCCTGCATGTACGGCAGCGCCCCGCCCGATACGGCAAGGGTCAGAACTTGGGACGCCGAGCCGAATGTCGCGGCAAGGAAGGCTAGCCAGCGCCTGGAACCGGTGATCGCCTGCGTCGGCCGCAGCGATATGTCGGTCATGGTGCCACTTCGTCCCCCGCCCTCGGCGTCAGGCTCGAAGACGCACGTTGTCGGGATCGTATGGGCTTTCCTCGACGACGCGCGCGGGATAATTCCGCCCCAGCATTTTGATCGTAAGCGCGCGCCCGGTCTGGGCGTATTCGGGCCGCACGAAGGCCAGCGCGATCTGGGTTTTGAAATGCACCGAATAGCCCCCGCCCGTCGCGCGGCCCACGATTTTGTCGCCGGCCCAAATCGATTCCACCCCCCAAGGATCGGCGTCTTCCGGCCCCTCGATCAAGAGCGTCACGAGTTGCCACGCCAATTTTCCGCGCCGCTCGGCAAGCGCGGCCCGGCCGACGAAATCGCAATTCTTATCCAGGCGCACGAAGCGATCGATGCCGCTTTCCCAGGCCGTGACTTCCTTCGACAGCTCCGAGCCCCAGCCGCGATAGGTTTTTTCGAGGCGCAGCCAGTTCATCGCGCGCATCCCGGTCAATGCCATGCCATGGGGTCTGCCCGCCTCCATCAAGAGATCGAATAAATGATTCTGGTATTCGACCGGATGGTGAATCTCCCAGCCGAGCTCGCCCACGTAGTTGACGCGCATCAAACGGACGGGCGCCATCCCGACCGAGGCATGCCTGCCGGTGAGCCAGGGGAAGGCGGCGTTCGAAAGCGCGACGCCATCGACGAGCGGCGCCAAGACCTCGCGCGCCTTGGGCCCCGCGACGACAAATACGCCGAACTGGGTGGTCACGCGCTGGAGCGAGACCGAGCCGTTCTTGGGCACGGAGCGCCCCAGATAATCCCAGTCGTAACTCTCCGCCGCCCCGCCGCCCACGAGATACAGCGCCTCCGGACCATCGCGCATGATGGTGAATTCCGAACGCACCCCGCCGCGCGCGGTGCAGGCGTGCGCGAGTTGGATGCGCCCATCCTTCTGCGGCAGCTTGTTCGCGAGCAGCGAGTCGAGCCAATCGTTCACCCCAGGGCCCGAGGCGAGATATTTGGCGAAACTCGAGGCCTCGATGAGCCCGACATTCGACCGTATCGCCTCGGCCTCGGCCTTCACATACGGCCACCAATTCCCGCGCCGGAACGACCATTGCTCGCGAAATGCCGGATCGTCCGCGGGGCCGAAGAAGTTCGGCCGTTCCCAGCCGAAGCGCTGGCCGAACACCGCGCCGCGGGCCTTCAGCCGGTCGTAACTCGGCCAGGTGCGCAAGGGCCGCGCGGCGGGACGCTCTTCGTCGGGGTAATGGAGAACGAAGATATGCTCGTAGGCTTCCTCGTTCTTCTTCACGGCGTAAGGCCGGGTCGCCCAGGCACCGAAACGCCGAGGATCGACGGCCAGCATGTCGATCTCGGCCTCGCCCGCGACGATCGTTTGGGCGAGATATTTTCCCGCCCCGCCCGCCGCCGTGATGCCGAACGAGAAACCCTCGGCGAAGAAGAAATTCTTGAGCCCCGGCGCGCGCCCCAGGAGGGGATTGCCGTCCGGGGTGTAGCAGATGGGGCCGTTATAAACCGTCTTCACCCCGCCCTTCTCGAAGCACGGCATGCGGTGGAAGGCTTCCTGAATGTGCCATTCCAGGCGGTCGAGATCGGGCGGGAGCAAATGGGCGCGGAAGCCTTCAGGTACCCCGTGCACGCCCCAGGCGGGCGCGCCGCGCTCGTACGGGCCGAGGATGAGGCCGCCGCGCTCCTCGCGCATATACCACCGCGCGTCGGCGTCGCGCAGGACGGGATGTTCGGGCTTGCCCGATTTGCGCCAGGCGACGATTTCCGGAATCTCGCCGGTCACGATGTATTGGTGTTCGACGGGGATCGCGGGAATCGAAAGACCGACCATCGCCGCCGTGCGCTGGGCGTGATTGCCGGTGGCGGCGATCACGACCTCGCAGGCGATTTCGCCCTTGTTCGTGGCGATGCGCCATTCGCCCGTTGCCGCGCGCGCGATCGCGTTCACCTCGGTCTGGCGATAAATCGTGGCGCCGCCCTTGCGCGCGGCATCGGCCAGCAGAAGTGTGATGTCGGCGGCATTGACATAGCCATCCGTGGGATGGAACAGCGATCCCTCAAGGCCCTCGACGTTCACCAGCGGGAAGCGGTCCTTGATGTCCTGGGGCGACCACCATTCGTACGGCACGCCGATCGCATCCGCCGTCGTGGCGTAGGTCTGAAACTCGTCCATGCGCTCGGGCGTGCGCGCCATGCGCAGATTGCCCACGCGCTTAAAACCCACATCGCGGCCGAATTCGGCGGCAAGGCGCGTGTAAAGATCGATCGAGTAGAGATGCATCTGCCCCGTTGCATATGACATGTTGAAGAGCGGCAAGAGACCGGCCGCGTGCCAGGTCGAGCCCTCGGTCAACTCGCCGCGTTCGAGCAGGACGACATCGGACCAGCCAGCAGCGGTCAGATGGTAGAGAATCGAGCAGCCGACCGCGCCACCTCCGATCACCACCGCGCGTGCGTGCGATTTCATGCCTTGCCCCCCAACCGCCCCCAGGCGATGCACCCGCGGGATATCAAGCCGTCCGGCCCCGGATCATCCTGGGCAAGGGCGACGAGCGAATCCAGCCCCATCGCCGCCGCACTTGCACGCGACACATACCCCCATCCACACTGGGCTTCGGGCCGGACGCGATACCCGGCAGGTACAATAGGCTCTGCCATGAAACTCGCCGTTATCCAAATGAACAGCGGCCTCGACGTGGCCGCCAATGTCGCCAAGGCCTGCGCCTATATCGAGCGCGCGGCAGGCGAGCATGGCGCGGAACTCGTGCTACTGCCCGAATTCTTCAACACCATTTATTTCGCCCAGTATCGCGACTTGGCATGGATGCGCCTGGCCGAAGCCGAAACCGGCCCGAGCCTAGAGGCCGTGCGTGCCTGCGCGCAGCACGCCAAGGTTCACGTCGTGGCGACAATCTACGAGATCGCGGGGCCCGGGCTCTATTTCGATACCGCCTTCCACATCGATCCCGACGGGGCGATCCGCTTTAGATTTCGCAAAATTCATCCTGCCGGAGTCAAAAGCCTGGAGAAATTGTATTTCCGTTACGGTTCGCGGCTCGATACCTACGGCCTCGACGCGTGGCGGGTCGGCATCGGCATTTGCTACGACATGGGCTTTCCCGAGACCGCTCGCGCGTTGACGGTCAATGGCGCCGAGCTTTTGCTTGCACCCTATGCAACCTCGCGCGCCGAGATGTTCCAGGAAATGCTACGCACGCGCGCCTTCGAGAACGGCGCCTATCTGGCGGCCGCCAACAAGGTCGGCCGCGAGGGCGATTGGCAGATGGGCGGGCACAGCCTGATCGCCGATCCCGCGGGCCGAGTGCTCGCCAGCGGCGACGGCCGGGACGAGGCCTTGCTCGTGGCCGAGATAGACCGGGCGACGCTGATCGAGGCGCGCACGCGCTGGCCGGTCTTGCGCGACCGCAGGCCCGATCTCTACCGCGCGCTTGCCGCCGAGCCGGACGCCTTGCTCGACTTGGCTTTGACCGGCAAGGCGCAACGCTGATACGCCGAGGGCGGGCGCGGGCGAATCTCGGGGGCGGCGTGGAGCATTTGCAATCGGCATTCGGCCTCGCGGTGCTTCTTGCGCTCGCTTGGGCGGTATCGGAGAACCGGGCCGCCGTCCGAGGCCGCATCGTCTGGCCAGGCTTGGCGCTGAGCGCCGCGCTCGGCATCGCGATGCTCGAACTTCCTGCGCTGCGAGCGGTTTTCGCCGCGCTCGCCCGCGCGGTCGGCGCCGTGGCCGAGGCGACGCGCACGGGCACGGCCTTCGTTTTCGGCTATCTCGGCGGCGGCGATTTGCCGTTCGAGCCGAGTCGGCCGGAACACGTCTTCGTCCTCGCCTTCCAAGCCCTGCCCATCGTCGTGGTGATGAGCGCGCTCACCGCCTTGCTGTTTCACTGGCGAATCATCCCCCTGCTGGTGCGCGGCGCGGCCATAGTTTTGCGCCGTACCCTTGGGGTCGGCGGCGCCGTCGGCCTCTCGACCGCAGCCAATATCTTCGTCGGCATGGTCGAGGCGCCGCTGGTCATCCGACCCTATCTCGCCCGTCTCACGCGCGGCGAGATGTTCATCGTCATGACGGGCGGCATGGCGGGAATCGCCGGCACGGTCATGGTGCTTTACGCGGTCCTGCTGGCACCGATCATTCCCGAGGCCTTCGGCCATATCCTCATCGCCTCGGTCCTGGGCGCGCCCTTGGCCATCGTCGTCGGCCACATCATGGTGCCGGATTCAGGTGGCGGCGCCGATTGCGACGGCGCGCCCGACCTCGCGCGCGCGACCGATTCGGCCATGGACGCGGTCGCCCGGGGTACGCAGGCGGGCGTGGAATTGCTGATCAACATCGTCGCCAGCCTCGTCGTTCTGGTCGCGCTAGTGGCCTTGACGAATGCCATGCTCGGCTTGGTGCCGGATATCGCCGGAGCTCCCGTCACGCTGCAACGCGCGCTCGGCCTGGCGATGGCGCCGGTGTGCTGGCTCATGGGCGTGCCCTGGGCCGAAGCCCAAAGCGCTGGCGCGCTCATGGGCGTGAAGACCGTACTCAACGAGCTCATCGCCTATGCCGAGCTCGCACGCCTGCCGCCCGAGGCGCTCTCGCCCCGCTCGCGGCTCATCATGCTGTACGCGCTTTGCGGCTTCGCCAATTTCGGCTCGCTTGGAATCATGATCGCGGGACTTTCGACCATGGCGCCCACTAGGCGCGGCGAAATCGTCGGCCTCGGGATGAAATCGATCGTCTCGGGCACATTGTGCACGTGCCTCCTGGGCGCGTTCGCCGGCCTTTGGTTCTAAGCGCCTAACCCGCCCGAACGAAGACGAGCGCGAGATTGTTCGCCGGCAGGGCGTAAATCTCCGGCGCGCCGAACGATTTCGATGCCGCCAAGTCCGCGACCTCGCCGAGATCGCGCACGCCCCAGGATGGGTCGCGCGCGCGCAGGGATTCATCGAATTCGGCATTGCTCGGCGCGGTATGGCGCCCGTCCCGCTTGAACGGGCCGTACAGCACGAGCGGTGCCGCGGGCGGCAATGCGGCCGCGGCACCCTCGAACAAAGCGACGGCGGCCGACCACGGCGAGATGTGAATCATGTTGATGCACACCAGGGCGTCCACGTGCGCGGCCGACCAAGGCTGGCGATGCACGTCGAGCACGATCGGCGCGGCCACGTTCGCCAGGCCGGCCGTCCATGAAGCGATCGAGGCCAGGTTCGCGCCATTGGCGTCGCTCGGTTGGAAGACGAGGCCGGGCAAGTTCGCGGCGAAATGTGCCGCGTGCTCGCCCGTGCCGCTGGCGATTTCCAGCACCAGGCCCTGGGGCGGCAAGACTTGCCGCAGCACGCCCAAAATCGGCTCTTTGTTGCGCGCGGTCGCGGGCGCATAAAGCCGGGCGTTTTCGTTCGGCATGTCCTCGCCATCCCCGCTCGAGTCCCCGCGCAAATCTCGGGCGGCCATTCAGTGGGCCATCCAAGAAAAGTAAACCGGCACGGCGAGATAGGACAGCGCGCCCAAAGCCAGCGCGGCCCGCACCCAGCGCGCGTCGTAGCGGCGCCAGAGGACGGCGATCATGGCCACGGCTAGCGCGGCCTCGAAGGGCGCCCAAAGTTGGCCGTAATGGCGCGCATCCCAATAGGACACCGGCGAACGGAATCGCCAATCCGACAGAGGCCAGAAATGAGCGTGCGCGTCGTCGATATGCAAGGGGAAATCCCCGGCGATGTGGAGTAGCG
>JBJXGH010000118.1:0-2797 GCA_046153685.1 Alphaproteobacteria bacterium
ATCCGCCAACGAGTATTCATTCATGTATTCGAAACTCATCGCGCGCATCGCAATCGCAGCTATCGTGGTAGCGGCCGCCGCGGCCGCCTGGATCTATCGCGACCGCATCGACATTGGCCGGCTCGAAGCACTGGTGAATTCGGCGGGTCCCCTCGGACCGGTGGCCTACATGGCGGCCTATGCTCTGGCGACCGTGTTGTTCGTGCCGGGCGCCCTGTTTGGCCTTGCCGGCGGCGCGTTGTTCGGCCCCGTCTGGGGATCGGTGTGGAATCTGGCCGGCGCCACGATTGGCGCCACCTTTTCCTTTCTGGTCGCGCGATATCTTGCGGCCGGCTGGGTCGAACGAAGATCCGGAGGCGTGCTCAAGCGTCTCGTCCAAGGCGTCGAAGCCGAAGGGTGGCGCTTCGTGGCGGTTACCCGGCTGGTCCCCTTTGTGCCTTTCAACATGCTCAATTATGCGCTTGGCCTCTCCCGCATCAGGCTCGACCACTACATTCTTGCGTCCCTCATTTGCATGGCGCCCGGTGCCATCGCCTACACGTGGCTCGGATATGCCGGTAAGGAGGCTTTGGCCGGCAATGCCGCGGCCATGCGCTATGCGCTTCTCGCCCTCGGCGTGCTCGCGCTGATCGCATTCGTCCCGCGATTTGCGCGGCGCCTCCGGGCCGTTGGATCGACCTGGATCGAAGCGCGCGAACTCAAGGCACAGCTTGAATCGGGCAAGCCGCCGGTTGTCATCGATGTCCGCAACCCGGATGAGTTCGAAGGCGAGCTCGGGCACATCGAATCGGCGCAGAATCTCCCCGTCGGGGAGATTCCGAACCGCATTTCCGAACTCGATCCTATACGCAAGCGCGCCATCGCGGTTGTCTGCCGCACCGACAAGCGGTCGGCAAGGGCCGCCGAGATGTTGCGCGGCGCCGGCTTCGGGAAAGTGGCCGTGCTGCGCGGCGGCATGGAGCATTGGCACGCTGCAGGCTACCGCGTCGCACGCTCTCGGGCGTTAGCGGCAAAAATCGAGGAAACGCCCGCATGAAATCTCTCATCATCCTCAACGATCCGCCGTACGGAACCGAACGCTGCTACAACGGGGTGCGCATGGCGCAAGCCCTCCTCAAGAACGACCCCGAGGGCGAAGTCACGGTGTTCCTGATGGCCGACTCGGTGTTATGCGCCAAGGCAGGACAGAAAACGCCTGACGGCTATTATAATGTCGAGCGCATGTTGAAGCGCATTACGACGGGCAAAGGAGCCGTGCTCTTGTGCGGCACATGCATGGACGCGCGCGGCTTGACGGAGGGCGACCTGATGGCGGGGACGCGCCGGAGCGCGATGGATGAATTGGCTGCAGCCACGATCGCGGCGGATAAAGTGCTCGTGTTTTAGACAGTGCCGGACGTGCCCGGTGGACGCTTGTTTCCGGGCACCCTCGATCGCCGGTCGCAAATCGATTGAAGAAAGAGCGCGGGGATGAACCAAAGAAGACCGCTCGAAACTTCGCTCGCCGCGAAGAAATACGACGAGGCCTCGGTGTTCGCGCCGGAGCACCTCTTGCGCGAAGCGCGGCGCCAGAAGGGACTCGCGGAGACCGCGGTTCCCGAAGTCTGCATACTCGATCCCGATGGCGACATCGTGCGTCGGCTGAAGGAAGCCGGCCTTGCGGAGCGCGACCGAACCTGGGCCTGTTATCATACCGAGCTGCACGGCTTCGAAAATCATGGCAGGCGATACGGGATCGTTGGCTGCGCCGTCGGCGCCCCCTTCGCCGTCCTTGTGGCCGAAGAACTGTTTGCGTCGGGCTGCCGCTACCTCATAAGCATCACGTCGGCAGGTCAAATCGCGGAAACCCGCGATCCGCCGTATTTCGTCGTCATCGACCGGGCTCTTCGCGACGAGGGGACGAGTTACCATTATGTTCCGCCGGCTGTCTGGTCGGCCGCCGATGAAGCGCTTGTCGCGGCCGTCCACGGCGATCTCGCCGGTTTCCGCGTTCCCGTCGACCGCGGCGCGACCTGGACGACCGATGCCCCGTTCCGCGAAACGGCGACGGCGATACAAGAGGCACGCGAACGCGGCATTCTCGCGGTCGAAATGGAAGCAGCGGCGCTATATGCGTTTGCTCGGGCCCGGAAGCGAGCAGTGGTGTGCATAGCACACGTCACCAATCGGATGGGATGTGCTACTTCTGACTTCGAGAAAGGCGAGAGCGACGGGGTGTACGACGCCCTCGACGTGATTGCCATTGCACGGCGCACCTGGGAACGGATGCGCAAAGAATAGATAAGATGGCGGCGGGGGGAATGGTGCCCAGGGACGGATTTGCACCGCCGACACGCGGATTCCGTTAATTTAACACGGTCGAGCCTTCGCGTCGAAACCTTTTGGCACCGGGCGGAGGGTCTCGCCCTCAAAATTATCCGAAGATGCCGGGCTCGACGACGGAGCCCCATCCTCGGGCTGGCCTGTTGAAGCGAGTATTATTACTTGTCCGATCAATTAACGCCTTACTGCTTTGTAATCTTGGGTCCAATATAGAGGACCTTTAAAAGCTGCTGCCCCACAGGCACAGGCCATTCGAAATGAATTCGAAACTGCGGCGTCTGGATTTTTCCATGCCATGGGCAGAATATTCTTCTATTCGCATTGTCTGGATCTACAAAAGTCATCGCCGCGCTAAATTCTACCTTATTGCGAGCAGACTCGTCGCTGAAGCGGGCGCGATCGCCGACAAAGTGTTGTTGGCGAAGCTCCCGCGCGTTCGGGCCCTCCGCGCCGGTGGGATGCCGATCCTCCATGT
>JBJXGH010000132.1:0-40066 GCA_046153685.1 Alphaproteobacteria bacterium
TGATCGACAGTGCGGTCGCGCCCAATGTGTGCACGCTCTGGACGATCAGATCGTTGATCACGTCACCCATGATCGGATCGAGCCCGGTTGTTGGTTCGTCGAAAAAAATGATCTCGGGTTCGGTCGCGATCGCGCGCGCGAGCGCCACGCGCTTTTTCATTCCACCCGACAATTCGGCCGGCGATAACTCGCCGACCTCGCTCCCCAGACCCACCTGGGAGAGTTTTTGCAGCGCGATGGCGCGCGCCTGCTCGGGGCGCATCCCCTTGGCCTGGATGAGGCCAAACGCCACGTTTCGCCACACCGACAGCGAGTCGAACAGCGCCGCGCCCTGAAACAACATGCCGAATTTGCGGTTCACGCGTTCGCGCTCGGCCTCGGGCAGGCCGACGACCTCCTCGCCGTCCACCTGGATGCTGCCATCCTCGGGTTCGAGCAGGCCGAGGATGCATTTGAGCAGCACCGACTTGCCGGTGCCCGAGCCGCCGATGATGACGACCGATTCTCCGGCGCCCAAATCGAGATCGAGGCCATCCAGAACGACTTTTTTGCCAAAGCGCTTGTGCAGGTTGCGGATTCGAACCTTGGGCGTATCGCCGATTTTGGGCGTGACCATGCTGCCGCTCATGCGCCGAAGAACAGCGCTGTGATGACGTAGTTGAAGGCGAGGATCAGGATCGAGGCGCTGACCACGGCATTCGTCGTCGCCTGACCCACGCCTTGCGCACCGCCCTTGGAGTTGTAGCCATGATAGCAACCCATGAGCGACACGAGAAATCCGAACACGGCGGCCTTCACCAAGCCCGAAACCAAATCCATGGTCTTGAGGAAGTCCCACGTATTCTTGATGTAGGTCGCCGGGTTAAAGCCAAGCTTATAGACCGCGATGATGTAGCCGCCGAGCACGCCGATGACGTCGGCAACCAGAACCAGACAGGGCAGCATCAAGGTTCCCGCGATGAGCCGAGGTGCCACGAGGTATTTGAACGGGTTGGTCGACAAGGTAACGAGGGCGTCGATTTGTTCGGTCACCCGCATGGTGCCAATTTCGGCCGCCATGGCCGCGCCGATGCGCCCGGCGACCATGAGGCCGGCGAGCACGGGGGCGAGCTCGCGGGTGATGGACAGAACGACCACGGTGGCGATCGCGGATTCGGCGTTGAAGCGCGAGAAGCCGGTATAGCTTTGCAGCGCCAAGACCATGCCGGTGAAGATGGCCGTCATACCGACGACGGGGAGCGAATAATAGCCGATCTCCACCATCTGCTTGCCGATCTCGCGCGGAAAGAACGGCGGGCGCACGGCGTGCGTCACGCCTTGGAGCGCGAATAGCGCGAGCCGTCCGGCGATCTCGAGAAAACGCAGAGCGCCGCGTCCGATGGGTGTGAGAATCGGCATGGCGCTAGCTGGATTCCGTCACGTAATGGCGCTGCAAGCGGGCACCCAGGGTGGTCAGGATTTCGTAGTCGATAGTGCCCGATTGCGCCGCAAAGGCCTCGACGGTGCGGCTCGGGCCGACGATTTCGACCCAGCTCCCCGGCACAAGAGCCTCGTCGGCAATCCCGGTTACGTCCAGGGTCACGAGATCCATCGAGACTCGACCGATCACCGGCACGCTTTGACCTGCCACCAGGACGCGGTCCCGGTCGCTCAGACCGCGACGATAACCATCCGCATAACCAATTGCGATCGTGGCGATTTTCGTTCTCCGCTCGAGGATTCGCGCGGCACCGTAACCAACCGTACCGCCTTGGTCAACGTTGCGAACCTGAAGCAGGCGGGCCTCGATGCGCACGGTCGCGCGCATCGGATTGGGCTGATCCGGGAAGGGATTGCCGCCGTAGAGCGCGAGTCCAGGCCGAACCAGATCAAAATGATAACGCGGCCCGAGGAAAATGCCCGCGGAATTGGCGAGACTTGCGCGCGTCGCAGGCAAACGCGCGCGCGCTTGCTCGAAGGCGGCCAATTGGCGCGCGTTCATCGGGTGGCTGCGCTCCTCGCCGCACGCGAGATGGCTCATCACCAGCCGCAGATCTATGGCGCCAAGGCGCGTGGGCTCGGCCGCCAGAATATCGAGCTCCTCGGGCGCCAGGCCGAGACGGGACATGCCGGTGTCGATGTGCAGGGCCGCAGGTCGTGGACCAAGCTCGGCGCATAGGTGCGCCCAAGCCGTGATATCCGCGAGAGAATTGAGCGTGGGCGCGAGCTGGTGGGCGGCGAATTCCGTTTCGTCCCCGGGCGCGGCACCGTTCAGGACAAAGATCTCTGCCCCAGGCAGGGCTTCGCGCAATGTCCGGCCTTCCTCGAAATGCGCGACGAAGAACACCCGGCAGCCCTCGGCCCAGAGCGCGCGCCCGATCCGGTTTGCGCCGAGGCCATAGCCGTTTGCCTTCAGCACGCCCGCGCAAATGACGCCGGCGCCGAGCTCGGCCCCAAGGCGCCGGTAATTGGCGGCAATGGCCGACAGATCGACGACCAGACGCGCCGTCGTGCCGAACGCGGGCTCGGTCACCTAGTCCTCGTGATCGGGCAAGCGGTCGTTGCCGGTGAAGGTCTCGAACTTGGTGAGTTCGGGCCGGAAGAACAGCCGCACCGTACCGGTGGGGCCGTTGCGCTGCTTGGCGACGATCAGTTCGGCGAGACCATGGACCTTTTCCATCTGGGCCTGCCACTCGTGGAGCTTCTCCGTGCCGTCGGCTGGCTTCAGGCGCTGGAGATAATACTCCTCGCGATAGACGAATATGACCACGTCGGCGTCCTGTTCGATGGTGCCGGATTCACGAAGATCCGCGAGCTGGGGGCGCTTGTCGTCGCGCATTTCCGGCGCGCGCGAGAGCTGGGAGAGGGCGATCACCGGCAGCGCGAGTTCCTTGGCCAGGGCCTTCAGCGCGCGGGTGATCTCGGAAATTTCCTGCACGCGATTTTCGGGGCGATGGTCGGCGGTCGCGCGCAAGAGCTGGAGATAATCGACGACGATGAGCGAGAGGCCGTGCTGGCGCTTGAGCCGCCGCGCGCGCGTACGCATCGCCGACACGGTGATGGCCGGGGTATCGTCGATGAAAAACGGCACGCGGGACAGCTCTTGGGAGGCCTGAACGAGTCGAGGAAATTCAGTGCCCGAGATTTCACCCTTGCGGATCTTGTGCGAGGACAAGCGCGATTGCTCGGCCAGGACGCGCGTGCCCAATTCCTCGGCCGACATCTCGAGCGAGAAGAAGCCGACGACCGCGCCGTCGATGGCGCTCGAACGCCCCGTTTGATCCACTTCCTCGCGGTAGGCGCGCGCGGCGTTGAAGGCGATATTGGTGGCGAGCGCGGTCTTGCCCATCGAGGGGCGGCCGGCGAGCACGATCAACTCGCCCTTGTGCAGCCCGCCGAGAGTGGTATCGAGATCGGCAAAGCCGGTCGAGACGCCCGAGACGTGGCCGTCGCGTTTGAACGCGATCTCGGCCACTTTCACGGCGTCGGTCAGCACGGCGTTGAACGCACGGAAGCCAGAGCCGTATTCGCCCGAGGTCGCGAGCTCGAACAACGATTGTTCCGCGAGCTCGATCTGAGACGCGGCGGCGGAGTCGAGATCGAAGTCATGGGCGCGCTCGGCCACGTCCTCGGCGATATGGACGAGCTGGCGGCGCAAAAAACGGTCGTGGATTGTGCGCGCATAATCAGCGGCATTCGCGACCGTCAGCACCGAGCCCGCGAGGCGCGCGAGGTACGACACACCGCCGATCTGCTCTATCGAACCGTCGTTCTCGAAAAAATTCTTGAGCGTTACGGGATCGGCGATCTGCCCGAGCTCGATCAGCTTCATCGCGGCGGCGTAGATGCGACCATGCACCGGATCGTAGAAATGCTCGGGGCGCAAGAACTCCGAGACGCGCTCGTAGGCGCGATTATTGGTCAGGATGGCGCCGAGCAGCGCCATTTCTGCCTCGAAGTTATGCGGCGGCGCGCGGTATCCCTCGTCGCCGTCGTGGCGTTCGGCGCGTGCGCCGGGAAAGGGAGTGACCGATTGACTCATGATTTGGGCCGACACTCTTGTCTTGGGGGCACGCGCGGCCGCGGACATACAATTGATGACCGGGCGGGCAAGAGGCGGAACCATAGCAGCCGCCGCTCCCAATGGGGGGACTAATGCGCCTTTGCGGCGGTCTCGCACAGAAAACTTGTCCACACGCTATTAACACTGTGGACGGAATCGCCGCGTCTAGGCCGCGCTCGGCTGTGGATGCGAGCGTTCCCAATCGGTTATGTAGTCGCGCGTCAGGGGAACGGCGTCCTGTCGGCGCGCCAGTTGAATCTGAAAGACCATTTGCTGAAAATAGCGGAACGAAATCTCGCAAATGGTCAAATAGAATTCCCACATGCGGCAAAAGCGCTCGTCGTAAAGCGCGCGGACTTGCCCGCGATTGTCGTTGAACCGCCGACGCCATTCGCGCAATGTCTCGGCGTAATGCAGACGCAAAATTTCGATATCCGTCACCCATAGCCCAGCGCGCTCGACCGCCCTCACGACCTCCGACAGCGCCGGCGAATAGCCGCCCGGAAAGATATATTTTCGGATCCAGGCATTGGTGTGGCCGGGCGGCTCCATCCGGCCGATCGAGTGGAGGATCGCGACGCCGTCCTCGGCCAAGAGGTCGTGGACCTTGCCGAAGAATTCGTCGTAATGGCGCGCGCCCACGTGTTCGAACATGCCGACCGAGACGATCCGGTCGTAACGGCCGCAATCCTCGCGGTAGTCGCGAAGGTGGAAGTGTACGCGGTCATTGATGCCCGATTTGGCCGCGCGGACATTCGAGATCTTGTGCTGCTCCACCGACAGCGTGACTCCAGTCACGTCCACACGCTCGGTCTGTGCGAGATAGATGCCGAGCCCGCCCCAGCCCGAGCCGATATCGAGCACTTTCTGCCCCGGCCTCAGCAGCAATTTCGCCGCCAGATGGCGTTTTTTGTTGGCTTGGGCGGCTTCGAGCGTGTCGTTGCCGGTGCGGAAATAGGCGCAGGAGTACTGCCAGTCGCGGTCGAGAAACAGCGCGTACAAGGTCTCACTCAGATCGTAATGGTGCGCCACATTGGCGCGCGCGCGGGCAATGGGATTGTGCTGCTGCAGATGTCGGAACATGTAATTGATGCCCATGGACGCGCGGCGGACGGCGCTGTTCTCGTAGGACCGGGCATTGCGGCCGAACAGATCGAGGAGGTCGTAGAGCGTGCCCCGTTCGAGCGTGAGCGTGCCCGCCGTGTAGGCTTCGCCGAGATAAAGTTCGGGATTGAAAAACAGTTTGCGGTGAAGCGCCTTGTCATGCAGGCGGACCGCGACGGGCTGTCCCGTCCCTTGGCCGAAACTATGTGCGCGGCCATTGGCGTCGACCACTTCCAGTCGCCCGACGCGCACCACTTGCTTGAGCAATCGCCCAAACAACATCTGGCCCCCTCGCCCGGGCGTCGCCGGGGCACGGCGCCTTTAAGGGACGCCGTGCCTAATGGCTGATGCCGCGGGTCCGCTCTACTCGGCGTCCTTCTTCGCTTTGGCGCGCTTGCGCTTTGGCGCTGGTTCTTGTTCCGCGCCGGCTTCTGCGGGCACGGGAAAAACTGGGGCAGGCGATTCGGCGTCGGCACCTTCAACTTCGTCGACAAGATCGGCGAGCTCCGGCGCGGCCTCTTCCGTCGGTGCGGCCGCGACGGTCTCACCGCGCGCCTGACGCTGGCCCTCGTCTTCCGTGCGCGCGACATTCACCGTGATCGTCTCGATCAACTCGGGGTGGAGCGCGACGCGCACTGGATAAAGGCCCAGTGTCTTGATCGGCTTGTCGAGCATGATTTGATTGCGGTTGACGGGATAACCCGCTGCGGCGATCGCGCTCGAGATGTCGCGCGCGCTCACCGAGCCGTAAAGCTGGGCGGTTTCGCCGGCCTGCCGGATGATCAGGACCGTTAGCCCGCGCAGCTTCCCGGCGACGATGCCGGCGGCGTCGCGGCGCACCGTGTTCTGCGCCACCAGGTCGTCCCGGCGGCGTTCGAACAGCGCTTTGTTGTCCTCGGTGGCGCGCAGCGCCTTCTTTTGCGGCAATAGAAAATTGCGCGCAAATCCCGGCTTCACGTTGACCACGTCGCCCATGTTACCGAGCCGCTCGACACGTTCGAGCAAAATAACCTGCATTGTCGTCCTCCTAAGCGCCGCGCGTGCTCGGCCATTTACGGCGAAGTTGCAGGAACTGCTCGGCCAAACCTAGCGCGGATACCGCAAACATGCCAACAAGTCCGAGGAAAATCAAGAGGATATAGAACGTAACCAGCACCCCGACACGGGCCTTGGCGCGCCGTGCCAGGACGTGAACGGTGCCCAGGCCGACGAAGAAATAGGGCATGGCGAAAACGATCGCCAGATTACGTCCGAGATAGTCGAACGTCCCGGGGCCAACGAGCGCCAAAAATGCGGCGACTGCAAGGGCATAGAGCACCCAGTTCGGCGCTTCGACGAGGGTGTATTCGGGCGTGGGGCGCAGCGCCTTGGCGCTTTTTTGCAGAATGTTCTGCGCCACTCCGGCGTTGAGCGCGCCGGCGCCCATCCAGGCACAGGCCAACATGGCAGGGAACACGCCGATCCAGAGTTCGGTGCGTTGCAACAGGTCCGGCGGCGTGTTGCCGCCGGTCAGGCGTTCGAGCGCCTCCGGCAGGGTGCGCGAAATATGGCCTTCGAGACCGCCCCCATCGCCCATGAGCGCGATATCGAGGACGATCATCGCCATGGCGGCCATGGCGGCAAGCCAACCCGCGAGCCATCCGGGAGGATACCATTCCTTCCGCCCGTCATCCCCGGTGCGCGACTGGAGCGCATGGTGAACCAGGGTGAGGGCAGGTGCCGCGAACAACAGAAGAAAACCGAGCGCCGCCACGATGGTGCCGGAAATCATCCCCGCGACTGCCGTGCCGATGGCGCAGGCAAGGATCAATCCGGAAAGACCTTGGCGCAAGCCAATCAGGTAAAGCGGCAGGGGCGTGGCATAAAGAAACAAAATGGCGATCGGCAATCCGGTCAGCGCCAGCAGCAGAAGCATGGCGCTCGCGACGCCGGCAGCCAGCGCGACAAGGCGGTCCTTCATCATTGCGGCTTCGTTTCCGGGCCTTCGAGGCCCCATCGCTGCCGAAGGCGGTCGCGGACTTTTGACCGGTCGTGCGCGCGAACGGACATGCGAGCGCTGGGCCCTTTGGGTCGTTTGCGCGTCGTGCCGGCGCGGCCGGCTACTGAATCGTAAACGGGATTACTGAATCATATAAGGCAGGAGACCCAAGAAGCGCGACCGCTTGATCGCGCGCGCGAGTTCGCGCTGCTTTTTTGCCGACACCGCCGTGATGCGGCTGGGCACGATCTTGCCGCGCTCGGAGATGTAGCGCGAGAGCAGGCGCACGTCCTTGTAATCGATAGGCGGAGCGTTGGGCCCGGAGAACGGGCAGCTTTTGCGCCGGCGGAAGAAAGGCCGCCTGGCGCCGCTCGCGCCCGCACCGGCGCTACTGCTACTGCTACTGCTGCCGGCGCGAGGTTTTGCGTCTCTCATGTCCGGTCTCCTTCAATCGGAGGAGGCGGAGGGGCGCCATCACGATCACGCCCGCGGAACTCGCCACCCGCCTCGTCGCGGGGGCGGGAATCACGGTCGCGCCGCGGTCCCCTTGCGCCGAAGCCGCGATCGCCAAACCCGCCACGTTCGCGCGGCGCGCCGAATTCGCGGTCGTCGCGGTCGCGCCGCATGATCGCCGAGGGACCTTCCTCGTGCTTCTCGACAGCGACCGTTAGATATCGCAGCACGTCTTCGTTGATGCGCTGATTGCGCTCGAGTTCTTGAACCGTTGGCGCCGGGGCGTCGAGGTTGAGCAGCACATAGTGCGCCTTGCGGCTCTTCTTGATGCGGAACGTGACGTTGCGGAGGCCCCAATATTCCTTCTTGGCGACCGTGCCGCCACCTTCGGTCACGATGGCGGAGAACTTCTCGATGAGGGCATCGACTTGCGCCGGTGAAATGTCCTGGCGCGCCATGAATACATTTTCGTACAGAGCCATCCGGTATTCCCGTTGATGATGGCCGTGACGCATTCGGCGATCCACCGAACCGGCGCGGCCCTGAAACGCTAAGCAAAACTGCCGCCCACCGGCGGGATCAGACGCGCAAACGCGGGCCGCCATCGGGCGGAAGAGCGCGGCCCGGCAGGCAGCCCCAAACTCGTTTGAGCGAGCGTTTTATACAGCAACTGTTTGGCTTCGCAAGGCCATTTCCTATTCCCGAGGCCGGCAGGCTCATGGCGCTTGACAGGGTGCCCATGGCCGGGATGACTATTGTTCGGTCCGCATGGCCGCTCGATTAGCGCCATCATCCCCATCATAACTCGTTGAAAAATAACAACCCATGTCGCGCGCGTTCATATTTCCCGGACAAGGCTCCCAAGCCGTCGGCATGGGCAAGGATCTGGCCGCGAGTTTTCTTGCCGCTCGTGAGGTCTTCGAGGAGGTCGATGACGCGCTGAAGCAGCGCCTGTCGCACCTCATGTTCGAGGGACCGGAAGACGAATTGGTCCTGACCGAGAACGCCCAGCCCGCGCTCATGGCACTCAGCCTTGCCGTTATGCGGACGCTCGAGCGCCAGGGTGGGCTGCGGTTGACCGAGGCGGCCGGGTTCGCCGCGGGCCATTCGCTGGGCGAGTATTCGGCCTTGGCCGCGGCCGGAACGTTCAGCGTTTGGGACGCCGCGCTATTGCTCAGGGCGCGCGGCCAGGCGATGCAGCAAGCGGTGCCGGTCGGTATCGGGGCGATGGCGGCGATTCTGGGCTTGGGCCTCGAGGCTGTGCGTGGGGTCGTCGCGCAAGCGGCCGAGGGCGAGATCTGTTCGACCGCCAACGACAACAGCGACGAACAGGTGGTGGTCAGCGGCCATGCCGGCGCGGTCGCGCGGGCGGTCGAGCTTGCCAAGGCCAAGGGCGCCAAGCGCGGCATCATGCTGCCGGTGAGCGCACCCTTCCATTGCGCGCTCATGCAGCCGGCGGCCGACGCCATGGCCCAGCGCCTCGCGGATGTGGCGATGGCGGCTCCCGTGGTTCCGGTCGTCGCCAATGTGAGCGCTTCGCCGGAACGCGATCCCGCGGAAATTCGTACCCTCCTGGTCGATCAGGTCTGCCAGCTCGTGCGTTGGCGCGAGTCCGTC
The DNA here is from genome assembly GCA_046153685.1 of Alphaproteobacteria bacterium. Classification (GTDB taxonomy): domain Bacteria; phylum Pseudomonadota; class Alphaproteobacteria; order CADEGL01; family CADEGL01; genus CAMAPP01. The sequence goes on from JBJXGH010000132.1 coordinate 9,195, forward strand.
CTTGCTATGCGCGCGCAAGGGATCGACACCTTCGTCGAAGTGGGCGCGGGCAAGGTTCTCTCGGGTCTCGTGCGCCGTATCGATCGCGACGCGCAATGCCATGCGGTCGGCACTCCGGCCGAAATCGAAGCCTTTTTGAAGACGGTGTAGGATGTTCGATCTTTCAGGCAAAGCCGCGTTGGTTACCGGCGCATCGGGCGGCATAGGCGGCGCGATCGCACGCGCCCTGCACGGGCGCGGCGCTTCGGTGCTGCTCGCGGGCACGCGTCCAGAAGCGCTCGAGGCGCTCAAGGCCGCGCTCGGTGAACGCGCCGAGGTGGCGCGCGCCGATTTGGCCGACCCCGAAGCGGCTGACACGTTGTTGAAATCCGCCGAAGCCGCGTTCGGCAAGCTCGACATCCTCGTCAACAATGCCGGCCTCACGCGCGACACTCTCGCCGTGCGCATGTCGGACGAGGATTGGCAGAAGGTCATCGACGTGAACCTGACCGCGGGCTTTCGCCTGGCACGGGGGGCGCTGCGGGGCATGATGAAGCGGCGCTGGGGGCGCATCATCGGCATTACCTCCATCGTCGGCGTGACCGGCAATGCGGGACAAGTCAACTACGCCGCGGCCAAGGCGGGCATGATCGGCATGACCAAGGCGCTGGCCGCCGAGGTTGCTTCGCGTTCGATTACCGTCAATTGCATAGCACCCGGGTTCATTGAAACGCCCATGACCGATGGGCTGACGCCCGATCAGAAGGACCGCCTCATTCCGCGAATACCAGCCGGCCGTCTGGGCACGGGTGCGGACATCGCGGCGGCGGCGATTTATCTCGCAAGCGAGGAGGCGTCCTACGTCACTGGCCAGACCTTGCACGTCAACGGAGGTATGGCGATGATATGAACCATCGGACGGGGTGAGGGGTGCGCCGATTGGCTAGTCACGCGGATAGTTCTGTGTTAGCTAGCCGCGCCGCCCGGGACTTGGCCGAGGTGCTGCAACGCGCGCCGCGCGTCGAGCAGGGGATTTTCACAGTATTCGAGGGACCGGCAGATGGCTGACAGCAACGACATTTCCGAACGCGTGAAGAAAATCGTGGTCGAGCATCTCGGCGTCGACGAGGCGAAGGTGACGGGCAACGCGAAATTCATCGACGACCTGGGCGCCGACAGCCTGGATACGGTTGAGCTCGTGATGGCGTTCGAGGAAGAGTTCAGCTGTGAGATTCCGGACGACGCAGCCGAGAAAATCGTCACGGTCAAGGACGCGGTCGATTACATCTCCTCGGCCAAGGCGGGCTGAGGCACAGCCGTTACGGGCTTGATGGCCGTGCGCCGCGTCGTCGTCACGGGAATGGGTTTGGTCACGCCGCTCGGGTGCGGCGTGGAGCAGACATGGAAGCGCCTGATCAACGCCGAATCCGGCTTGTCCGCAATTCAAAGCTTCGACGTTTCGGACTTGCCGTCGAAAGTCGCGGGTCAGATTCCGCTCGGCGAGACGGCGCAGGGCGGCTTCAACGCCGACGATTGGGTTGATGCGCGCGACCGGCGCAAGATGGATCGCTTCATCGTCTATGCGATCGCGGCCGCGACGCAGGCGGTCCGGGACGCGGGCTGGACGCCCGAGGACGAGGAGGAGCGCGAGCGCACGGGCGTGCTGATCGGTTCGGGCATCGGCGGGCTCGAGGAAATCGCCAACGGCGCCCAAGTCCTTCAGGAAAAAGGCCCGCGGCGAATGACGCCGTTCTTCATCCCGGCCTCGCTGATCAATCTCGCTTCGGGCCACGTCTCCATGCGCTTCGGCTTCAAAGGGCCGAACCATGCCGTGGTCACCGCGTGCTCGACGGGCGCGCATGCGCTCGGCGACGCGGCCAGATTCATCATTTTCGACGACGCCGATGTCATGGTCGCGGGCGGCGCGGAGGCGGCGGTCTGCCGCCTGGGCGTGGCGGGATTCGCCGCCGCGCGCGCGCTTTCGACCAAATACAACGATACCCCCGAGCGCGCCTCGCGCCCCTGGGACGTGGGCCGCGATGGCTTCGTGATCGCCGAGGGCTCGGGCATCGTGGTGCTTGAGGAACTGGAGCACGCCAAGCGGCGCGGCGCCAAGATCTACGCCGAGATCACCGGCTACGGCCTGTCGGGGGATGCACACCACATCACGGCGCCGCCCGAGGACGGCAATGGCGGTTTCCGTTCCATGCGTGCCGCGCTGAAGCGCGCGAATCTCGCGCCCGAGGATATCGACTACGTCAATGCTCACGGTACCTCGACGCCCTTGGGCGATGAGATCGAGCTTAAGGCGGTGAAGCGTCTATTCGGCGATCATGCGCACAAATTCTGCATGTCCTCGACCAAATCGGCGATCGGCCACATGCTTGGCGCTGCCGGCAGCGTCGAGGCGATTTTTTCCATGCTCGCCATTCGCGACGGTGTCGCGCCGCCGACGCTCAATCTCGACAATCCCTCGCCGGGTTGCGACATCAATTTGGTGCCGAAAATCGCGCAGCGCCGAAAGATTCGGCACGCGCTCAGCAATTCCTTCGGCTTCGGCGGCACCAATGTGTCGCTCGTGTTCGCACCGCCGCCGTGACGGCGGTCGCGATCGCCCCGTAACCGCCCGATGATCCCGATGGAGGAGGGCAATAACCCTCCGCCGCAAGCGCACAGCGCGAAACCCGCGCCGCGTAAACGGTTATTGCGCGGCCTCTTGGCATTGATTTTGGCGCTTGGCGTCGCGGGCGCATGCGCGGCGATCTTCCTCTGGCGCGCGCTCGAGGCGCCGGGGCCGCTCGGCTCGACGCGAGTGCTGGTCGTCGCGAAGGGTACGGGGGTCGATCAGGTTTCGCGGCAGTTGAGCGAATCGGGCGTGATCTCGGGGCCCCTTGCTTTTGTCTCGGCGGCGCGCCTGTCGGGTGTGGGCGGGCGGCTCAAGGCGGGTGAATACGAGTTTCCTGCAGGCGTCAGCGCACGGGCGGTGCTCGACCTCCTGGTGGCCGGCAAGACGATGGTGCGCAAGCTCACCGTGCCCGAGGGTCTAACGACCGCCCAGATCGTGGGCCTCGTCGCCCAAGCGGACGGCCTCGACGGCGAATTGCCCGAACGCCCGCCAGGCGAGGGCGAACTTCTGCCCGATACCTATCACTATTCCTTCGGCGATGGCCGCGCGGCGGTGATCGAGCGCATGAAATCGGCGATGCAGCGCGCGCTGGCCGAGCAATGGGAGCGTCGCGCGCCCGATCTGCCGCTGGTGACGCCTTATCAGGCCCTCGTTCTCGCTTCGATCGTCGAGAAGGAAACCGGAATTGGCGCCGAGCGTGCGCGGGTCGCTGCGGTGTTCATCAATCGCCTGCGGCGCGGCATGAAACTCGATGCCGACCCGACTGTGATCTACGCACTCACGCGCGGTGCGGCGCCGCTTGAGCGCGAACTCACGCGTGCCGATCTCGCGCTCGACGACCCTTACAATACCTATCGTCACGCGGGCCTGCCGCCGGGTCCCATCGCCAATCCGGGCCGCGCCGCGCTTGGGGCGGCGTTGGCTCCGGCCGCGACCGATGAGCTTTATTTCGTCGCCGACGGGTCGGGCGGGCATGTCTTTGCGCGCACGCTTGAGGAACATTCGCGCAATGTCGCCAAGTGGCGGGGCATCCAACGCACAAAGGCCAATTAACCCTCCGGCCGCTCGGACGATTTTTTCGGCAAGCGCACGAGAACGCGATCGATGAGCGCGGGCGGCAGCGTGCCGGCGATCCACGCTCCGGCATAGAGCGGCCAGGGAAAGGCGATGCGCGCGCGATTTCCGGCAAGGCCACGCGCAATGATCGCGGCGGCGCGCGGCGCCGTCACGAGCAAGGGCATGAAAAATCGGTTGCGGGCCGTCATGGGGCTTGCGACGAAACCGGGGCAGATGACCGAAACGAGAATCCCGCGCGGGGCGAGTTCGCCGCGCAGGGCCTCGCCATAGGCCTTGACCGCCGCCTTGCTCGCCGAGTAGGCGGGCGCGCCTGGAAAGCCGCGAAAGGCCGCAAGCGAACTCACGATGGCGAGCTGTCCGCGCACGCCGCCGGGCGGACGCGGCCGGCTGGTCATGTGCGCGATCGCCGGATGCAGGGTGTTGAACACGCCGTCGATATTGACCGCGAGGATGCGCCGCGCCTGCTCCGGGCTTTCGCCCGCCCCGCCCGTGCCGGCCGAGATACCTGCATTGGCGATCACGAGATCGAGGGGCGAGGCCGCGTCGGCGCCGGCGATCCACGCCGCAAGGCCTGCACGGTCGGCGACATCGCGCGCCGCCCAGCTAGCCGTTGCGCCCGCCGCCCGGCATTGCTCGGCCACGTCCTCAAGGCGCGCCGGATCGCGCCCGCCCAAGGCGAGCGTCGTTCCTGGCCGCGCATAGCCGCGCGCGAGCGCCGCGCCGATGCCGCTCGATGCGCCGGTGATCAGAATGGAACGCGGCTCGCGCACGCTTGCTCCTTCGGTTGTTCGGTCGCCGAGCGGGGTATAGAGTGCGCCGCGCGCGCCGCCAACGGGCGGAGCGCGAGGGTGTTTTTACCCCAGCGTGCGGAGGGGGCGTGGCGATCGCCAGCATGACAGGTTTTGCCCGGACCACCGGGCAGATCGCCGAAGGCAGTTTCAGTTGGGAATTGAAGAGCGTGAACGCGCGGGCCTTCGACGCGCGCCTGCGGCTGCCGCCGGGATTCGATGCGCTCGAGGCGCCAGTGCGCGTGGCCCTGGCCAAGCGCGTGAAGCGCGGCAATGTTTCGGTCCAACTCTCCTTCGTGCGCACCGCGCCGTCGGCGACGCTCGCGGTGAACGAGGCGATGCTCGACCAATTGCTCGGCCTCCATGCGCGCTATGCCGGGCGGGTCTCGTCGGAGAAGCCGCGCATCGAGGCCTTGCTGGCGGTGCGCGGCGTGGTGGAGCAAGTCGAGTCGGCTATCGAATCACCCGCACAAACAGAGCGGCGCGAGGCGGCGATCCTGGCGTCATTCGCTGACGCAGTGGCCGGGTTGTGCCGGGTGCGCGCCGAGGAAGGCGGCCGTCTTGGCGAAGCTTTGGCGGCCCTGCTCGACGACGTGGCGGCGCTTCACGCCGAGGCGTCGTCCTCGGCCGGGGCGCAGCCCCAAGCCGTCTATTCCCGCCTCAAGGCCCAGCTCGATGCCCTCCGCGATGCGGTCCCGGCCTTGCCTGAGGACCGCCTCGCGCAGGAAGTGGCGCTTCTTGCCACCAAGGCCGATATCCGCGAGGAACTCGATCGCCTGTCCGCGCATATCGGCGCCGCGCGCGCCCTCCTGTCCGAGGGCGGCGCTGTCGGCCGACAGTTTGATTTCTTGTGCCAGGAGTTCAACCGCGAAGCCAATACCCTGTGCTCGAAAGCCGCCGATATGGCACTGACCCAGATCGGGCTGAAGCTCAAGGCAACCATCGAACGCCTGCGCGAGCAGATTCAGAACATCGAGTGATGGCGCCCATGGACATTCGCCGGCGCGGCATCATGCTCGTCCTATCCTCGCCCTCGGGGGCGGGCAAAACGACGATTTCACGGCGTTTGCTGGCCGAGGATTTGGGTATCGCCATGTCGGTGTCGTACACCACGCGGCCCAAGCGGCCCGGCGAGAGCGACGGCACCGATTACCGATTTGTCCGCCCCGAGGAATTCGAGCAGATGCGCGCGGCCGGCGAGTTTCTCGAATTCGCCACCGTGTTCGGCCACAGCTACGCAACCCCGCGCGCGCCCGTCGAGGCGTCGCTGAGCGCGGGCCGCGACGTGCTGTTCGACATCGATTGGCAAGGCACCCAGCAGCTCAAGGATGCCGCGCGTGAGGATCTGGTGAGCGTGTTCGTGCTGCCGCCGTCCTGGAACGAACTTGAGCGCCGCCTGAAGACGCGCGCGCAGGACGAAGACGCGGTCGTGGCCCGGCGCATGGCTCTGGCGGCCGACGAAATCCGCCACTACGCCGAGTACGATTACATCGTCATCAATCGCGAGCTGGATTCGAGCGTGGCGGCGCTGCGCGCGATTCTTTCGGCCGAACGCTTGCGCCGCAGCCGCCAGACGGGGCTTTCCGGGTTCGTGCAAAACCTGATCGAGCGCGCCTAGGATCCTGCCGGCGCCAGCGCGCGGGCCAGCGCGCAGAATTGTTCAATCGAAAGCTCCTCGGCGCGCGCGGTTGGCGCGATTCCCTGGGCGAGAAGAAAAGCCTCGGTATCGGGGCGAAGGGATTTCAGGCTTTGGCGCAGCATTTTCCGGCGCTGGCCGAACGCGGCGGCAGTCACGCGCTCGAGAATCGCCTGGTCGGCGGGGGCGAGAGGAACCGGCAACGGCTCGAATCGCACCATGGTGGAGGCAATCTTGGGCGGCGGGGTGAAAGCCGATGCCGGGATGTGGAATAACAATTCCACGCGACACAGCCATTGGGTCAGGATGCTCAGCCTGCCATAAGTCTTGCCGCCGGGCTTCGCCGCGAGGCGCTCGGCGACCTCGCGCTGAAACATGAGCGTCAGGGCGTCGTAGGAACCGATGCGCCCGAGCCAGCGGCGCAGCAGAACGGTCGAGACATTGTAGGGCAGGTTCGCCACGACGACGCGCGGCGCGGGCACGAGTGAACTGTCGTCGATTTCGAGCGCGTCGCCGGCGTGCACGCGAAGGCGACCAGGATAGGCTTCGGCCAGCTCGGCAAGAGCCGCAAGGCAGCGCGGGTCGGTTTCGATCGCCAACACGTCCGCTGCGTCGCTTTCGAGCAGCGCGCGCGTGAGCCCACCCGGCCCCGCGCCGACTTCAATGACGTGGCGACCGGTCAGCGGCGCCGCTTCGCGCACGATGCGCGCGGTCAGGTTGAGATCGAAAAGAAAATGCTGGCCCAGGCTCTTGCGCGCGGCGATGGCGTGGCGGGCGACGACCTCGCGCAGCGGCGGCAGGTGCTTTATCGCCTTTGTCGCCTTCGGACAGGAATCCTGGGTCACGCGGCGGCGCGCGCGTGTGCGCGATTCTCGGCCATACGGGCAGCCATTTCGATCGCGGCGACGAGGCTCGCGGGATTGGCGAGTGACTGGCCCGCGATATCGAAGGCGGTGCCGTGATCGGGTGAGGTGCGCACAAAGGGCAGGCCCAGCGTGACATTGACTCCGCCATCGAAATCGATGGTCTTCAGTGGAACGAGGGCTTGGTCGTGGTACATGCACAGCACCGCATCCGAACTTGCGCGCGCGCGGGCATGGAACAACGTGTCCGCGGGCGCGGGACCGAAGACGCGGATGCCCTTGGCGCGGAGCGTGGCCACCGCGGGCGCGATGATGTCCAACTCCTCGCGGCCGAGATGGCCCGATTCGCCCGCGTGGGGATTGAGGCCGGCGACGGCAAGGCGAGGCTCGGGGACGCCGAAATCGCGAATGAGCGCGCGTGCCGTAATCTCGCCGCAGATGACGATATCGGACGCGCGCAGACGTCCAGAGACCTCGGCCAAGGGAATGTGGATCGTCACCGGAACCACTCGCAATTCGCGGCACGCGAGCATCATGACGGCGCGCGTGCCGGCGCCCGCAAGCGCGGCGAGATATTCGGTGTGGCCGGGATGGCGAAATCCAGCCTGGTACAGCACGCCCTTGTGAATCGGGTTTGTGACGACGCCACCCGCGCGCCCAGCCGACGCGAGCGCGACCGCGCGATCAATCGAGGCGATGACGGCACCGGCATTGCGGCCGTCGGGCTTGCCGGGTTCACTCGGCACTGCGAGCGGCGCCGCCAACACCGGCAGGGCGGAGGAAAATCTCGCGGCGGCGTCCTCGGGCGCATCGATCACTGTAATCGTGGCGCCGAGCGCGCGCGCGGCCGCGGCATAGTAATCGGGGTCGCCGATGGCGAAAAAAACGGTATTGCCGCCACGAATTTCCCGCCAGGCCTTGAGCGTGATCTCGCCCGCGATGCCAGCCGGTTCGCCGAGGGTGAGGGCAAGCGGCGCCGTCATATGCGCACGTCCACGAACGCCGAGCGCCGCAAATCGCGCATGTAGCGGCGCATCAGGATGTCCACGCGCTGAGCGTAGATGGCGTTCTCAATTCGCTGTACGTCCAGGCCCGGCGTCTTGTCCCGCTCGCACACCATCAGCAGCACGAAGCCATTGGCGACTTGCACAGGATTGCTGGGCTTGCCGGTCTCCAGGCTAGAGACCGTGTCGCGCAGGGAATCCGAAAGTTCGCGCAGCTTGACCTTCTCGGGCAGGGGGAAGGGACTGTCGTCCACTTCCTTACGCAAGCGCTCCATGTCGGCACAGTCGCGCACGTTGTCGCGCACGAGATTGGCGAGCTGTGCCAAGTTTTGCTGTTCCTGGGCGGGCGCTCCGGGCGGCGCCTTGAAATAGATGTATCGCAGCGTGACCGATGCTTCTTCCGCGCCTGGGGCTTGCTGAATGCGCCGTTCGCGCACCCGCAGGACGTGATAGCCCGCGACCGAACGCACGGGATCCGAAATTTCCCCGGCCTTCAATTTCTCGACCGCGCGCTTTAATTCCTCCGTGAGATCGTCCTCCGCCACCCAACCGAGTTCCCCACCCTGCGGCCCGGCGCCGCCCTGGGAGAACTGTCGCGCCATCGCCTCGAACGGCGTGCCGCTCTTGATTTGCTCGATCAGGCGGCCGGCGGACGCTCGGGCTTGGTCCTCCTGGTCGGCGCTATCGACGGCAAGGAAGATTTCGTGGAGAAAACTCTGCGGGCGCCCGACCTGGGATTGGACGCGCTGGACGGCCTCCTGCACCTCTTCATTGCCGATCTGCACTTGGCTCCGAATTTGGCGCCGGACGACCTTTTCCCAGGCGATCGCCGAGCGAATCTGGGTTTCCAGAATCGTCGCATCGAGACCGATCCGCCGCAATTCCTGATCCAATTGTCCCTTGGGCATGCGGTTCTGCGTTTCGATGTCGGCAAAGGCCTCTTTGATCTCGTCGGCCAACACGGTGATGCTCAGTCGCTTCGCCTCCTGAAACTGCAGGCGTTCGTCGATCAGGGAGCGCAGAATCTGCGGCTCGATTCGCCGCCGGGTTTCGAGGGAATCGGGAAGTCCCGAGGAAAACATCACCAACCGCGACCTCGTCCGCAAATCGAAAACCGAAATCACCTCGTCGTTCACGATGGCGGCGATGTTCATGACCTCTTGCGCGCGCGCAGGAAGAAGAGCGCCAAGCCAGGCGAGGATGCACAGCACGGAAAAGCGGGCGGCGGCGCGGCGCGGAATCGAGCGAAGAGCGGAATGCAAGGCCATGGTGGGGCAATCCTATGCCATTGTATGCGCGGTGTGTGCGCCGGAAAATGTTCACCGAGCGGAGGTTTTAACCTCACCCAGGGTCTTGAACAAAACCCGGAAAAGGAACGAGTCGGACGATCGGAAATCGCGGTCGCGCGTGAAATTCCGGCTGAACGCCGCGTCGAACAGAAGACACTCGTCCTCGTATGTCACGCCCGCCAGCGAGTTGAGGGCGCCTTCGTCGCGCCCGCGTAGATTGCGCGTGTGACTGACGCGTCCCGCCCAGCGTTCGGTAAACTGCGAGGACAGGCCCAGAGCGATCTGCTCGCGGTCGCCGAACTCGCTGGTCGGCGTGGTCTGCTTGAAGAACAGATAATTGGCGTTGAGGCGCAGCGCGCGAGGACCGAAGCGCGTCAATATTTCGTGGCGCACAGGCGCGAAATTGCTCTGGGAGTTGCGGAAACGATACAAGCCGTCGAGATATTCCGCGGGCGCCAGTCGTAGGCGACCGACATAATCGGACAGCTTGGTATCGACCCCCGATCCCTGCTCGAACGTGTCGTCCTGCCGGAAGCGATAGCTCTGTCCGAAGAACAGCTCGCTTAGCCCGCCCTTGTTGCCGAGCGCGGAAAGTTTCATGCCGTACATCGCGCGCTGCGAGGCCTCTACCCGATCTAGGCCGGTGAAGCGGTTGGTGCTGAATAGATTGGTGTCGTCGAACTCGAAATCGGTGCTGTCCTCGTTCGGAATCTTGGCCGGATTGCCGCCATTGGGCGCGACGATGACCGCAGCCATGGGCTCGACGACGTTCCGGAAGGCGCCCATTTCGCGCACGAAGGGGTAGCGCCAGTCCAAGCGCGCCTGGGGAATGGATCTGCCGGTCACGCCGTGCAGCCTTTGGCGCGGCCGGCCGATGGTCGTCACGTCTTCGACGGCATAGACATCGTTCTGCCAGGTGAACGCGGTCGTCCAGATATCGCCGCGACGAGTCGTATAGGGGCGCTCCCAGCCGATTCGCGTGGATAGCCTGCGGCTGTCGGCGCCCTCTTGGCGGTGCAGCGCCATCACGTTCGCATCGCCAAGGACACGGCCGCCAAGATCGTCGCCATCGCCTACGAAATTGTAGTCCGCGAGCGGCAGCACGACGGGCGCGGAGCGCTCGCTGTCGCGCTGGCGCAGGCCGCGGAAGTGGTAGGCTTGCAATGCGGCGTAATTATTGCCGCGGAAGCCTTCGACGAAGGGATGGTTCGTCACCACGCTTTGCGACGATAATTTATAGCGCCGCAAATAGGTGTCGTCCGAAACGTAACCGCCGTCATAGCCTGCGCGCCAAGTGGGGTCCAGGTCGAACCGGGACTTGGCGAACAAATGGCCGCGGAATCTCTCGCCCGACTCCACATTGCCGTTGGGATCGCGGCTGCGCACATAGGTCAGGCTGCCGTCGGACTGTAGCGAGCCATTGGCGAAGCGCTGGCGGTACTGGCCGATGCCCGCCACGCGTTCGCGGCTGGTGAACATGGGCTCGATCGTCGCGTCCTTGTCGTCGTCGATCACGACGAAATACGGCGTCTTCACGAACGCGCCAAGTTGGGAGTCGTTGCCGAAACTGGGCGCGAGCAGCCCACTCTTGCGTTTCACGGTCGGATCGGGATGCGACAGATAGGGCGAGTAGGCGATGGGCACGCCGAACAGTTCGAGCCGGGCGTCCTTGTAGGTCACTTCCTTGGCGTCGGTGTCGTGGATGATGCGCATCGCCTTGACCTGCCACAAGGGCGCGCGCGAGGGGTTCTGTGGGCACAGCTCGCACGGCGAATAGACCGCGTTGACCAGTTCGCGCTTCGTGCCGCCCGACAGCCTTGCGCCTGATCCGGCGACCCTGGCGCCGTCTTGCAGCAAGATGCCGAAGCCGCGGGCGATGCCGTCCTTCATGTCGTCGGTCAGTTCGATGTACTCGGCGAACACGACTTCGCCCTTGGGTTCGAGCATGCTGACATTGCCCGAGGCGGTCACAATATTGGTTTTCTGGTTGTACGTGACCGAATCGGCTTGGAGCACGCGGTCGCCTTGCGAAATCTCAACTTTGCCGCTAGCCGTGACGAGGCCGAGATCTTCGTTGTAGAGCACCTCATCGGCGCTCAACAGCACCGGGATTTCGGGCGAGGGGCGCGACTGCGCATGGACCGAACCTACCAGGGAAACGGGCACGATCTCGGCCAGCGTGGCGAACACCAGCGCGCAGGCTAAACCCAGGATGGCGACCCGACGGGACAAGCTCAACGCTCCTCGGCGTACAGCAGCATGGACATTCCGATGAGGGTGCTGGCACCCGCCGGAGTCCAGGCCGCGAGCACCACCGGGATGCTAGCCGACGCGCCCAACGCGCGCACCACGTCCGACAGGAAATACAAGACCACGACCGTCGCGAGCGCGCCAGCCGCGACGAGGGTCGAGCCGCCCCGGCGGGGGTTGCGCCCTAGCGAGAACGTGGCTGCGAACAAAACCATGGCGCACATCAACACCGGATCGGCGATCAGTGTATTGAAGTAAATCCGGTGGCGCACCGCGGAAAATCCCGCGCGTTCAAGGACGCGAATAAAGCGAGGCAGATCCCAGACCGCCACCGATTCGGGCGCGGCGAAGCTCTCCTGTATTTTCGCGGCCGTCAATTCCGTGCGCACCGTGTATTCGCGTTCATAGCCGGCCGGCCGATCGGGCCCGGTGAGCCAGGCATCGTACAGGTGCCAATAGCCGTTCTCGAGGCGCGCCTTCGCGGCGTCGATTCGGCCGGTAAAGCGGCCCTGCAGATCGTAAAGGAAGATGATGAAGTCGTACATTTCCATGTCGCGCGAGGAGACTTGGCGGGCGTGTACGACCGATTGGCCTTGCAGGTCGGCTTGGCGCAACCAGACGCCGGATGCCGAGACCGCCATCACGCTGGAGCGTCCGCGTAGATATTTGCCTTCGATCTGCTCGAACTTGGACAGCGTGGCGGCGGCGATGGGATTGAGCACGGTGACCTTAAAGGCGCCAATCAGGAAGGCGAGCGCCAGGATGGGAGCCAGGAATTGCCACGCCGACAAGCCGGCTGCACGCACCACCATGATCTCGCGCGAACGGTTGAGCCGGAAGAATGCGATCATCGCACCGAACAACACAGAGAACACAACCATGTGACTGGCGAGGAAGGGCAGTTTCAGAAGCGACATGTCGAGCACAAGGCCAAAGGTCACGTTCGCCTTGGAGGCGCTGCGGCGCAAAAGCTCGACGAAATCGATCACGAATGCGACCGTTGACAAGAGAAAAAACACAGCCAGAAAGGACAGCAGGAAGTGCCGGCCGAGATAGCGTCCCAGGGTTGCTGAAAGGCGCATGGCGTCGGTCAGGCCGCTGCCGTCGCGGCGCGCCGGGACGGCGGGCGCATCAGTACGCAGGCGGCGGCCGTCCCGGCCAAGAGCGGGTTCAGATACATGAGCGCAACCACCAAGGGCGCTTTGCCAGCGAGATTGTATAGACCGAGCTGGGACGCCTGGGCGAAGGCGACGACGGCGACGGCGGCCACGATGCGCCGCGATTGCCCACGCCGGTTGAACTCGCCTGAAAGCAGGGCCGCGACGGCAATAAGGGCGTACACAAAGGCGTAAAGCGGCGATACCAGGCGCTGGTGGCCCTCGGCCCTGAGATTGCTTGCGTAGTGCGCGTCGTTGCCATCGGCCAAATTGGGCGCGAAGAGCTCGCCGATGAAGCGTTCCTGCGGCTCGCGCCAGCGCTGGTCGATGGCCTTGGTGAACTGGGATAGATCGAGGGTGTAGCGTTCGAAATAGAGCAGGGACAATCGACCGGTATTGCGCTCGACCTCCTGCCGGTTGCCTTGCACCAAGAGCACGCGCGGCCCGTCCGCCATGCCGATAATCGCGCCGCGCTCGGCCATCATGGTGATCGGCCTTTGCGGCACGCGGCTGTCGTGCACCAAGAGCCCGAGCAATTCGCCCGAGCTTTCCCGCTGGCGGATATAGACGGTGAAGCCCTCGCCCAGCGTGTTGAACACGCCCTCACGCAGGAAAACGGCCGAATAATCGTTGCGGATGGAATGTTCCAAGTCCTTGAATTGTCGGAAGGAGGCAGGGAGGAGATAGAGCGAGAGGGCGAGACACAAAAGCCAGACCGCGCCCGCCATGACGAGTGCCGGACCCGCCAGCGCCCCTTGGCTAAGCCCCGCCGCGCGCAGCACCACCAACTCGGAATCGATGATGAGCTTGTTGTAAACGAACAGAATCGCGCAGGCGAGTGCCGCCGGCAGGATGATCAGGAGAAAGCTCGGCAGCAACAGGGCGGTCAGATAGAGAAACGAGCCAAGCGACAGGCCGCGATTGATGATGAGCTCGACGAACCGGAGCGACTGAGTTAGCCAAATGATCGCGGCGAGCGCGATGGTGATGAACACCGTCGCCTCGAACAATTGGCGCAGAATGTACCGATCGATGGACCGCATCGTGCCCTTATAGAGGTCGGCCGTGATGGCAAAAACCACTGGCCTGGGAGAACCGGATTCCAGCCTGGGAAATAACCCGCGTGAACGAAAAATACTATTTAACGCAAATAATTATAGCACTAATCGAATGTTGTAGATAAGCCTGTGGCGCGTGTGAATCTTCTTGCTTGGCTGGAGCGGGCTCCTCATGATGCGGGTCTCGCTGCCTCGGGTTCATGGGCAATTGGGTAATATTATTGATGTTTTGCCGTAGCTTGAAAGCACTCTTCGGCGTTGCGGTCTTTGTCGTCGCTTCGGCGATGCCGGCGCGCGCCAACCCCCCCGTGACGGCGATAATGGTGGGTGGCATTCCGCTTCTGATCTGGTCTTTGTTCGAAGATACGCCCCAGACCCGTGAAGAAGACCAGATTTCAGCCAATATCGGCTATTTTGACGCTTTGGCACGCGACCGGCCGGCGGGCACGTTTGGCTTCGAATATCGCTCGAATTTCTGGGTTTGGAAGTTCCACCCCACCCTCGGCACGGCGGTCACGACGCACGGCCAAGCCTATGTTTACGCGGGTCTGCGCCTCGACGCCTTTTTCGCCAAGCGCATCGTCGTGTCACCCAGCGTGACGCCGGCTTTCTATCACAAGGGTGACGGCAAGGATCTCGGCAGTTCGGGGGTCCTGCGCTCGGGTATCGATCTGTCCTATCGTTTCGGTGACAAATCCCAATTGGGCGTGGGCTTCCATCACATGTCGCACGGCAAGGTGTTCGGCAATCTCAACCCTGGCACCGAGACGTTCCAGCTGTTTTACGCGGTGCCGATGAGCGCGTTGTTCGGGAAATAGCACCGTTCGCGTGACGAGCTACAGCGCCACGTTCTATCGCGACCTCGACCGCACGGCCGCGCCGTCGGCGGCCCTCGTCGTGCCGCGTGTTCTTGACCTCGTGCCGGCGCGTAGCGTCGTCGATGTCGGATGCGGCGATGGCAGTTGGCTTGCGGCCTTCGCCGCCGCCGGGGTGACCGAAATTCTGGGACTCGACGGACCGTGGATTGCGCCAGCCCAGTTGAAGATTTCGACCAGGGACTTCCGGCGCACGGATCTGGGCCAGCCGATTCGCGCCGAGCGCAAGTTCGAACTGGCCATGTCGCTCGAGGTGGCGGAGCATCTGCCGCCCGAACGCGCCGCGGATTTCGTTGCCGATCTGTGCGCGTTGGCGCCGGTGGTGCTGTTTGCCGCGGCCATTCCGGGTCAAGGCGGCGACCACCATGTAAACGAGCAATGGCCCGGCTATTGGGCACGCTTGTTCGCTGGGCGCGGCTACCGGGCGGCCGATGCCTTGCGGCTCGCGTCATGGAACGACGATCGGATCGCATGGTGGTACCGGCAAAACATGTTGTTGTTCATCTCGGCGGAAGGGCTCGCCCGATGCCCGCGCTTGGCGGGGGCGTTGCTTGCCGAGGGCGAAGACGTGGCCGCGCTCGTCCACCCGGCCTGCTATGCTCAAGTTCGAAGGCGAGCCGAGCCTCATTTGGGCCGCTGGCTCAAGATGGCGCCCGCCGCGTTCAGGCGGCGGCGCGCGAAGCGATGAGCGTTCCAAACGGTCCCCTGCCAGGGGTCCGATTTCGCCTTTTCGGACGGCTCGGTTAGTCTGCGCTCGCACGCTGCGGTCCTCCCGACGCCCCGATTGTCACCGCCGCCAATGACCGCCTAGGAGAAGACCATGGATATTACGTTCCACGAACTTTCATTGCCCACGGCCGGGACCCTTGCCTTGACGGCGGCCGAGGGCGTGGTCCTCGGCGCCAGCGGGCAGCAGATCGACCGGCGCTCGGGCGGCTCGTTGGGGCGCGCGATGTCGGCGGCGGGTTTCAAGGGCAAGAAGGATGAAGTGCGCGATATCCTGGCGCCGGCGGGCGGCAAGCTCGACCGGGTCTTGCTCGCGGGCCTAGGCAAGGCGGAGAAGCTTGATGGCATGGCGGCGGAAAATCTGGGCGGCTCGATTTATGCGGCCCTAGCCAAGGGCGCGGACGAGGCGGCGGTCGCGGTCGATCCGGTCGACGGCTCGCCGCTGCGGGCCTCCGAGATCGCGGCGCATGTCGCCATGGGCGCGCGACTGCGCTCCTATCGCTTCGACAAGTACCGCACAAAGGAAAAGAAGGAAGACAAGCCGCGGCTGAAGCGGCTGAAGATCCTGGTGTCCGATCCGAGCGCGGCCAAGCGCGCCTATCTGTCGCTGGCGGCGATTGCCGACGGCATCGTGCTCGCGCGCGATCTCGTCTCGGAGCCGCCAAACATTCTCTATCCCGACGCGCTCGCGCGCCACGCCAAGCTGCTTTCGAAAATGGGCGTCGATGTTGAGATCTTCGACGAGTTGCGCATGGCCAAGCTCGGCATGGGCGCGTTACTCGGCGTCGGGCAGGGAAGCGTCCACCAGCCGCGCCTCGTGGTGATGCAATGGCGAGGTTCGAAAAAGCGTGACGGCCAGCCGATTGCCTTCGTCGGCAAGGGCGTGACTTTCGATACCGGCGGTATCTCGATCAAGCCCGCGAATAATATGTGGGACATGAAGTGGGACATGGCCGGCGCGGGTACGGTGATCGGTCTGATGCGGGCTTTGGCGGGCCGCAAGGCGAGGGCCAATGTGGTCGGCGTGTGCGCGCTTGTCGAAAACATGCCTTCGGGAACGGCGCAGCGGCCGGGCGATATCGTGAAATCGATGTCTGGGCAGACCATCGAGGTGCTGAACACCGATGCCGAGGGCCGCCTCATCCTCGCGGACGCGCTGTGGTATGCCCAGGACCGCTTCAAGCCGCGTTTCATGGTCAATCTCGCCACGCTCACGGGTGCGGTCATTGTCGCGCTCGGCCATACGCACGCGGGGTTGTTCTCCAATAACGATGAATTGTCCGACCGCCTAATCGCTTCCGGTAAGGCGACGGGCGAGTTGTTGTGGCGTTTGCCGCTCAGCGAGGCCTACGACAAGCTCATCGATTCGGATGTCGCCGACGTGAAGAATATCGGCGACGGCTCGGCCGGCAGCATCACCGGCGCGCAGTTCATTCAGCGCTTCGTCAATGACGTGCCCTGGGCCCATCTCGACATCGCGGGCACGGCCTGGTCCAAAAAGGACGTGCCTACGGTGCCCAAGGGCGCAACCGCCTTCGGCGTCCGCATGCTCGACCGCCTGGTGGCCGATCACTACGAGGACACGTGACCGATATTCGTTTCTACCATCTCGGGCGAAAGCCGCTCGAAGAGGCACTGCCGGAACTGCTCGAGAAGATACTCGAACGCGGCTCGCGCGCCGTGGTGATGGCTGGTTCCGAGGAACGGGTCGAGGCTCTCAATAGCCGGCTCTGGACCTATAATCAGAACGGCTTTCTGCCCCATGGCAGCGCGCGCGACGGCCGCGCGGGCGAACAACCCGCCTGGCTGACCGTGGCCGAGGAAAATCCCAACGGTGCCGACGTGCTGTTGCTGACCGATGGCGTCGCGGCCGGACATGTCGCGGGATTCAAGATCTGCTGCGAGCTGTTCGACGGCAATGACGAGGCGGCCGTCGCCACCGCGCGCGTGCGGTGGACCGCGTACAAGGCGGCGGGACACACGCTGACCTACTGGCAGCAGAGCGAGGCCGGGCGCTGGGAAAAGAAGGCCTAAAACGGGGCCGGTTGTTTGCGCGCCGCCCTACGGCTATAACGCGCGCCGCTTCCCCCTGTATTTCATGAAAGCGAGCATGGCCATGGCCGTTCAACGCACGTTCTCGATCCTCAAGCCCGACGCCACCCGCCGTAACTTGACCGGCAAGGTCAACGCGCGCCTCGAGGAGGCGGGTCTGCGCATCGTCGCGCAGAAGCGTGTGCAGCTCACGCGCGCACAGGCCGAGACGTTCTACGCCGTGCACAAGGAACGGCCGTTCTTCAAACCGCTATGCGACTTCATGACCTCGGGGCCGGTGGTCGTCCAGGTGCTCGAAGGCGAGGGGGCGGTGGAAAAGAACCGCCTGGTCATGGGCGCGACCGATCCCGCGAAGGCGGCCGCCGGCACGATCCGCAAGGATTTCGCGGAATCGATCGAGGCCAATTCCGTCCACGGCTCAGACTCGCCGGAGAACGCCGCAAGCGAGATCGCGTTCTTCTTCAGCCAGACTGAAATCGTCGGCTGACAGGACGCTAGGTCAGGAAAATCGCCATCAGGCCGACCACGGCGATCACGAAGATCGTCGTGTAGGTGGTGACTTTGACGAAGCCCTTCCAGTTTTGCTGGTAGAGGTTGTGGTCGTGGGCGCCGGCCATGGTGTTCCCCGTGTGTGTTGGTGCGCGCTCGGTATAGCGCAAGGGGCGCCGTCCGGCCAAGGGGGAGGCCGGGGCACTGGATGCGGCAAATGTCCGGGCGCCGCGGACCCCCGGGAATTCGGGTGCCTTCGCCCTTGGGCGGGGCGGGGCGGAAGCCTAGGATCGCCGCAAACCCCGCACGCGAGGCTGCCAAAATGCCCAAGGACATGCCCAAGCACGAGCTGCCTTTTGCCCGCGCCGAGTATCTCGAACGCATCGCGCGCACCCGCGTCGCGATGGCTGAGCGCGATCTTGATCTGCTGATCGTGTCCTCGCCGGAAAACATCCTTTGGCTGTCGGGTTATCAGGCCAAGGGCATCTTCACTTTCCAGGTGCTGCTCGTGCCCCTCGCGGGTCCGGTACGCCTGGTCACGCGCGCCATCGAGACGGGCAATGTGGTGTGCATGCCCGACGATGCGGTGATCGGCGAATTTGTGACCTATTCCGACACCCAATCCCCCGTGGGCACGGCCGTGACTCTCATCAAGCGCGCCTATCCGGCGGCGCGGCGTCTGGGCGTCGAGAAGAGCAATCTCTATCTCGGCGTCGCGCGGTTCGAAGGCTTGCGTGACGGCTTGGAAGGCGCGAGCTGGATGGATGGCAGCCATTTGGTCGATCGCCTGCGCCTGATCAAATCGCCTGCGGAAATCGCGTTGTTCCGGCGCGCGGCGGCGATTTCGGACGCAGCCGTGCGGGAGGCTATCGGTGCGGTTCGCGTCGGCACGACGGACAATGAAATCGCCGCAATAGCCATGGCTGGCCTGCTTCGCCATGGCAGTGAATACATGGCGACGTGGCCAAACGTGATGGCCGGTTGGCGGGGCGGCTTGGCGCACGCGGGCTGGACGGGGATGACGATCGCGCCGGGCGAGCCGGTGCTGCTCGAATTCGCCGCCTCGGTGCACCGCTATCACGCGCCGCTCTACCGCACGGTGATCGCCGGGCCAGTCAATGCCGAGGTGCGCCGCGTGGCCGAGTGCGCGGTGCGGGCGCACGATGCGGCCTTGGCCGCGCTGCGGCCCGGCGCCACCTTGGGTGCGATCGACACGGCTTGCCGCTCGGTCGTGGTCGAGGCGGGCTGCGAGCGCTACGCGCATTCGCGTTTCGGCTATTCGATCGGCGTCGCTTTCCCGCCGACCTGGGCGCAATCGCTTTCGACCGATGTGGTGCCGGGCTCGGAGGAGGTCGCGCTGCCGAACATGTTGTTCCACATTCTCGTGTACCTGCTCGAACCCGCGCGATTCGGCATTGGGGTCAGCCACACGGTGCTGGTCACGGACACGGGGCTTGAGGAGTTGACAAAAACCTCGAAGGCGCCGGTTTTCGTTTAGGGGGCTAGGCAAGGGCCCATCGTCGGTGCCACGCGGCCGGGCGGCGCTCAGCGTCCGCCGGGGCTCATCAGGATGCCGCTTGCGCCGATGCCGGCAACCGCGACGCGCTCGCCCTCGACCCGCACGCGGCCCTCGGCGATAAGCCGCAGCGCGAGCGGATAGGCGCGGTGCTCGGCCTCGAGGATGCGTGCGGCCAGGGTGTCGGGATTGTCGCCGTCTATCACCGGTACGGCGGCTTGCAGGATGATCGGCCCCGAATCGACGTCGTTTCGGACGAAATGAACGGTGCAGCCCGATACCCGGACGCCGGCGGCCAGGGCCTGGGCTTGGGGCCCGAGTCCCTTGAACGCGGGCAAGAGCGAGGGATGAATATTGATCAGCCGGTCGCGCCAACGATCGACGAACCATGGCGTCAGAAGGCGCATGAAACCCGCGAGGCAGACGAATTCGACCCCGTGCTTGGCCAAGGCGGCGTCGAGGGCGCGGTCGAAGGCTTCGCGGTCGGGATAGGCGCGGTGGGGCAAGGTCTCGGCCGGCACGAGCGCGCGGCGCGCACGATCGAGGCCCGGGGCATCGGCGCGATTCGAGATCACCGTGACGATTTTTGCGGGATAAGGCGCGGCGGCGGCGGCGTCGAGCAGCGCTTGCAAATTACTGCCGCGCCCGGATATCAGCACGCCGACCTTCAGCGCGGCCATGTCGGGTCCAGTTGGACAAAGCGCGTTTCAGCCGGGCCCTTGCCGGCGACGATGCGGCCGATGGTCGAGACGTTTTCCCCCGCCTCTGACAGCACGCGCGCGATATGCGTGGCGCTGTCCCGCGCCACGATCAGTATCATGCCGATGCCGCAATTGAACGTCCGCGCCATCTCGATGGGCGCGACATTGCCGGTCTCGGCCAACCATCGGAACACCGGCGGCACCGTCCAGCGCGCCGTATCGAGTTCGACCGCCAAGCCGTCGGGCACGACGCGCGGAATGTTCTCTACCAAGCCGCCGCCGGTTATGTGCGCAAGCGCCTTCACCCCACCCGCACGAATGGCCGCTAGGCACGCCCGCACGTAGATGCGCGTCGGCGCGAGCAGGGCATCGCCGAGCGCGCGCGCCTGCTCGAACGGCGCGGGCGCATCGAGCGCAAGGCCGCTGTCCTCGATGATCCTACGCACGAGCGAAAAGCCGTTCGAGTGCACGCCCGAACTGGCAAGGCCCAGCACCGCGTCGCCCGCCGCGACGGTGCGACCGTCGATGATGCGGTCGCGTTCGACCGCACCCAGCACGAATCCCGCGAGATCGTAATCGCCTCGCGCATACATCCCGGGCATCTCAGCCGTCTCGCCGCCGAGCAACGCGCAGCCCGCCTGCCGGCATCCTTCGGCGATGCCGCGCAACACGGCCTCGGCGACCGGCAACTCCAGGCGCGCGGTCGCGAAATAGTCGAGAAACACCAACGGCTCTGCGCCCGAAACCACGACATCGTTCGCCGACATGGCGACGAGATCAATGCCCACGCCTTCGTGGCGACCATGGGCGATGGCGAGTTTCAGTTTCGTGCCGACACCATCGGTCGAGACGACGATCAGCGGATCGCGATAACCGGCGGCCTTGAGATCGAATAAGCCGGCGAAGCCGCCGAGTCCGCCCATCGTTCCCGCGCGCTGGGTGGAGCGCGCAAGCGGCTTGATCGCCTCGACCAGGGCCGCGCCGGCATCGATATCGACGCCCGCTTCCCTGTAGGTGCGCCCCGTGGTTTGCGTGCGCCCGGTAATCGCTTCCTCGACGGTGTTTGTGCTTATATAGGGGGACCGGCGGACCCAGTGTCGCGCAAAGGTGAAGATACTGAATCGGGAACTGTTTGCAATGGTCCAAGGCCGGTCGTTTCGTTGGGCGGGCGGCGTCGGCTTGGCCGTCGTGCTCGCAGCTGTCGCGGCTCCTGCGCTTACCCAGCAAATTCCGCAAACCAAACGCCCGATCACGGACGTTTACGCCATTTCGGGCGTCAACGTCGAACGTTTGGGTGCGACGATTGCAGGCGCGCGCGAATCGGCGATTGCCGAGGCGCATCGTCTGGCCTTCCAGCGCCTCGCGCACCGAATGCTCGCTTCGTCCGCCGCCGAACGCTTGGCCGCGCCGCCGCCCGCGCGCTTAGCCGACATGGTGCGCGATGTGGAAATCGCGGACGAGCGGGTGTCGAGCGTGCGTTACAGCGCGCGTTTCCAGGTTCGCTTCAAGCCCGATGCCATGCGCGCGCTGTTTCGCGCCGAGAACCTGCCGTTCGCCGAGGCGACAAGCCGGCCGATTCTTTTGCTGCCGGTGCTTGAGGTCGGCGGACGTCGAACCTTATGGGACGATGTCAATGCGTGGCGCGA
This sequence comes from Alphaproteobacteria bacterium, assembly GCA_046153685.1. GTDB lineage: Bacteria > Pseudomonadota > Alphaproteobacteria > CADEGL01 > CADEGL01 > CAMAPP01. Next base: position 30,927 of record JBJXGH010000132.1, read on the forward strand.
TGCCTGGCAAGGTCGCTTGCCGCGCGACGGCTTGGTGCCGATCGTGTTTGCGGGCGGCGATGTCCAGGACATCGGGGCGCTGACCGCCGACCAGGCCATCGGCGGCGACAGCAAGCGCTTGAAGGCACTGATGGAACGTCACGGCGCGGTCGAGGCCATCGTTGCCCTGGCCAAACTGGCGCCCGAGGGCCCGGTGGGTGCGCCCGAGGTTCAGATCAATGCCGTGCGTCACGGCGCGGGAGCTTCCGCGGTCTTCGTCGAGCGCCTGCGCGGCCAGCCCGGCGAGGCGGTTGCGGCCTTGCTGGCGCGCGCAGCCGAGGCCATCGCGCGCCAGGTGGAGGATCGCTGGAAGCAGGACAACGCGTTCGGCGCGGGCGCTGAGCGGATCGTCGAGGCGACGGTGACGTTGCGCTCGCTGCGCGATTGGACCGAAACGCGCGCGCGTCTTCAGCGCGTCGCCCAGGTGCGCAAGAGCGAGCTCATCGAGCTGTCGAAAACCCAGGCGCTCCTGCGCCTCGTCGTCGTGGGCACCGATGCCCAACTCGCATCCGCCCTGGCGCAGCAGGATTTGCACTGGGAAGGCCAGGGAGCGGAGCGCTTCCTCCGGCCGGCGGGAACCGCCGCGACGAGTGCGGGCACGCCATGAACCTGCCGAACATCATCAGTCTCGGCCGCCTGTTGTGCGTTCCGCTCACGGTCTGGTTGGTGCTGTCCGGCAATATGGACTGGGCGTTTTGGGTCTTCGTCGCCGCGGGGGCGTCGGATGCGGTTGACGGCTTTCTTGCGCGCCGCTTCGGCTGGCGCACGGTACTGGGTGCCTATCTCGACCCGGTTGCGGACAAGGCGCTGCTGGTATCGATTTTCGTCCTGCTCGGCGCACGCGATTTGCTGCCCGATTGGCTGGTGGCACTTGTGGTCCTGCGCGATGTTGTCATCCTCGGCGGCGCTTTCGTCCTCATGGGGCCGGGCGAGCCGTTGAAGATCAAGCCGCTGTTTATCTCCAAGGCGAACACGGCGCTTCAGATCGTGCTCGCGGGATTCGTGCTGGCGGAGCACGGCTTCGATTTAGCCTACCCCGAAGGCCATCGGTATTTGATTTATGCGGTCGCCACGACGACGATCGCCTCGGGCTTGGGCTATGTGTTGAAATGGGGTCGTAAGGCGACGAAATGGGAGCGGGTGCCGTGAGCGCGGAGCGTCGAGCACTGATCTGGATCGGAATCGTCGCGGGCGGCGTGCTGGCGCTGTGGCTCGTGTCCGAGGTGCTGCTGCCCTTCGTCGTCGGCGCGGCCGTCGCGTACTTCCTCGATCCAGCCACGCGCCGACTCGAGCATCTCGGCTTGTCACGAATCTGGGCGACGACGGCGATCTCGGCGGCGTTCTTCGCCCTCGTGGGCCTCGCCCTCGTGCTGCTGACGCCGGTGTTGCAAACACAGCTCGGTCTCCTGGCCGAAGCCTTGCCGGACTATGTCGAGCGAGGCCGGGCCGAGCTCGAACGCGTGTTCGTCGATGTGCGCGCGCGGCTCGCTCCCGAGGACTTGGCGCGCTTGCGCGCGGCGGCCGGCCAACATGCCGGTGCGGTATTGGCCTGGGGGCGGGATTTCCTGGTCGGACTGTGGTCGGGCGGCTTGGCCTTGGTCAATCTCCTATCGCTCGTCTTCGTCACTCCGCTCGTCACATTCTATTTGCTGCGCGACTGGCCCGCGATAACGGCCAGGGTCGATTCCTGGCTGCCCCGGCGCGATGCCGCCGCGATCCGTGCAGTGCTCGCGGATATCGATACCGCCCTTGCCGGTTTTGTGCGCGGCCAGGCGCTCGTCTGCATGGTGATGGGCGTGCTGTACGCGGTGGCTTTGTCCGTCGCCGGCCTTGAGTTTGGGCTCCTCGTCGGAATGGCTGTGGGTGCGCTCACCGTCGTGCCGATCATAGGCGCTCTGATCGGTGCCGTGCTGGCGATCGGCCTTGCAGCCCTGCAGTTCGGCGACACGGGCGCCATTCTGGCGGTCGCCGCGATTTTCGTGTCCGGACAGATTGTCGAGGGCAATTTGCTGTCGCCCAAATTGGTCGGCGACCGGGTCGGGCTGCATCCGCTATGGATCGTCTTTGCCTTGCTGGCTGGCGGCGCGCTGGCGGGATTCCTGGGAATACTCCTGGCCGTGCCCCTGGCTGCGGTCGTCGGCGTTCTCGCGCGGCACGGGATTCAGCGCTATCTTTCCAGCGCCTTTTACGCAGGCTCGTCCGGTTCGGGATTTTCCGGGCGGGTTGGAGGTAAATTAGAGTGAATAATACCCAATTGGCCCTTGATCTCGGTCACCGTCAGGCCCTGGCCATGGACGATTTCGTGGTCGCGCCCAGCAATAGCGACGCCGTCCAGTGGGTCGATCGGTGGCGCGATTGGCCGGCGCCGGCATTGGTGATCTACGGTCCGGCGGGTTGTGGGAAGACTCATTTGGCTCACGTCTTCCGTGCCTTGACGGGGGCGGTGCTGCTGACGCCGGACATGTTGGACGAGGCCGAGCCGCCGCAGCTCTTGGGCAATAGCTGGTATTGCGTGCTGGGCGATGCGGGACGGACCTGTGAATCGCGCGAGGAGCGCGTGCTGCACCTCTACAACATGCTGGCCGAGCAGGGCGGACGGATGCTGATGACCGCGCGGCGTCCGCCGGCGCGCTGGGGCGTGGCGCTGCCCGATTTGCGCTCGCGCATGAACGCGTTGCCGGCGATCGAAGTGTCGCCGCCCGAGGACGCGCTGATTGCTGCCGTGCTGGACAAGATGTTCGCCGATCGCCAGCTGCGGGTTCAGCCGGGAGTCATCGATTTTCTCGTTGCTCGGCTTGAGCGGTCGTTTGCCAGCGCCCGGCGTGCCGTCGCCATGATCGACGAGGCATCCATGGCGGCGAGACGCAATGTGACGGTGCCGTTCGCGCGCGAGGTGTTGCGCGCCAACGGCCTCGTCGAGTCCTGAGCCGTGGATCTCGGACTCGCCGGCCGCAAGGCCATCGTCTGCGCGGCCAGCAAGGGGCTGGGGCGGGGCTGCGCGACCGCGCTTGCGCGCGAGGGCTGCGAGGTCGTGATCGCGGCGCGCAATGCTGGCCCGCTCGAGAGCACCGCGGAAGCCATTCGCCGAGCGACCGGGGCGCGCGTGCATGCGGTCGTGGCCGATGTGACCACCGAGGCGGGGCGAGGAAAAATCCTCGAAGCCTGTCCCGAGCCCGACATCTTGGTGAACAATGCGGGCGGTCCCCCTCCCGGCAATTTCCGCAATTGGGCACGCGAGGATTGGATCAAAGCGGTCGATGCCAACATGATCACGCCCATTCTCTTTATCAAGGCGACCATCGACGGCATGATCGCGCGCGGCTTCGGCCGCGTCGTCAACATCACCTCGACATCGGTCAAGGCGCCGATTGCGATTTTGGGCCTTTCGAACGGTGCGCGCGCGGGGCTCACGGGCTTCGTCGCGGGCCTTGCGCGCGAAACCGTCCGGCACAACGTCACCATCAACAACATGCTGCCAGGCCCATTCGACACCGATCGTTTGCGCGCGACGATCGAGGCGACCGCCAAGGCGTCGGGCAAGAGCTTCGATGTCGCGCGCGTCGAGCGCATGGCCGGAAATCCCGCGGCGCGCTTTGGCACGGCCGAGGAATTTGGCGATATGTGCGCCTATTTGTGTAGCGCGCAGGCCGGGTTCATCACCGGGCAAAACATCGTTCTCGACGGCGGGGCGTTTCCCGGAACTCTTTGAAATGACGTCGGAAATATAAGGATTTTCGTGTCGGGAGATCTTCGCGACGATTGACGCCGATGATTCATATGGCAGCGATCCATATCGAACTCATGACGATTTTCCGGCGCGGACAGGGCCATGTGTCTGGGACCTGTGCGCGAAACGACGGTGCGGGGTTTTGGTCTTTCGGGATACAACGCGCGCCGGGGCGTCCGGGCGCGGTGGATTGCGGGGGGCGGGCGGCAACCCTAGCCTTGCCGGTGCGGGAGCCCCAGTGGAACGTGAACTCGAAATGAAATTGCGTTTGTCGGACGAGGCCGCCGCGCGCCTCGCCCGGCAGCCAGCCGTCAAACATCTCCTTGCTGGCACGCCGCGCACGACCCGGCTGCTTACGGTTTATTACGATACTCCCGACAATTTTCTTGCCCTGCAAGGGATGGCGCTGAGCGTGCGCCACGCGGGCCGACGCCGCATCCAGACCTTGAAGGTCGCCGCCGACGGTCATGACGGCGAGGCCTTGCAGCGTCACGACGAATGGTCCGCGCCCATTCAGGGCGATGTGCCGGATTTGACGCGCCTCGGCCATCCGCACCTGCGCGACCGATTGGCGCGCGAGGGCTGCCTTGGCGAGCTGCGCGAGGTGTTTCGCGCAGAGATCAAGCGCCGGATCTTTCCTGTAACGGTCGGCGAAGCGCGCATCGAACTCGCGCTCGACAGCGGGTGGATTCGGGCCGGTGACGCCAGTGAAAAGATTTCCGAAGTCGAACTTGAGCTGAAGGCCGGCGCACCGTCGGCGATCTTCGATCTGGCCAGCCGGCTCGTGGCCGAACTGCCCATGCATGTCGAGCATCGCACGAAGGCCGATCGCGGCTATGCGCTTGCCGAGGGCCGACGGCCGCAACCCGTCATGGCCGGTACCCTCGAACTCGATGCCGAATGGTCCGCATGGCGCGGCTTCGTGGTCATTGTGCGCAATTGCCTCGAACAGCTCTATTCCAACGAAGTCGCGATACTGGCGGGCTCGGAGGTCGAGGCGGTCCACCAATTGCGCGTGGCCGTGCGTCGCATGCGCGCCGCGTTTTCGGCGTTCGGCCCGGTCCGGCCCACGGGCGCGCTCGCGCCCTTCAAGGCGGAGTTGCGCTGGTTGCAACAGACCTTGGGACCCGCCCGCGATTGGGACGTCTTCATCATCGAAACCCTGGCGCCGCTGCGCGCCGAAATCGGCGATCACGCCGGCCTTGCCGCATTGGCCAGCGCGGCGGAAATGGCGCGCCAAGCCGCCTATGCGCAGGTGCGCGCGACCCTGGGCTCGCGGCGCTATGCTTTGTTCCAGATCGGCCTCGAGCGCTGGCTAGACACGGACGGCGCGCAATCGGACGCGATGAAACTATCCACTTTCGGTAAACGCGCGCTCGCCAAGCGTGACCGAAAGATTCTCGACTCGGGTCGGAAAGTCGGCGAGTTGCCGGACGAACAGCTGCACGACGTGCGCATCGCCGCGAAGAAGGCGCGCTACAACGCGGAATTTTTTCGCTCGTTGTTTACCCGCAAGGCGACCAAGCGCTATATCCGCGCCTTGCGCGACGTTCAGGGCTGCCTGGGCGCGCTCAACGACGCGGCCGTTGCCAAGGCGCTGCTCGATGCAGTCGACGGTGCCGATCCGGGCGCTTTATCCTACGTGAAGGGCTGGTTCGCGGCGCGAATCGTCGATGGCAAGCGGCGCATCGGGGATGTCTGGGAGGAATACCGGCGCGCGCCCCGTTTCTGGGCGGATTGAGGGCGCGCGCACGGACGGGGAAGCGGCTCGGTTCGCGAGTCTTACTCGCGGGCCTCGTGCGCGGGCACGACGAAACGCTCGAGCGTGCCGCTGCCCGCGGCCAACTCCTCCCACTTGCCGATATGCAGTTTGATGACGGCCAGCGCGCCGGTCGGGAATTTTGTCTTCATGCGTTCGACCGCCCCGTCCGGGCCGCGCGCGACCAGATCTTCGGCCAATTCCGCGAGGCCGGGATTATGGCCGATCACCATGACGCTGGCATGGGCGGGCTCGATCCGGCGAAGCCGCGCGAACAGCCGGTCGGGACCCGCTGCATAAAGCCCCCGTTCGATGGCGACCGCGCATTCGCCGTCGAGCGCCGGCAAGACCAACGACAAGGTCTCGCGCGTGCGTTTGGCCGCCGAGCATAGGATGAAGGCCGGACAAAGACCGTGGTCGGCCAAATATCTTCCCACCGTCGGGGCTTCGTCGCGGCCGCGACGATTGAGCGGCCGGTCGAAGTCGTCGAGGGCCGGATCACCCCAGCTCGATTTGGCGTGCCGAAGTAGAAAAAGAGTCTTCATATTCAATCCATTATGTCATAAAACTGTCATGCACCCTTAACCCGCTCCGCGCGATATACTACTTGAAGTCCGTTAAACCGAGAGCGCCCATGTCGACCATTCTTTCCACCTCCAGCGACGCCGACGGCGAGACGCTCGCGGGCGAGCGATTTATCAATCGCGAACTTTCGTGGTTGGCATTCAATCAGCGGGTGCTCGAGGAATCCGAGAATCCTTCCCATCCGCTGTTCGAGCGCCTGCGCTTCCTGGCGATCTCGGCGAGCAATCTCGACGAGTTCATGATGGTGCGCGTGGCTGGCCTCAAAGGGCAGGTCCAGGCCGGCGTGACCGAGCACAGCGCGGACGATTTGAGTCCGCGCCAGCAACTCGACGCCATCGGTTTACGGATGGCGTCGCTCATGGCCGATCAGCAGGAACGCTGGGCGGCGCTTGGGCGAGAATTGGCCGATAGCGGCATCGCGGTGGTGGAGGCCTCGGATTTGACTGGCGGCGAACGCGAATGGCTCGCGCGCGCTTTCATGGAGCGCATCTTCCCCGTGCTCACCCCGCTGGCCGTCGATCCGGCGCATCCATTCCCGTTCATTCCCAATTTCGGCTTCGCCATGGCGCTGCGCATGAAGCGCGTCTCGAACGGCAACGAAATGACGGCGCTCTTGCCCCTTCCGCGCCAGCTTGGCCGCTTCATCCGCCTGCCGGGCAAGGCCATCCGCTACGTGCCCATCGAACAGGTCGCGGCTCTCTATCTCGGCGAATTGTTTCCGGGCTTCGAGGTCACCGACAAGGGCTGCTTCCGCGTCATTCGCGACAGCGAGATGGAAATCGACGAAGAGGCCGAGGATCTGGTCCGGGTGTTCGAATCGGCGCTCAAGCGTCGCCGGCTGGGGACCGTGATCTTGCTGTCGTGCGAGGCGGGAATGTCCGAGCAGCTTCGTCGCTTCGTCACCGAGCAGATGCATGTGGCGCCGGGCGACGTGTCGGTCGAGGAAGGACTTCTGGGGCTCGCCGAAATCTCTCAGCTCATTACCAAGGAGCGCCCGGATCTTCTGTTCGAACCTTATACCGCGCGCTTTCCCGAGCGCATTCGCGATTTCGGCGGCGATTGCTTCGAGGCCATCCGCACCAAGGACATCATCGTCCACCATCCCTACGAAAGCTTCGATGTCGTGGTGCAGTTTCTGCGCCAGGCGGTGGCCGACCCCAATGTGGTGGCGATCAAGCAGACGCTGTACCGCACCAGCGAGGATTCGCCGATCATGCGCGCGCTTGTGGCGGCGGCCGAGGCGGGCAAGTCGGTGACCGCGATGGTCGAGCTCAAGGCGCGCTTCGACGAGGAGCGCAATATCCGCTGGGCGCGCGATCTTGAGCGCGCGGGCGTCCACGTCGTCTTTGGCTTCATCGACTTGAAGACCCATGCCAAGGTTTCGATGATCGTGCGCCGCGAGGGTGGACAACTTCGCACCTATTGCCATTTCGGCACCGGCAACTATCACCCGATCACCGCGACGTCCTACACGGACCTGTCGTTCTTCACATGCGACCCCGTGCTTTCGCGCGACGCGGCGCGGATGTTCAATTACATGACCGGCTATGGCCGACCGGAGCCGATGGAAAAACTCGCCATCGCGCCGGTAAATCTGAAAAAGACCCTGCTTGGCCTTATTGCCGACGAGATCGCCCATGCCAAGGCCGGAAGGCCGGCGCAGATCTGGCTGAAGCTCAACTCGATCGTCGATCCGTCGGCGATCGACGCGCTTTATGCGGCGTCGAGGGCGGGGGTGCAGATCGACATGGTGGTGCGCGGAATCTGTTGCCTGCGCCCGGGATTGCCGGGCCTGTCGGAGAACATTCGAGTCAAGAGCATCGTCGGCCGGTTCCTCGAACACAGCCGCATCGCGTGCTTCGGCAACGGCCACAAGCTCCCCTCCGCCGAGGCCAAGGTATTCATCTCGTCGGCCGACTGGATGACGCGCAACCTCGATTGGCGCGTGGAGACGCTCGTGCCGATCGAGAACCCGACCGTCCACCGCCAGATACTCGAGCAGATCATGGTGGCGAATCTGAACGATGCGGCGCAGAGTTGGGTTCTGGATTCCGATGGCATCTATCGCCGCGTCCATGCCCCGCCGGGCGCCTTCTCGGCGCACACGTTCTTCATGACCAATCCGAGCCTCTCGGGGCGGGGCAGCGCGCTCAAGCGCGCGGCAACCGCGCCCCTCCTCGTGCTCAAGAAAGCCTAGGCGAATTCGAGCCCGAACCCGGGCTTTGCGCGACCCTTCGTCATCAGGCCGGCCCTTCATCATGAAGCCCCGGCCTTCGTGATGAATCCCTGGTTTTCGTCATAAAGCATTGGCGCTGTCGCTATCTGATTCGGTATAAGTTTTCTGTGGCGGCGGGGTCGGCCCGTACCGCGCGAGGGCGAGGGACCGAACCGGGGAATGGCAGGCGCGGAGCGCAGGGCCGTCACCGTATCTGCCCGGCACGCGCGTGTCGGCGTCATCGATATCGGCTCCAATTCCATTCGCCTCGTGGTTTATGATGCGCCCGTCCGGGCCTTCATCCCGATTTACAACGAAAAAGCCATGTGCGGTCTCGGCAAGGGCCTTGCCAGTCGTGGCCGCCTGCCGCCCGAAAGCATCTCACTTGCGCTCGATACCGTGCGTCGCTTCGTGGAGTTGGCGCGCGCCATGTCCGTCGGCCGGCTCGACGTCATCGCCACGGCGGCGGTGCGCGAGGCGCTCGACGGCCCCGACTTCGTCAAGGCGGTCGAGCGGCGCTGCGGTGTCCGGGTCGAGGTCCTGTCCGGCATGGAAGAGGGTCGGCTCTCCGCCCTCGGCGTGATGTCGGATCTGCCCAAGGCTCACGGCGTCATCGGCGATCTTGGCGGGGGAAGCCTTGAATTGGTTTCGGTCGAGGACGGACGCATCGGCGAGCAGGCGACGTTACCGCTCGGCCCGTTGCGTCTCCTAGACGAGACGGGCGGCGATCTGCGCCAGGCCGAGACGATCATCGACCACGAGTTGACGGCCGTCCCGTGGCTCGCCGCGCGGGCCAAGGGACGGCGGGTCTATGC